>CAZSBQ010000052.1:8788-15040 GCA_964604795.1 uncultured Victivallales bacterium | reverse complement strand
AAGATTCTGACATGGCGAACAGACACACTTTCCTGTTCTGCCCGCAATTTGCACCTTGCCTTGCCTATCATTTCCGTGCCTTCCGTGTTTTCCGTGGTTCTTTTTCGTCGTGCGCATTTTCATAATGCCAATCGTCTTACGGTTGCTTTCGGATAGGCACCGAAGTTGATGAGCAAGCCCAACTTCATTCCGGTCGCTTTCAGATAGTTGATGACCTGCGCCTGATGTTCCGGCGCGATCTCCTTCACGGCCTTAAGCTCCAGGATGATCTTGTCATAGCACACAAAGTCCGGCTTGTATATTTGCTGAAGTCGCTCCCCCTTGTAGCACAGCGTCAGCTCCGGTTGAGCGGCAAATGGGATGTTGCGCAGCCTCAGTTCCTGCTCCAGACATTCCTGATAGACGGATTCCAAAAAACCACACCCCATCTCGCGATACACTTCGAAAACCGCCCCGCGGATCGCATAACTTTCATGTTCATGCATTAATTTCCCCACTTCCGTGCCTTCCGTGTTTTCCGTGGTTCTTTTTTGGATCATGTTGCCACCGATTCGCTGCCTACGTTCTTCTTTTCAACCACGGAAGGCACTGAAAACACGGAAAACGAAGGCAAGCAAGGAAATTGGAGATTGTTGTAAAGCCAAAGCTTTAGACCTGGCGAAGAGACACACTTTCCTGTTCTGCCCGCAATTTGCACCTTGCCTTGCCTTGCCTATCATTTCCGTGCCTTCCGTGTTTTCCGTGGTTATTTTTGGTCATGGGGCCACCAACTCGTTTTCCTTGTGCGCGTTCGCCACGGCGGCGGCGAGTTCGTCAAGTTGCGCATACGTCTCCGCGTCGGGCGCGCCTTTGTGCAGGACCGTGCCCAGCACGTCAACTTTCAGGTTCGGAATCAGTTCCGTGATCTGCTCGATGGCCTTGCTGCCCCAGCCGTAGGAGCCGATGATGGCGGCGTACTTGAGCTTGGGGCGCAGAAGGTTGGCGAGGTGCGCCGCATAGTAGACCGCCGGGTGCGGACCGACGTGTACTGTCGGCGTGCCGACCACCAGCGTGGCGGCGTCGACCAGGGCGATGGCGAGCTTGCCGATGTCAGTCACTGCTAGATCGAAGGCATGCACCGTGACTCCTTCGCGGGCAAGGGCGTCAATGAGGTGCTTGACCATGCGTTCGGTGCTTCCGTGCATGCTGATGTAGGGGAGGACCACCTCGTTCTTCATGGCTGGCGACACCCAATCCCGGTAGGCGTCGAGGATAAACTCGGGATCGTCATAGACCGGCCCGTGACTGGGTGCGATGATGTCGAACGGGCAATCCGCGATCTTGTCGAGGTTCTTCCGGATGATTTTTCGGAACGGCATCATGATCTCGGCGTAGTAGCGCTTGGCGGCTTCGTACACTCGGGCCTTGTCGGTCACGAACACATCCGTTGTGGCCAGGTGAGACCCGAAAAAGTCGCAGCTGAACAGACATTTGTCCTCCGGCACATAGGTGCACATGGTCTCCGGCCAATGCACCCAGGGGGTGTAGACAAACTGCAGGGTCTTGTCGCCGAGGGAAACACCCTCCCCGTCCTCGACCACTCGGACGCGCTCTGATGGCACGTGCAGGTGAGTTGTCAGAAAGTCCTCGGCCTTTTTGCTGCAGACCAGCGTTGCCTGCGGATAGCGGTCGAGCAGCTCGGGAATGCAACCCGAATGGTCCTGTTCGGAATGCTGCGACACGATGTAGTCGATATGTTCGACATCCTGCAGTTGTTCCATCAGGTCGTCGCGGAGTGCCGGATCGGCACTGTCCACCAGGGCCGTGCTCTCCGAGCCCCGAACGAGATACGCGTTGTAACTGGTGCCGTCCGGCAGCGGGATCAGTGAATCAAACAGCCGCCGCTCCCAGTGAACATTGGCGATTATATCGATGCCTGGGCAAATTTGTCGTGCATGCATGGGTTTTTCTCCTTTTGCGTGTTCTCGATGAGGTCGACCAGTTACTTCAGGCTTGCGTTCGTCCAGGAACGCTCCGAAACCTGCTCGGTTCCGAACCGCGCTCTTTCCGCTTCGCGAGACTCCAAGTCTCGACGCTTCCGCGCCTGTCACTCGCGTTACCACCCGCGCATATTCGCATCATCGTAGTATGTTACCACAAAGACAGGATGATTTTCTTGCATGGCATCGTCGCTGTCTCGGTGATTTTTGCGCGGCGTGTCATACTGAGTCCTTGGCATTGTGTTTGACCGAAAACAACATAAATACAATACTGCACGATACAACAATAGCGATTTTGCTTGAAAAGACGCATTCAGCCGACGGCAACCATTCCAGCACGTTCCCTCACTGCAGAGACTTGCACCATAAAACATGTCCCATAACGCCCCGGTAGCTCAGGGGATAGAGCAGTGGTTTCCTAAACCATTGGTCGCAGGTTCGATTCCTGCCCGGGGTGCCAGCTTCTAGCCTCAAATAGTACACTTCTGCTATAATTTGCCACAACGAAAAATGGCTACAAAACGGCTACAAGACGCGCATAATGGCTACATAATGGCTACAAAAAATTCTGAACCATTGGTCGAACCATTGGTCGCGTAGTTGCCCGCCGTTTTCGGGGATTTACTACACGGCCTGACGCAAGCGAAGATCGGGGAGCGCGTCGGGTGGTCAAGGCAGGCAGTTTCGCAGTATGCACTGTTGGCGGACAGTGTTGCTACAGAAGTTTTAAAAAAAGCCAAACAGCATCAACAGGGGCGTGTGGCAAAAAATGCTACAGATGTAGCATTCCACTTCGCCGAAGGCTGGTTCCGCGATTCCGGCCTGTACCAGCTTTGCAGCAGCATACCGCCACAGTTGCCGCGTGCTGGCCGTCGCGCCTCTGTCCGGGTACGCGGTCGGGTGCGGGTGCCTTTGCCCGTGTGCGGCAAAATAAAGGCCGCCCCCATTGCTGAGGACGGCCTGCTGAGTCACTCGCAACATGAAAAATCGCGACCCTCAACTGCTGGGGTTGTTTGGCACGGACACTCGCCAGCTTGTCCGTTGGCGGGCTGAAAATCGCAAAGCGCCCGCCGGACTTATGCTCAGGAACCAGACGCAATTTCCATCACGGCAAGCGCGTTGCTGCCGGGGTCAACGACCGCGCTATCGAAGCGCATGAACGCAAGGAACCCGATTTGCCCCGAGTCGATGAACCGCTCGTTCAGCCGCCGGATGTCGAGGCTTCGTACTTCACGCAGGAAGCAGCGGGACAGGTCGCCAAACACGACCGGCTTGGTGCCAGCGGTCGCGGTGCTGCTCAGGTACGGATTTCCGAGGCAGGGAAAGCCAAGCAGGCTGTCCGGTTCGCCAGCGCGGACGGACGGTTGCCAAAGGTATTGCCCTTGGTCGTCCTTGAGCTTGCGAACTTTTGCTCGGGTTTGCCGATTCAGCAAGAACGCACAGCTCGGGCTCGCCTGATGTCCTTCATCGATCAGCGCGGTCAGGTCGATCAGCGCGTCAACGTCCAGCGCGTCAACGCTGGTTGTGCTCACGGCCTCGAGGATGCCCTCGGGCTCGCTGGTGCCGTTTCCGGCGGTCAGGTAGTAGCATTGTGCGCGCCCAAGCCGCTCGCCAATTTCCTTCCCGAGTTCAGCGGCCATATCCAGGGCGCTATCCTGAAGAAGCTCCATCGAAATTTTGATCAACCGGGAATCCCACTTCAGAGCGGACAGGGTCGCCTCGCCGAATGGGGTGGAGTTGTCGTCGCTCACGCCGGACGCCTCGCCCGTCAGCTCGCCGCGCTCGGACGTGCCGGACCAGGTCGGGACGCTCATGGTTTCGCCGCTGCCAGTGCGCAAAACGCGAACGTAGTCCAACATCGGCCCCACAGACAACTTGGCCTTGACCAGCGTTTGCATCACGGACACCGGAACAGTTACTCCGCCGGAAGCATCCAGCGCCGTGCCAAGTGCGCGCTCTTCGATGCCGGTCAGAGGCGAGCGGCGGGCTGGAAGATTCATGCGCAGGCTTCCGTCCCCGAGGACCTGCATTCCGCTGGCGCCCAACGCCTCGCGCTCCTCAGCGGTCGGAATGCCGCCGCCTGCCTGTTTCGCCCAGCCTGCCAGCGCGCGCGCACCTTCGAGGTCGGGCAGTCCGCCGCCGCCGCCGGTCGGGTGAAATTCGCCGCCGATGGACATACCATCGGGTCGAACATCGCGCAGCGTGGCTTGGCGCTCGTCTCGTTCGATAAATTCCTGAGCGCGGTCGAAGTCCGCGTTCGATTCGTCCCACGCCTTGCGCTCTTCGACGGTCATCAAGTCGCGCTTTTCGGACTTCATCGTGTCGCGGAGCTCGTGCATCTTGTCGAGTGCTTGTGCCCGCAGTTCGCGTGCGGATGTCTTGCTTGTGAGTTCTTTCTTCATAATGCTTTACCTCATAGGTGGTTGCGTTGTTTTTGCCGCAAAAAAAAACGGCCTCCGACGCGTTTGAGCGTCGACGACCGTCTTAGCGGCATTCTGTTTTGTCGGCGGGGCTTGGCCCTATGTCAAGAAATATACAGGTGTGTCGCTGTTTGTCAAGTTATGCAATCGGTGGTATCTGCGTTGCCAGTTTCCACCGCACGAACGCTTGGACGGCTCGCCGGGGTCAATCCAAACTCTTTCAGCAGTCGAAGCAAGTCCCGCCGCGCCTCGGTGCGCAAACGCACCTCCGGACGGACGCGAATCATGCCGCTCGGTGTCGTGTACGTTGCGCCGCTTTCGCGGATCGCCTGATCGTACTTGAACCACTCCGAAAAACATTCGCAAAGTTGTTGTAGTGCGATACCGTCGACTATTGTGAGGATTCCCACGTTCTCGAGCATCAGCGCGTAATGATCCCAGACGATTGCCGCAACTTCTGACAGGTTAGACGGCTTGCCGGGGGAACCCGCTTCCGGTCGCGGTTCGTGCTGGCGCCGCCGCAACGCGTCCTTGTTGCCGATTTGAAGCAGCTCGGCGGTCGGTTTGGGCCTCGGGCCTCTGCGTCCCATGATCACACCTCCAGAAAAAAGTTCAAAACTCACGTTTTTTTGAAAAAGGGTTGACTGTACGGTTGTCAGTTTTTGCCTTTTGCTGTAATTTCCGCCCCGCCCGCCGCCAGTTCGAAGTCGCCGCAAATGTCATCAACGAGGACTTCCGGCCAGCATCGAACATGCGTGCCCCATTGGTTCAACCGGGTGTTTGTGGGTGCGTGCCGCCGACATTCGCCAGACGGCCCGTCCGGGTCAGCATAGTACCATTTGCACATTTGGCAGGTTGCGTGTTGGGTGTGGTTGCTCATCGTTTGGGCTCCTTTGGTTGAAACAGAAAACATCCGTCGTCGTGCCTGCTTTGGGGCGTGCCTCGCTGGGAGCAGGTGCCGTCCCGCCGCAGGTGCTTGCAGTCGCCGCAGGAATTGTGCGCTTCGGTTTTGTTCGGTGGGGGAGGCATGACCGCCAGCCCGCCGTCCGGTGGCGCGCCTTCCGTATAGTGGACTCTGAAGTGTTTCATGTTATGAGTTCCTTGTGTTGTCGTGGATGGCGCTCAGACAGATGCTGAATTGGCACAAAGAAAGCGCCATGAGCAAAACCAGCAATGATGTTGTCAACATTGTTTGTGCTCCGTGGCCGGGTTGGTTGCCCGCGTCCCGGGGTGGCCAGTCCCGGCGGGGATTGTCTTCAGAACGGGATCGATTCTCGCTGCTCGAGGACGATTTCGGCGAGCCGGTGGATGTCGTCTAATCGGACGGTGATCAACCACGGCTCGCGATTTCGCCTGTGTGCGAGTACTGGTACTTCGTGGTCGTCAGCGTCCCGGATACTCTGTTGCAGGGCTTGGGTGATGTTCAATCTCTCGACGCGCTTTGCTTCGATATGCAGACCGTCAATTCCAGATACGTCAGGAGCTTGTGATCCTGTCAGATATTGCGCTGATGTCCGACGGCATGGAAAACCAATGTCGGTCAATTTGGCAGCTAGTTCGGTCTCGGCCTGCCTGCCTTTGCGTTGGCTGTGAATGCTCATGCTGCCACCCCAGCTACAGATCCGGATGCGTTGGTCTCTGTACTCGGTCGGTTGGTTGGTGAAAACAGGAAAATGAAAGCTGCCGCCATAACACACACTGACAGCGCGGAGCGGTGTTGGTGTGCCTTAATTAGAGTGTTAGTTAAAAGCATTTATTAAAAGCCTTTATTAAGAGTATTTATAAAGTTGTCCCCTACGTTGTCCCCTACGTTGTCCCCTACGTTGTCCCCTACGTTGTCCCCTACGTTGTCC
>CAZSBQ010000052.1:0-8688 GCA_964604795.1 uncultured Victivallales bacterium | reverse complement strand
GTTGTCCCCTACGTTGTCCCCTACGTTGTCCCCTACGTTGTCCCCTACGTTGTCCCCTACGTTGCCCCCTACGTTGCCCCCTCCTCTTGACATTCCGTGATAACCGCCTTTATAAAGTTGCCCCCTCATGGCCGCCTCCGTTTTTTGCTCCACCATTCCGCAATGGCCGCCGCGTCTGGCAAGGTGGTGGACAGATACATGCGTTGGAAACCTGGGTCGGCTTTCTTGGCAACGAAACCGCGCTTGATGGCTTTCTTCATCAACAGATCGAAGCGTTTCCGGGTGCCGCGTGCCCGCTCGGTGGCGATGGCTTCATCCTCTGCCGCCATGCGCCCGGCTATAGCCTGGGTTTTTGCTCCAAGCATTCGCGCCCAAATAAGATGTCTTGTCGTCCCCACCACCTCATGCCGCCCGACGATGGAGCGGACAGCGCCCACCATTCGGAACAGATTCACGTCCCGGCCTTCGTCGTGCACCTCATAGAAAAACCTGGCGGGCACGCTGCACCACGCGAGCGGGCCATGTTCGGCCTCGTGTTTGTCCAGTTCTTGGCGGATGCGCCGGTGGGTTTTCCGGATGGCCTGATGGTCGCTGATCCGCCTGTTGAAGTAGCTTGCCGCCGTGCTCAGCGCGTACCAGTTCGCCAGCGCCGATGTTTCACGAGCAGACAGCTTCACACCTCCGAGGATGTCGCGAGCATTCTCGACAAACGCGGCTCCGTCGCCGTCCGCGTTGCACCATGCATCGGTGACACAGTCCAACTCGTGATGCTCAACGATGGCCGCCATATCCTCGGGCAGGTGCTCGCTGGGTCGCTGGGTCGCGACATACGCCAGTTGCACCAACGCCGCTAGCGTATCTTCCGGCGGGCAGTGCCCGGCATATTCGACCAGCGCGAACGAGGCAATGTTATGCAGTCCGCGCGCCGGGTCGTTGATGGTGCTGGCTAAGAGTTTCACGGGAAAATTCACATACCTTTTATCGGTGGTTGTGCTCATGGCCTGTATATCCTGCATTGAGTATGTTCTCGAAGTCGTCGCGTATCTCGCTGAAACCGCGTTTGACGGCCTGCACCGTCCGGTGGTCGGGGTCGCCTATCGCGTCCAACGTGCGCGCCACATGGCGGTTTCTTAGGCGGTTGATTTCGCGGATGAGGTCGTCGCGTGTCATTGGTCCGGCCCTCCGAGGAGGTTGAGGTCCTCGACGATCCCGGCCTGTTGCACAAAGTTGACGATAGCCGCGCGATATTGCGCGAGCGTCACGTCTGCGACTCTCTCCGCCTCGAACGCCTCGTTCAGTACGTCCGCGTCCAGCACGTCCATACAGGTGCTTTTCACGGCCTCGACAAGAGCGTCGGCGGGCATGGAGTCGAGTTCGTAGCAGTCATGGCCGTATGCCGCCGTGAATGCGCCATAGCGGGACGAGGACACTTTCGCGTCTGCATCCGGCAACAAGTCCAAGTCTTGAACGTGTTTCGGAGTCACCGCTGCCCGGATGGTGGTCGGGGTGATGCCGTGGTCGACCTCGAAGTACTTCTGGAAGGCCTCGGGCATGTTCACGCCCTCGGGGTCTAGGTCGGACACGTAGACGATGGCGAGTTCAGCTTTCCCGGACTCCCGGAACCGCTCGGCTATGTCGGCGGTCACCGGGTAAGAGCAGTATCCGCGCCCGGCCTGTATCGGAAGGCGCAGCTTGTGCCCTACCTTGTCGGCGAGCAGTCGAAACACCGTGTTCTTCTCCACGACAATCTCGACGTGCCGGGGTTGACAGCGGTGGATGTCAGAGAAGTATCTGCCGAATAGGTTGTCAATTTCAGTCCGGACAAAGTCGGGGAATGTCTGTGCGGGGAGTATTTCGCGGGGTCGGGTTTCGTCTGTTATCCAGCCTTCGGGAACGAGCCCGGCGGATCGCGCATCCGTCAGCAATTTGGACAGCTTCGCGCAGTCGTCTTTGTGCCTACCGTATGGATGCCCGCGCTTGCCGCTGGAGGTCCTGGGAGCGGACCGCAGCAGCTTATAGTGGACGTGTCGCACAGAGACCGGCAACAGGTCTGCCTCGTGGAGATCGTGCAGCACGGCATAGGCGGCCTCGAAGAGTTCGCGCCGCTGTTTTGCCGGGTCGGTACGTCTCGACGATCCCGTCGCCTTCACCCGCTCGGGGAAAGTTTGCGTCTTGTCGCAAACATGGTTTGCCCGCCGTCGTTCCGCATCCCTGACCGCCTGTTCCGGGTCAACAATGGCCACGGCCTCACGCAACTTTTCCCCTGCCGTCTTCTCGCGAGTTCCGGCATTGTAGGATGTCAGAACCCGCAGCCGCTCCTGTTGCGTCATAGGTCCGACGAGGATGTCGCTGTATTGGACGGGGACGCGGGTCAGCCCGATGTCCCGCGCCGCTGCCAGCCGTCGGTGTCCGCTCAGGACATAGCCGTCCGCCGAACCGATAAGCGCATGATGAATCCCGTTCTGCCGGATGTCGGTGATCAGGTCGTCAAATTCGCTGGCTGTTTCCGGGGGACGGTAGACGAGTGAGTTCTCTGGCGTGGGGGTGAGGTCACTGACCGGCACCGACAAGATTGTCGTTGCGTCCGCGCCCATGGCTTAGCCCTCCCCGCCGGTCCCGTCGCCAAGCGCCTCGAGCTTGCTCAACGGGAAGCGCCAGCCGTTGCCGATCCGTTTGGCGGGGATGGTGCCTTCACGCGCCCAACGGGTGACGGTGAAGTGCGTAACTCCCAGCAGTTCAGCGGCTTGATGCTTGGTCAGGAACCGTTCGGCGGAGCGGGTCGGGTTTGGGTCATAGCTTCTCAAAGCCTTGACCAGCGCAGTCGGGGAGAGATCGCCGCAGTATGGCGAAAGAATCGCCACGGCTGCCTGCAAATTGTGTTGGGGGATGGACTGTAACTTCATCGTTTCGGCCTCCGAGTGCGTGCCCGGACGGCCAAAAAAAAACGGCCATCCGAGACACATTTATGCCTCGAATAGCCGCCTTTCTGTCGTTACTATCCTGCCAGAATTGGCCCGCTGATTAAGCGGTGGTTCCATGCTTGCGCAGTGCGATTCTAGGAACCGGCCCGGTCGCAACCGGACCTATTCAGTTTTTCGTCGATATTTCCAGCCGCGTTTCTCACGCGCCTTGCCGGGGAACGGCCGTACCGCTATTTCGGCGGCCTTGATTGTTGCCTGCTCCGGGGTGTAGCTTTCGGGGTTGCCGGTGATGCAGTCGGCCCCATCGTCGTTCAGTATCGCCTCGATGTCTTCGTGTTTTGCCGTCCGACGCGCCCAATCGAGACGGCGGGAACAACTCGCGTGCATCCCGAAGCGATTCGAGACCGGGGGGCCTGCTCCGCAGATTTTACAAGTTGTGTGTTCGCTGTCCATACCATCCAATATACTCATTTTCAGAAAGGTTTCAAGCGGTTTCCCTGCTTTTTTGTAGCTTTTTTTGAATTTTCTTTGTATCTTGTTGCGGTTTCGTGGTTTCCGCAAGCTGACGGGCATATACTATTAGTGTGTTTTTCGCGTCTTCGTCTAATGTAGCGGCAATGTCCGCCAGTTCTTTCAGCGGGTCGGGTGCGGTGTCCTGGGTGCCGAATGTAGACGGTAGGGCCTCCATCGCTTGCCCGGCGGCATCCGCGCCCAAGTGGATGTAGTGCTTCTGGATGGCCGGGGAACCGTGCCCGCATAGCTCCTGTACCACGGGCAGGGGAACGCCCTTCTCAGCGCACATACTCACAAAGGAATGTCGCAAGCTGTGGAATCCCACGAGGCATGTAGCCTGCTTCTGGTCGGGGTGGCGTTCCTGGGTCTCGATGTCGTTCTTCTCGAAGTGACGGCGGATGATCTTGCACACCCCGCCCGCGTCGCGCTCGTAGCGGTCGGCAAGTCCGGGTACCACATATCCAGCGCGGTCGGCCTGGGGTGTCTCTTCAAGGATGGTACGTAGTACGGGATGCAGCGGGATGTTTACGCGCTTGTTCGTGCGTTTTGTCTTCCTGGGGATGATCGATATTCGCCCGGTATGCAGTGCCACGTCCTCCCAGCGCAACAGGCAGGCATCGCCAAGCCTCAGCGCCGTATACATGCCGGTCGCCAACAAGGTACGCAATTCGCCCTCGGCGGACTGGCAGACCTTGAGCAATTCGCCCTCTGACAGTTCCCGGTGGCCGTGCGTGGTTAGGTCGCGGTTGCGAATGTTGCGGAACGGGTTCGGCATCCCGTTGCAGTCCTCTGCCAACAAAGAGAACACCATCCGGCATCCCGTCACGATCTTGTTCCGGCGGTTGGCGGACAGGTCGCCAGCGTCCAATTCCTGCACGAATGCTTTGGCGTGGGTGCGGTCTACGCCCTCCATCGTGGTGATGGACGGGTATTGCTCTTGCATCCAGCCGACAAAGCGGAACCAGCGCCGATGATAGTCTTGGAGCATCACGTCGGAACACTTGCGCCGTTCGGGATTGTCTTTGAACAAGTCCCATGCGCCTGCAAGCGTGATGCGCTCGCGTGATTCCTCTTCGAGTTGGCGGGCAGTTTCCAGCGCGTCGGTATATCCATGCAACAGCGCCCGGTGTCGCTCTGCTTCGTCGCCTGCCCGATACGGTGCCAATAGCTTGTCCGCCGCTTTGCGGGCATCGCGGCGGTTGGTGATCGGACTCCCTTCTTCGTCCTTCAGCGCCTTGGCCTTGCGCTTGCCGTCGGCCTGCCACCTCAAATAGTATACTTGCCCGTGCCGCTTGGATGGCCTAGTGTATAGTTCGCCTTGCGTCGTCTTCATGGTGCCGATCTCCGTGGGTTGTGATGTAGGTCGATGCTACAATATACCACAGTTCCGGCGGGATGAAAGCACAAAACGGCTACATAATGGCTACAGGTTTTCCGTTTTGAGGCTAAGGCAATGCTTTCCTAAACCATTGGTCGCAGGTTCGATTCCTGCCCGGGGTGCCACCTTCCAGCCTCAAATAACACAATTCTACTATAGTTTGCCACAACGGGAAGTGGCCCTCAAGTGGCCCCAAAAAATCATGAGCCAGTGGCGAACCACTGGCGGGGCGGCAGCGAGTTATTCCGGCACATTTTTCCCGGAACGCTGTGTTTCTAACCGCCAGCACAGAAGACAACTGACAAGCTTTGCGGCGGATGGTTGGTTTGCGGCTGACGCTGGAGGCAGTCCATGCATCGGAGTACAAGAGAACGCCCGAGTCGAATATCATTCGGGCCAAGGAGCAGGCGATGCTGACTGATTCGAACAACAACGATCTTTACTCGCAGTGGTCTGAATCCATCCGCGAGCCCCCTCTCCGCAGCGCGTTTTGGTGCCTCATCGGCATGGCGGCATGCTCAAAACAGATTCGCTGCCGAACCGCGCGGCAGGGACAGGTCCGCGCCGTCCGCTTCTACGACTCGAATGAGGTGCAGCGCTTTGCCTTTATCGTCAACAGGCGTTCCCTTTTGTTCTACTTCATGCCCGCCGTCACTCGTTCGGGGGAGTACTCGCCTAAAGACTTGACCGAAGAGTTCCCGAGCTTCAAGGAACCACAGCCGGAGCATTGGACGGTAAAACTCGAAAACGTGGCCGACGTGGAACGGTTGTCGCCTTTTCTCGCGGAAGGTGTTTAGTGCATGTGTGATTGGGCTTTGGGTAACTAGCCGAGGGATCACCTTACACTTGCCAATCAACGGACAAACGGCCCCATCTATGAGTCGTTGTCTGCCCGTTGGGCGACGCTTCTTGCAGGCAACCCCCTCTGTAGCGCGAGGAGCGATGCCGAGAGGTCAGAGCGCGCGACCGCGCTTCGCGCAGTGTTGACCAGAGAACCAGACCCCAGAGAACAGCCTGTCCCGGCATAGCTGGAAGAGCGACGCCGGAAGATCAGTGTTCAAAGGGAGCGAATGGGGACAGGCAAACACGAAAACCGAAGTCGACGGACCGGCGACCCGGGGAGTCCCCGAGGCGGGACGAGCAACGCGTGCTTCGGTAGCCGTTGACGAACGAGCCGCCGCGCAAAACACGAGGCTCGTCGTCGCCGGCGGCCAAGCCTTCTCGCACGTCTTTCGGATCGTTGGGATAGTCTTTCAACAAGCTCCGCGTCCATTCCCAGACGTTGCCAGCCATGTCTTCGCACGCCGTCTCGGGGTTCGCTCCCCTCGGGAAACACCCGACGGCGCTCGTCGCTCCGATGCCGGTTTCAGCGCAGTTCATACGTTCTAGGTCCCCTTCGTCGCCCCAGGGCCAGCTCCGGGTGTACTTCGTGCCGCGCGCGGCTTTTTCCCACTCCGCTTCGTTGGGCAGCCAGACCGCCCAGCTATGTCCACAGAATTTGGTTGGATTGCTTACGTACTGCGGCCATCCTGGGTGCAGAGAAATTCACAACAGGCAGGGATGCCCGTTGGTACTAAAGCCATTGCGAACTCAACTGACCGGATCCAACCAAATTCTGTGGACATAGCCGCCCAGCCCTCGTCGAGGCGCTTGCGTAGTTCGCGAGGCGTTTTCGGTGAAGTCCGCAGTTTGTCGGTCAGCCATTTGCAGTAGGCTAGGGCTTCGTACCAACTCACCCCGACGACGGGATGGTTGTCAAGGCAAAACGGTTCCCCGCACTTAGGCAGGCCTTTGTGGGGTTCGCGCTCATGTCTTCCCTTAACCCCTTCTTCGGTCCAGAATCCAGCCCCCCTTGCCTCCGTCCACCATTCTTCCTGCGAGTATCCTCCCGCATCGACGAAGCGTGCGAACTGCGCATTGGTGACCGGATACCGCCCCATCCAGAATTCTCCGATGTCAATCACATGCGTCTTCTCGTCGCCTTCTTTGTTCTTCCCCATCATGAATGGACCTTCGTGGATGGTGCGGAACTCCATGGCGTCCACCGTTGTGACGGCTTTTCGGGGATCGCCGATAAGTCCTAGCGCGTCGAGCATGGACGCTCGCCAGCGTGCGTCGTATTCGCAGTCCGGGTTGTCCAGGACTCGGTCTTGGATGTGTCGCGCGAGGTCGCTGAGTTCCTTCTTGCCTTTGCCCTCTCCAGACTGGACGCGTTCCTTGACGACGGCGAAGGCCTCGCGCCGCGCCCGTTCGTCCTCGTCGACGAGTTGTTCGAAGAGGGGGCTGTCCGCCTGTTGGTCGCGCTCCGAGGTGTCCACAGCACCCGACACGGAGAGGTGGAAATGCCTCTTGAGTATGTCTACTGCAATCCTTTGCGAGCGCGGATCGCTTGCCATCATACGCCGGATCTCCTGATTCTCGGAGGCGACGTCATACAGGAGGTCGTCTTCCGCCGTATCTGTTGGCACTTCTGCATCGATTTGCTCACACAGCCTCTCAAGTCTGCACAACTCGACCGGGAACTTGACCAGTTCGTTGTAGACCCGGGGCCATCGCGTCTGGATGACGCAGATCTTGGCAAGCAGGCATGGGTTGAGGTCTTTCTTCAGCCGGACCTCGCCGAGGCGGAGGAGGAGCCCGAAGACGTTGAGAGTGCGCTTCGCTTTTCTCGGGTTGGGCGGCATGCCCAGGGCAAGAAGTTCACAGCAGCCTTCCGGAAGTAGCCGCCCGTGCTCCTCCAAAAACTGATGGAAGCGCTCGGCATCGATGGTCGGCAGGCGGAAGGGGAGCTGGATGATCTTCTCGAGGTAGTCCGTGCCGGAGAACGCCTTGCCGCCGTCATCGACGAGGTCGCCTGGCTTGAACCCATACCAGCGTTCGATTCCCCGGTGGACGACCTCGGAGGCGACGCCGACGACGAAGACGGTGTTCTTCACTTCGAGGAAGAGCTTGATCGCCTCAAAGACCTGGATCACCTTTTTGGGAAGGCAGCGGTCCAGGTCGTCGATGAAGACCACGAGGCGCTTCTTCGAGGCATCGTTGCCGTCGCAGACGTGCTCGTGAACAAGTCGCTCGAATTCGCGTTGGAACTCCTCGGTGTATTGGATGCGGCGTTTGTGGACCTCGATTCGCTCGCGCCGAACGCTGTCCAGCAGCTTGTTCACACCGTTCGCGTCCAGCTTCGCGCCGTCCGCCGAGCTTTTCTCGTCGTCTTTGCCGCCCACGAGTTTCCCCGCGCCCTTGACAAGCCCCGCCAAGGCCGGGCCGAAGGGGACCAGCCCGGAGCCGACTTCGATGGTACCTGTTGCTAGTTTCTTCAAGTCGAGGCGGAGCTGTCCGGTTTCCGTGTAGTCCACATCCTCGTAGACGCGCGCCTCCAAGTGATCAAACAAATGGGCGGCGACCTCGTCGGCCTGAACCCTACGCCGCAACTCCGTCAGCGTGTGCATCAGAAGCGCTCGCCAAACCACGTCCTCGCGGGCGAACTTCCAGGCTTCGAACCAGACCGTGACGACGTCCCCCGTCTCCGTATCGCGCTGCTTGGGCGGATCAAGTTTGTCCCGCACCATACGCATCAGACTGGTCTTGCCGCTGCCCCATTCGCCGAAGACACCGACGGTGAGGGGCGTGTCCGCATCTTGGATCATCCCGCACAACGCATCTCGGTAATCGAAGTAGCCGAGCCCGTCCTCGACCGTTGACGCGTCGGAATGCGGGGGCGGGTGTTCGGTCCAGAACTCGTATTATGTTGAGTTCAACATAAGCCGAGTTCTGGTACCCGGAGTGAGCTTGCGAACGACCCTGCGCCAGCGGGATCCGCGAGCTATGTCCACAGAATTTGGTTGGATCCGGTCAGTTGAGTTAGCAATGGCTTTA
>CAZSBQ010000051.1:0-19667 GCA_964604795.1 uncultured Victivallales bacterium | reverse complement strand
GACCATGGTGTCCGAGTCAATGGTCAGGCGCTAAGAAAAGATCTGCCTACACTTCCCGGAACTCTGGCGGCGGCGGGTTATCGTACGACTGGGGACAGGAACGCGATATCTCGCTGTTCCCCGGACGAAGCTGGATGCCGATGCTCAAAGATGCCGAGGCGCGTATCCACGACGAAATCGTCATCGGAAACGACACCTTGAGCACAGGCTATCCGACTCGTTGTCTGGTCACGGAAAACTACCGACTCGCAGTCTATCCGGGTACCGACGAAGGCGAGCTGTTCGACCAGAAAAACGATCCCGGCGAACACGTCAATCTGTGGTATTCGGAAGAGCAGCGTCCGCTTCGGGACCGCCTTGTCGCCCAGCTTCTCAATGCCTGCAGCCGCTGCACCCCCCAGTACCCCGTTCCCCCGTGGTGCGCAAGACAAAAGATGTATTATCGACGTGGAATGGAAAATATCCTGAGCGAGGCGGTCGCCTAGTTCCCGGCGGTGATGCTGCACGGTGCTCGTCAGGTGGGAAAAACGACGATGCTGCAGCGGTGCCTGGGCGACCGATTCGGGTACGTGTCCGTCGAGCGCCCGCAGATCCGTCAATTGGCTGCGGAGGATCCCGCCGGATTTCCGGACCTTTATCGACCCCCGGTGATCCTGGACGAGATTCAATACGCCCCGCAATCGATGCCGCATATCAAAGAACGACTTGATTCCGACCGGGGACGCACAGGGCAGTATGTATTGACTGGCTCCCAGAACCTGCTGCTGATGGAGCAGGTATCCGAGTCACTGGCCGGACAGGTGGCGGCACTGCAAATGCAGCCGTTGTCCAGACGCGAAATCGATGATGAACCGGACCGATTGCTGCCGTGGGACGGAGGCGGAGAGCTGCGCGAGGATTCCCCGGATGCATACGTTGGGTGTTTGTTGAAATCACAACCGACGAAGGCCTTCATGGCATAGGCGAGGCCACGCTGGAATACCGCGAACCAACCCTGATGTCGGTCATCCGGGAACACGACCGCAAACTGCGTGGCCGCGATCCGTTCGAGATCGAGGCGATCGGGCACGAGTGCTATCGCGACACCTACTTCCGCGGCGGTCCGGTCAATATGTCAGCGCTTTCCGGCATCGAAATGGCGCTTTGGGACATCAAGGGCAAAGCCCTCGGCGTGCCGGTGTACGAACTGCTCGGAGGCACAAAGTGCGCGACATCGTGCCCTGCTACGCCAACGGCTGGTTCTCGCCCGCCAAGGAATCGGCGGAGTTCGCGGAAAAAGCCAAGGTCGCCGTGGCCCCCGGGTTCACCGGACTCAAGTGGGATCCCTTTGCTAAGGGAGTAAGAAAATACCAATTTACCATCACGCATCCCGGATTTGGGCATCTTGGACCGCTGATGCCGAATTCCGGCGTTTTGTCCAACGGCCATGCATTCGGTTCGGGCAACTCCATGCCGGGGGTGCGCTCCTGCGGACTTGCTGACCATGGCTTGGGCCGCCTAGGATATCCGGGCGCTGAATAGTTGCCTCTATCGTGCATTTTCCAGCAATTCGACCCGTCGGAACTGAACTCTGGCCCGGTCCAGATTGTGGTGTGGGCGATGGGTTTTGAAGTAGACGTCGCCCTGTAGGTGGTCGGTCAGGAACCGGGTGCCGATTTCCAGGCAGATGATGGGCCCCGCCAAGTCCAGGCAACGTCGTTCCGCCTCCGTCAGGAATCGGGCGGTTCCCTCCAGAAATCCGTTCCATACCGCGTCCATGTATTCGGGTCGAAGACGGACGCGGGACAAGTCCCTTTCGTCTTCCGGACCTGCAAATGCCGTGGTTCGGATCATGTCGCCGAAATCGTAATGGACCAATCCCGGCATGACCGTATCCAGATCGATCACTGCCGCCCCCCTTCCCGTGGTGCAGTTGAAGCGGATGTTGTTGATCTTGGTGTCGTTGTGGGTTATTCGTTCGGGCAGTTCGTCCGCGGCCAGTCGCCGGGTCAGGGCATCCGCCATGGGCATGCGTTCCCGTACAAAGGCCAGCTCCCCTTCGACTTCGAGCGCCCGGTTCTCCGAGTCCTTGGACGCAGCCGCCTCCAGATCACGGATCCGGTGGGGGGTGTCGTGGAAACGGGGGATCGTCTCGTGCAGTCGTGGCCCCGGCAAATCCCGCAGCATGTCCAGAAAGACTCCGAAGGCCTTGGCCGATTCCCTGGCGTGCTCGACATCCTCGACCTGTTCGATGGTTTCGGTCCCCTCCAGGTACTCGTAGGCTCGCCACTGGCAACCGTTTTCGTCGCGTGCAGACGTGCCGCCAGTCTTCAGGGGAATCAGGGTAAGTGGTCGCTGGCGAATGGCGGCAGGCAGTTGCGGTGCTCTTGATTCCACGTGTTCGCAGACCCGCCGGATGTTGTTCATCAGTCGGGGGATGTCCTGGAAGATCGAATGGTTGATCCGCTGAAACACGTATCGGGGAGCGGTGGGCGCATCGGTTTGCACCAGGAAGGTGTCGTTGATGTGCCCGTTGCCATAGGGCGTCGCCGTCTGAATCATCCCGTCGATGCGAAATTCATTGGAAACCTGTAACAGGCTCTTCTCCAGTTTGGCGCGCAAGGTTTCGTCATTCATAGCGTTAGCCTTTTACGGTTCGATTCGATGATTTGAAGGCGGTTTGTCCGTTTGTTTGTGCCCGTCACCCTTCGAGTTTTCCCCCTGAGAATCGGCATTTGCACCGTGTCACTATACCGGGGAGACGACTGTTTTCCAGCGATGCACAAATCTGGAGAAAACTGCGGGTTGCAGCTTTGGGGGAAAACAGGGGAAAGCAAATTGTCGGTCAAAATTATTTTTCTTGCAAGGAGTTACATTGATTCTATCTGCGTCCGACGCTTTGCAGAAAAAAGGGCGTGCATCGGTTGACATTGTGCAATTCGGCGCGATGATATATAACAATACCTGTGAGGCTCGCCTTGAATGAACAATGGTGACAGGTTTTTGTTGATTCTTCAATGATTAGACCAAGTCCATCCGAAAATGACATGGTCGGCAAGCGCATATTTCGGTATCAGGTCGTCTGTGATGAAATTATTAAGCGCATTGAACGCGGCGAATGGAAGGCGGACGCGCCGATCCCGCCATTGATCGATCTCGAGTCGCTGTTGCCCGCCAGTCGCATGACGATTCTCCGCTCCCTGCATTTATTGCAGGAAAAGGGGTTTTTGCGCATGGTTCACGGCAGTGGCACGTTTGTCTGCCGTGAACTGCCAACAGCAAGAAAGGCACGAAAAATGAAGAGTGAAAGGCAACTTCAGGCAAGGCGACACTCTGCCGCCCGCAAAAGCTGGTCCTCTAACAAGGACAAAATACGGTTGGGTGTCATCGGTTGCGGACTTCGCGCAACCAGCGTTCTTCAAACTCTGCTTAAAAACTATGCCGAGTGCGAGATTTCGGCGGTTGCGGATGCGAATCTCGATTATGCCGTGGCTCAACTGAGCCATCGCAGCCTGCCCTATGAGAACACCGTTTTTCACGCGGGTTTCGCTCCACTGCTGGAACAGGCCGACGGGTTGGACGCGCTGATTATCGGCAGCCGTTGTCACCAGCACACGCCCATGGCCGTGCAGGCGGCAGCTGCGCGCCTGCCCATGTTTTTGGAAAAACCGGTTGCCGTGAACGACGCACAGTTGACCGAGCTTGCCGGAACGGCGACCGCGCTCAACGACAGGATCGTGGTCTCGTTCCCATTGCGTCTGACGCCCATCCTTCAGCGCGTCCTTGCCATTGTCGCCAGCGGACGTCTCGGCGAGATCACCCAAGTGCAGGCGGTGAACAATGTCCCGTACGGCGGGCATTATTTCGGCGGACACTATCGGAACTACCATGAAAGCGGCGGATTATGGTTGCAGAAGGCGACGCATGACTTTGATGTGATCAATCAGCTTATGGGCGTTATGCCGGAAAAGGTTTCGGCCATGGCCTCGCAAGTCGCCTACGGCGGCGAAAAGCCGGAACCCCTGCGCTGCTCGGAATGCCCGGACAACGGGGTGTGCCCGGAAAGCCCGGAATTCATCAGAAATAATCGAGAGAACGATGCGGGTGGCACGAATGTCGACAATCTCGACGGTGAAAACTTCGACCATTTCTGCTGTTTTTCCGAGAGTATTCAAAACCAGGATGTGGGTTCGGCCTTGATCCGTTACACTGACGGTCGGCACGCCAGCTACAGCCAGAACTTCATCGCCCGCCGGTCCGCACGGAAGCGTGGCGCGGTCGTCATCGGCTATTCCGCCACGCTCGAGTTCGATTTCCGGGGCGACATTCAAATCATCGACCACCACTCGACGGCGGATCCGGAGAACATCACGGTCGAAGTCGAAGGCGGGCACAGCGGCGGGGATGAAAAATTGCTCGACAATTTTATTGAGATCATCCGTGGTGAAGCGGTGTCGGAATCGCCGTTGTCCGCCGGAATTCTGTCGGTCGCCATGTGCCTGGCCGCCCGACGCGCCGCCTGGAACGACAGCGTTGAATCCATCTCGTTCCCCGCAGAGCTTTCACCGCCGTATCCGTCCGCCCGGAAAATCTTTACCCGACCCGAGCCGCCCAGATGGGGGGCGGAGCCCGCGCCCGCTATTTGATGGTTGCTGAATCGAGCCCGGTTGGCCCTCTCATTTGCCGGTGAAGTGCCTGCGGATGCGGCGGAGTTCCTCGACGTTTTCATCGGTGTGCATGTCGGCCAAAACATACAGCCCGTTGGTGCCGACCGCGTTGAGCAGATCGCGGACTTCATGGGGTTGTCCGCCCATCACCTGGACGCTTTTGCCGCCCTCGATGATCTGCCGGTAGAGCGGATACCAGCGCGGATCGCAGCCGCCCTCTATACCGGCCTGCGGAGTCCATTCGATGGCGTCCAGTTCCTCGATTCCCAACAGCAGGTCCAGGTGCCCCATTGCCTGGGTGCCGTCCAGGTGATACACCGAATGATCGAGATATTGGCATTGCTCGGTCAGCATGGGTGCCACGAAGCGCTCGAACATGTCGGGGGAAATCATCGCGGAGGCGTCGCTCTGCAACTTGGCGGTTTTGCCGGGGCCCCACATGCGGAAGGCGCCGAAGGACGAGCTGCCGTCGGGTTCGTGGGTGATGTCGTGGATTCGCTGGAACGCCTCGATCCAGGCGGTGTTGATTTCCTGCAGTTTTTGATCGACCCATTCCGGGCGTTCAATCATGTCGAACAGGAGCAGTTGGCTCTCCCGCATGGCGGCCAGGGTGTCGATGTTCTCGATCAGGTCCGGACAGCCGACCAGGTACTTGCCGCGCCCCAGCTCGACGGAGCGGCGCAGGGTGCGTTCGGTGTATTTCCACCAGAAGGTCTCCGGATTGAAGCGGATTTCGGGGTGTCCTTCGGGGTTGTCCGGATCAATGCACGGCTTGTACCAGATGTTCTTTTCGTCGAACTCAGGCTCGCAGCCGAGAAACAGCCCCAGGGTGCCGGGGCCGATGTCGGGCGCCGTCAACGGCAGGCAATCCAGCGGATAGCGCATGCACGCCAGCGAATAATGAGCCAACTCGGCGCGCAGATCGGGATCGAAAAACTCTTCGTGCAGCTTGCTGATTTGCGGTTTTTGCGCGCTCGGATCGTGGATGGGAGAGCCCGCAGGCTGACCGCCCCAGGTGCCCAGGACGACTCCTTTGCGATTCCACCAGTCGATGAAGTTATTTTGCGTTTCTTCCCAGTTTTCTTTCCAGTGCATGAAGTACTCGCTTCTGTTGAAGTTTTTGTGGGTCAGGTGTATTGGCTCAATAATATCATTGATTTACAGTACCATATAAAAGAAAGATGCAGTTTCAACAGCCCTGAGTCCTCAGGGCAGGGCACTTTTTTTAGCTTGTAAAATGTTTTTCTGCAATAGATTGCGTGGGAATGTAAAACTCGCGCGCCCTGCGCGCGCCGCCACACACCCCCACCCACACCCACCGCCTGTAGGGCGAGACTCCGTCGAGCCGGGGTCGCCGACACTGGAACCCCGCGTGTCCCCCGAAGGCGAAGGGGTCTCCGGTGCAGGCGACCCGCGCCGCCGTTCGTTCAACGGCGGGGCTCGACGGAGTCTCGCCCATCGCGCTCTGCGCGCGCCGCCACACCCCCCCCCCACACACCCACAGACCGCCTGGAGGGCGGGATCACGCCGCTCCCCCTCCCTCAGAAAGGAATTGCCCTGTCCATGGCGCGGGACAGGGGTGGCGCGACGGAACTCGCGGGTGTACGGTAATGTCAGAGAAAGTAAAGTATGTCCTCGCTTCGCGCGCGAATTCAAGTCCGACTCAATTTGAGCACCTGCCATGGCATTCGAACATCTGAAAACTCAGCTGGCCGCGTTGTCGCGCGGTTTTGCCCGCCGCCGGGCCTGGGTTGCGCTTTTGGGATCGGGTACGACCGTGGCTGTCCTGCTCGTTTTGTTTGTAGCGGCCGACCACTGGCTGCGGTTTTCGCCGGCGATTTGCTGGGCGGTCTGGCTCGCCGCCGTGACTGCTTTGGCCGTCGGGGTTGGGTTGGCGGTTGTGCGTCGGTGTCGAGCACCCTCCCTGCCGGCAACCGCGCTGCTGGCCGAGAAGCGCCTTTCGTACGCGGACAACCGGCTGATCAACGCGGTTCAATTGGGACAGGGCGGGCACTCGCACGTGGCCGAACGTCTCTCCGAGCGGATTCCGGAAGCAATGTGGAAACTGCGTGGTTCGCAATTGCATTCCTCGAAGCCCCTGATTCGGTGTGTGCGGGTTTTGGGGGTTGCCGCTGTTATTTTTGCGGGGGTGTTTGTTGCGAATCCCACCGGGGCCACGCGGTCGGTGGCGCGATTTGTGTTGCCCATGGCCGGTTTGCCGCCGCTGACCGATACCCGGATCGTTTCGCTGCAACCCGGCGAAACCGTGGTGCCGCGGGGAGGCTCTCTCTCGATCAAAGCTGTTCTGGACGGCAAAATCCCCACCGTCGCCCGCTTGCAGCGACGACACCTCCCGGATGAGAAAGTCGAAGAAGCGCGGACATCCGTCGCGCCGGCGGACAACGGCGTGGAAGCTGCCTCGGCGGCGTTTGAGCTGGACGGGCTCGCCGCTTCGTTCGAGTATCGTGTGCGCGCAGGCGACGCTGCATCACCCTGGCAGAAGGTCATTGTTCAGCATCCCCCCGATCTCGCTTCCTGGAGCGCGCGGGTGATTCCTCCCGAGTATACCGGACAGCCGCGGAAAACACTCACCGACAATGCCGAGAAGCCAGCGGTCCCGCAGGGCTCGACCATCGCGTTGCACGGCACCACCACCGCCGAGCTGCGCGGCGCCGCCGTGCAGCATCCGGACTTTGACCAAGGGGAAAAGGCGGCCGGCACCGACGATACGTCGTTTGAGGTGACCTTTCCCGCGTTGCTCGATCCGGCTCCGGAGTTGCGGCTTGTTTCGTCGGAAGGCCTGGAAAGCCGGCGTTCGCTGCCGTTCCGGGTAACGGCCGACGCGCCGCCGACGCTGCAGCTGGTCGACACGCCGCTGCGTCAGGAAGCGCCCGAGGCCGAGCATTCCGTGCCCGTGACGTTTTGTGCACGCGACGACTATGCGGTCAGCCGCGTGGGCATCGAACGCGTCCGCTCAGACGGGCGCGCGCAACCCGTCAACACCGCCGCGCCCTCCGAGCCGCAGCCCGAGTTCGCCGGACGCTTCGTTCTCGAGCTTGACGGTTTCGATCCCGCTCCCGGCGATGAACTGCGCTTACGCCTCTGGGCCGAGGACAACGGCCCGAATGCCGCTGAACGGCGCGCCCAGTCCCCCGTGTTGGCGATCCGCATACCGGCTGAATCGACGGCCGAGTCCGACGAGTCCGCTGTCCAGACCGCGCGCGACCGGCTTGCGGAAATCATCGACCGGCAGCGGCGCACGCTGGCCGGAACCCGCGGCCTGGAGGAGCGCTGCCGGCTCACCGGCGAACTCGATGTCGAAAAACTGCTCGAACTGCGAACGTCGCAGCGCCAGGTTCGCGGTCAAACGGTCGAGTTGCTCGAGTCGGCGCCGCCGCTGGGCGACTTGGTCAACGTCCTGCAGTCCCTGGCCGAGCATGAGATGACCCGGGTGCTGGACGCCTTTGAGCGCGTCCGCCGGCAACCGAACGAGCAGAAGCCGACAGTCCTGCTCAGGGTCGTGGAGCTGCAGGAAGCCATCCTGGCCTCGCTCACCGGTGTGTCCGAATCCGTCCCCGCCGAAACGCGGTATCAGCAGCGGGTGGACCTGTTTGCGGCCCTGCAGGACCTGATCAAGGAGCAGCGGAACACGCTCAAAAACACGCGGGAACTGCGCGACGCGCCGGCCGAAAACCCGGACCTGCGGCGCACGCTGGCCAAACGGCAGGACGGACTCGCTCAAGACTATCTCGACTTCCAGGACCTCTGCAATCGCGCCATGGACGCGCCGGGCGAGGACACCTTCGCCGAGCAAGTGCGGCGCGCCTACTATGCGCTGCGCGAAGCCCGCGTATACGAGCGTATGCTCGGCGCCGCCGAGGAACTCGAACTCGGCGAACTGAACCTCGCCGAGGAGCGCGAATCCATCGTGCTCGAGCACCTGATTCGAGCCTTGGACATCCTCAACTCATGGCGTGCGGACAATGCCAAAAAACGCGTGGCCGACGCCTCGGACACCATCCGCAAAACCGTCGACGCACTCGAGGAAATGGAAAAGAAGCAGGCACGCATCGCCGAAGTGACCCGCGACATCACCAAGCGCGGCATGGAGAATCCCGAGGTGCGCGACGAGCTGGGCGCAATGGACCAGGAGCAGGAGGAGATGAAGGACCTCATCGAGGAACTCGCCCAGGACCTCTATCAATTCCCCGAATTGCCCGTCTGCAACGAGATGAACGCCAAAATGCGCGAGCTTTTCGAGGATGTCCAGCAGGCGCTGGACTCCGAAAATGCCCCGTCCGCCGAGATCGCCGTCCAGAAGGAGGACAGCTTCCTCGACGCCATGCGCAAGACCAAGGAGCGCGCCGAGGACCTCGAAATGTGGCTGCCCGACACACCCGACACCATCGCCTGGAACATGGAGAGCTTCGACGCCGACGAATTTCCCGACATGCCCCTGGTGCCCCTGCCCGACGAGCTGGAGGACCTGGTGGGCGACCTGCTTGATCAGTCCGAGCAGGCCGAAATGGACGCCCAGGACGCCACCGGCAACAACATGATGGCCGACGGCGTGATGGGCTGGGATGTCCTGGACGGACCCATCCCCAATTTCTCCGCCAAGGGCAAGTCCGGCAACACCAAGCCCAACGACAACGAGATGACCGGACGCAGCGGCGCAGGCCGCGAGGGCCAATCCTCCGGCGAACTCGTCGAGGACCACGTCAAGGGGCTCGAAGGCAGGGAAACCCACGCCCGGCGCACCCGCGATCCCCTCCAGGAGGGACAAGTCACCGAAGACGAGGAGTCCACTCTCGAAGCCCGCAGCACCGGCGGCGGAAAACTCGGCGGCGAATCCGAAAGCCAGGGGATGTTCGGCAACTCCCCCCGTCGGGACCTGCATACCCCCGCGCACGGCAATGACCGTCGGGCCCTGCGCCAGGAAACCGAGGCTCTCTACGCCAAGGCACGTCTGCTCTACCTAAAAACCGGCAAGCTGGGACTTGCCGCCCGCGATCTGCGCAGCATGGAGGACTCCGTCCCCGACATGCAGTCGTTCGACTCGCTGGGGCGCAAGGTTTTGCGCCGTCTTTCCGAAAGCCAGATCGAAATTCGCGAGGGTGTTGCGCTGCCCATGCCTGTTCAATCCGCCACTCGCAGCGGCGGCGTCGGCGTGCGGGACATCGACCTCAGCGCCATCGACAGCGAGTATCGTCATCTCATCGGCGACTACTACCGCAGCCTTTCAGAGTGACGGGAAGCTGGTATAGTAGGACCTTCTCAGCAAGCGAGCGGCCACCAAAGCAGTCCTGAAAACGTAAAACAGGCATCCCTGCCTGTTAAATGTGAAACTTGGGGACAGGCGATTTGTGGCGTTTCTATCCCTTTTATCAATGCACATGCTGCGCGGTGTATTCATCCAGCAACCGTCGAATCATTCGCTGATACGGCGTGTGATGGATTTGTGCCTCCTGCTTGAAATAGTCAACACTGCTGCGACTAAGTTGCAGGGTGACTTTTACCGTCTCTTCTCGAAAAGCCAGTTCTTCAGGAGGAGGCAGGAAATCGCGCACAACCTTCACGTCGTCCATAGCCTCATCAGTGTAAGTGATTTTCTTTTTCATATATGTGCTTTCCTTTGCGCCAGGTGCGAGCATCCAGTGCATCTTGCTTGTTGGAATTATTGTTCCTGCCTCTATCCCTTCCCTTTATTCGAGGTCGTGTGACTCGCGGATTTGTCGGGCTTTGGCGGCGAACTCTTCGGGAATGGGGATGTTTGATTCGGCAAGTCGCTCGAGGATGCGCGCGGCCTGGCGGTGTTTGTTTTGCAGGGTCAGCAGGCGGGCGGCGTCGACTCCTGCGCGCAGGAAGTGGAACCAGTCGCGCGCCTGGCCGTTTTCCAGATCGATGTCGTAGCCGTAGACGATGTCCTGGTACTCGGTGAGCGCGCTCTCCAGTTTGCCCAGTTTTCCATAGGCCTTGGCTTTTCTGTAGACGGCCTTTTCACGCATGGCTGCGGGGATGTTTTCGGTGGAGGCGATGGTTGCGAAGATTTCCAGGGCTTCCTCGATACGCTCGTTTTCCCCCTCGGGTCCGGCCAGGGCCATGAGCATGTCCCCCGCGCGACCAAGGGCGGACAGCCCCAGTTTGGTGTCGGGGCGCAGAGAGTGGCCGGCGCGATAGTGCTGCAGTGCCTCCTCGAGGTCGCCGGCGTCGGAGAGGATGTCGCCGTGCAGCATTTCCACCCGCCCCAGAATCTCCTCGTCCACGTCGGAGAATTCCCGGCGCAGCTCCTCGAGAAGCTCAAGGGCGCCGTCGGAGTTTTTCTGCATGAAGCGCAACCGTGCAGCTTCGTAGAGCGCGCGGGGCGCCAGCTCGGAATCCGGTTGGTTGGTATAGAGTTCGCGGAAATACTTTTCGCTCTGGGCAAGCTCGCCCTGGTTGGCGTAATGGTCGCCCAACCAGAAGTGGACGTCGGCAGCCATGGGCAGGTCCGGATAGTCCTCGAGAAAAGTCCAGGCATCGCGAATGGCGTCGTCGTATCGTGCTTCGGCGAAGCGGATGCGCGCTCGTTGGTACAGGGCATGGGCGCGGGCGGTGGCGCTGCCGCCCTCTTCAATGACGCGGCCGAACAAGGCCACGGCCGAATCGGCGCGTCCCAGGGTGGCGGAGGCGATAGCTGCCTCGATCATGGCGGTGGCGCGCTCGTCGTGGTCGGGGAATTCCTCGGCGAAACTGACCAGCACATCGATGGCCTCCTCGGTCTCGCCTGCGCGCTTGAGCGCAATTCCGCGCTCCAGCCAGGCTTGCTGCCGCAGTTCGCTGTCCGGAAACTCTTCCAGGAACTGCTTGTAGACCACGGCAGCGTTACTGTACAGCTCTGCCTTCATGCGCGCACTGGCTTGCCGGAAACGGGCGCGCTCGGCGAACTCGGAGCCCGGATAGTTGTCGGCGACGGCCTGATAGGAGAGGGATGCCTTGGTGTAGTCTTCGAGTTGAAAGGCGGCGTCGCCGGCCAGCAGAAAGGCTTCGGCCTGTTGTTGCCGCGATTGCCCGAGGCGCGCGGCTTCGGAGAAGGCGTCACGCGCGCTTCGGTAGTCGCCTGCGTCTCTGAAGCACCAACCCCGTTGATAGGCGGATCGGTAGCGCAGTTCGGATGAGGCAGTTTCGGCTGTTTGGACGTGTTTGAAGGTTTCGGCGGCGGCGAGGGGATTTCCGGTTCGGCGCAGGAGCTGCGCCAGGTGGAACTGCACGGTGATGGCGGCCTCGTTATTCGGGTGTTCGGATTGAAATGTTCGAAGGGCATTGATGGCCAGTTCGACTTGCTCCAGCTCGATCAGGCAGCGTGCGCGCCGCAGCTGCGCTTTCGCCCGCTTTTCTCGGTTCGGAGCGACCTCTGTTGCTTGTGACGCCACCTCGAGAGCTTTTTCATAGTGCTCGGCGGCCATGAGTCGTGAGGTCAGGTGGGACAACGCCAACCACCAGTCTCCGTCCGCAGTGCCGGGCATGTCGCCTTTGATCTCGGTGTAGAGTTCGTAGGCTTTTTCCGGCTTGTCCTCTTGCAGGGCCAGCATCACGCTGTACAACTGGGCGCGCCGCGAATCGCTGTTTTCCTCTTTGAGCGCGTCCAGCAGTCCGGCGGCCAGCTCAGCTTCACCCTCGGCCAGGTGGGCGCGAATCAGGCTGATGCGGGCGTTGCGGGCGGCTTCGCTGTTCGGGAAGTCCCGCATCAGGGTTTGCAGGTATCCCTGCGCTTGGGCAAACTGCTCCAAAGCCACGGCGGCGGCACCGGCAAGTTCGAGGGCATGGGGACGGAGTTCGCTCTCCGTTTCGTCCTTGAGCAGCGGCTCAACGATGGAGATCACCGCCTGCCACTCCTTCTTCTCGAAAGCGATCTTGGCCCTCCAGTAGCGCAAGCCGAAGCGGTAGTACGGATCGGTCACGCCGGCGGACGTTTCCTCGTGGTGTGTGATTGCTTCCTTCGCGGCCTCGACATCGCCCTCCTGAAGCAGTGCGCGGACCAGTAGAATCGTGGCGTCGGCAAAGTCGGGTTCCCCTTGGTTGGTTGCCTCGCGATACTGCCGGAAGAATCGTTCGGCGGCCGCCGGAATGCGGTCGTCAAGGGCGCGCATGCCCTTTTCCCGGAGCAGGTAGCGGTTGGTGAGCGGTTCATTCCCAATGGGCGCGGCGCGAAGAGGATCGTCGCCCTCTCCCTGAGCGCGCGTCGCTACCGGGCAGGCGGCTGCGGCCAGCACCGCAAGCAAGAGAGCAACGCGCGCCCTTGTCCGCACTCGGAAACCTGAAACTGCAGACGTAATGATGGGAGAGGTCATAGTGAAAGCACAATTTTCCGTCAATCTCAACGGATTTTTTTACGCAGCCGGGGGGGCGACGACAACCGGTGCATTTCGGCGCGCATGATCAACACTGAACCATAGCAATATAGCAGCAACAAGCGGGACGCAAGCCGGGTTGTGGCTGCGGCGTGCATTTTGATGGACGACAAAGAACTTGGCGGTTCACAGTCGCAGCCAATTTCCCGCCCCCGACCCCCTCGAGCAAGGTCCTGCAGCAGCGCGGGGGGAGTCAGCTTGCAGTTCCCCTTCAGGGGCATTTCGGGTGCCCCGTCCGGGCGTTTATCCGCCGGTGGTGGCGGCGGCGGTCCACCAGGCGCAGGCTACCAGCGCCCAGCTTGCGGTGAAGAGCAGCCACTGCACGCCCGGTTTCAGTTTCGCGGAGTTCGCGAGGGCGGCGGTGCCTCCGAACAGGGCGCCGAAGAGAAATCCGTAGAGGTGCCCGCGCAGGTCGGAGTCTGCCCCGGTGCCCAGGATGCCGAGCAGGGCCACGCCCGCTCCCAGGCTGACCAGCGAACGATGCCAGATGGACCGGACGCGGCCGTGCATGCGGTAGTTGCGGACGGCTTGTGCGAGGGTGATCATTCCGAGGGCGGCGAAGGTTGCCGTGGATGCGCCGATGGATTGAAAGGGCGGGGTCACCACCCAGGCTGTTGCTGTATTCGCCGCGGCGCCGGCGAGCACGATCAGCAGCCACGCCGCTCCCGAGCCGCAGAGCAGGCCCGCGGCGGTGCCCAGAAAGAGGGCGGCCAGGGCGTTGCCCAGGAGGTGGGGAAATCCGGAGTGCAGGGTCATGGCGGTGAATACGCGCCACCATTGACCGGAGCGTATTTTTTCGGCATCCGCGGATGCGCGCGCCAGCAGGGGCCAGTCGTCGGAATACGGTCCCCAGGCCGCGAACAGCGCAACCAGGGCCAGGGTGCAGAGGGCTGCGGCGAAAAACGCGTCGCGGTCGGACGTGTCTTCGAGGGCCGAATCGGGGTGCAGGGAGCCCTTCGGTGGCCAGCCGCGATTGGCGTGGCGCACCAGGTCCAGCTCGTGGCGTGCCGCTTCCTCCTGGTTCGGATCGACGGTGATGACAGCTTTTCGTCCGCGGTTTTCGACGGCGAAGTCGAATCCGGCGGAGGCCAGGGCGGCGAGCATGGGCTTCAGCGCTCGGCGGTCGGAAACATGGATGCGCCCGGTGGGGTTCTCGACGGGGTGGGCATCGTGCTCGCCGGTTTCGCTGGGTGTTTCAGGGGCCATGATGGGGCGGGTCACTACTGTTTCAGCCGGAAGACGATGGGGAGGGTGACGCTTGAGTCCGAGAGCCTGAATTCGGCGGGCGCGGGGAGGGCGGTGAGCGAATCGAGCAGTTGGCGGACGCTTTGGCGCATGGCAGGGGTGTCGGCATCGAGCAGTCGCGCTTCGAGGACGCGCCCGTTGCGGTCGATGCGCAGTCGCGCCCGTGCGCTGTCGTCCGGGGAACCCCCGGCGGGTTTTTGCCACCGTTCATAGAGGTGGGTTTGCACTGCGGCGGCGTATGGACCGGCATCCCATGAGGTTTGCGGGGCGCTCTCGGCTTCGGCGGCGACGGAGACCTTGGTTTCGCGCTGCAGGGCGCTGCGCAGGGTGCTCAAGTCCGGGGGGTGTTCATTTTGGGCTGCGGGTTGGGATGATTGATTTGTGGTGCGGACCGGATCGAGTTTGGCGTTTCGGCGAATGTCGTCGGACGAGCGCGCGCGCCAGTTGTTTTTTTGGGGTGGGTCGGGCGGAGGGAGATCGGTTGATTCGGGAGCTGATTCCGCGGCGTTCGCAGTTGGCTGCGGCTGTGGAGCTGGGTTCGTCGGCATCGGCGACCGGGGCGAAGCCAGCTGGACACGCAGGAATTCGGGCGCGGGTTTGTGGAAGAGTCCTGGCAGGCAGACCATCAGCAGAACCGCCGCATGAAGCGCGGCCACCAGCAGTGCCGTGCGGCTTCGCGAGGGGGGGATGTCAAGGTTCAGGTCAGTCATTGCGCTGCCCCTCCGCTTCGGTGATCAGCGCCACTTCCTCGATGCCGGCATTGCGCACTGCCCGCATCAGGCGGATAATTTCGCCGTACTGGCGGCGATGGTCGCCGCGCACGCGCACGCTGAGCGGAGGGCTTTGGCTTGCCAGCTGCCGGAGGTGCTCCTCGAGGTCGTTCTCGGGAACCTGTTCGCGGTCGACGAACACCTCTCCCTGCCGATTTAGGCTGACGGTTACCGCCTGGGGTTTCTCAAGGACTTCGGCGTCGAGTTCGGGGAGGGAGACATCCACGCCGAACTCCATCATCGGAGCGGTGATCATGAACACGATCAGCAGCAGAAACGTCAGGTCCATCAGCGGGGTGACGTTGATCTCGTCCCGAATGGGCATTTCCAAGTTTTTCCGGCGGTCTCTCATGGTGTGCTCACGTCAATTCTCGCCGCAGGTCGTCGACAACCTCGTCCACCAGGTTGTCCATTGCGTTGCTCATGGCCTTGATGCGTCCGGCGATGGCGTTGTAGGCGACCACGCAGGGTATTGCGACCAGCAGACCGACCACTGTGGTCAGCAGTGCGCCGCTGATGCCCGGCGCCATGGCCGCGATGTCCGGCCGCCCCCCGCGCGCCATGGCCGTGAAGGCAGCCATGACGCCCCAGACCGTGCCGAGCAGGCCGAGAAAGGGGCTGACGCTGACGACCGTGCCCAGCGCGTTGAGGTTGCTCTGCAGTTTGAATATTTCTCCGGCCACTGTTCGGTCCATGGCTTCGCGCACGCGCTCCATCTCCATGTGGGTGAGTCCGCGGGGCAGGGAGCGCTTGCGGCAATAGGCCTCGAACGCGGTCTCGTTGGCGTCGAAGACCGCCATAATTTCGGTCATGGCCGCGCGGTAGACCGCGGCCAGCGGTCCGCTGTGGTCGGAGTCGACGGCCAAGTCCGTGATCCGCTGCCGTCGTTCGAACTGTCTGCGGAATCCGCGGTTGGCGCGGGCGGCGCGGGCCACGCCGCGGAATTTGTCGACAATCAGCGTCCAGGCGTAGACGGAAACTATCAGGAGGAGGATCACGACGGTCCGCGCGAACGCGTCGCTTTGCTGAAACGCGTACCAGGCGACCGCCGGTGGGACGGGGACGAACACTGTTCACCTCGGGTTGAGAATGGCGTTAATGATTTTTTCCGGGCTCGAATCTAGCGATTCGACTTGCGGTTTGGGCACGATGTTCGCTTGAGTCGTCGCACCGCTCTTGTTCTGCGTCGGCTTGTCAATATATTGGCAACTTGCGGAGACGGCGAATCGGCTTGCCGATGTCGGCCCGGAATTCCTTGGAAAAGAGCGAACCGCCCCTGGTTCCACGCGAACGGTGATTGAGAGCACTGCAGGTCCATGTCCCCTTCCATCGCAAACAAATCCGATGTTCTTACCGGCATCGAAATCGGCACCTCGTCGGTGAAGGTGGCGATGGGGTGCCCGGTCGGTGACGGCACTTTTTCGATACTGGCGCTGGGAAGCGCGCCCGTCCAGGGTGTCGTCAAGGGCGAAATCACCGACATGAGCCACGCTCGCGAGGCGTTGCAGGACGCGCTGGAAAAAGCCGAGCGGGAGGCGGGCGCACACGTGCGGGATGTTTTTCTGGCTGTCACCGGCGGACACATCCGCACCGTGGTCAACGCCGGGCGCACCCCGGTGCAGGCGGAGGACCGCCGCATTGACGAGGATGACGTGGTCACCGCCATCCGCAACGCCAAAAGCTACAACCTGTCGCCGGACCGCCGTGTCATCAATTCCCTGGACCGGCGGTATCTGCTGGACGGCGAGCGCGAAATCGCTTCGCCCACGGGGCACCCGGCCGGCAGTTTCGAGGCCGAAGTTCTGCTGGCCTACGGCAGCGTCAGTCGATTGGAAAGCCCCTGCAAGGTCGTTCACGACGTGTTGGGGTATCCCCCCGAGGACATTGCATTCTCTCCGGTTGCCGCCTGTCTCGGGTCTCTGTATCCGGAGCAGCTGGAGCAGGGCACGCTGCTGATCGATGTGGGGGCCGGCGTGACCGAGTACGCTCTGTTTGCGGGGCCGGGCTGCTTCCACGCCGGTCAAGTCACGGTGGGCTGCAATCACATCGCCAACGATTTGGGCATCGGTCTGCGCCTGTCCTATCCCAAGGCGAAGCAACTGCTGCTCGACTTGGGCAAGTACGGATCGGCCTCAATGCAGCCCGACGGCAATCAAAGAATGGTCGAGGTCGACACCGTCACCGCCATGCATCGGCGCATTCCGGTCGCGACCATCGAGCAGGTGATCGAATTGCGTCTGCGGGAATTGTTCGAGGTGATTGCCGCGGACATTCGCGCGGCGGATGCCCTGCCGCGCGCGGGGCAGGGGGCGGTATTGTGCGGCGGTGGGGTGGGCATTCCGGGCATCGAGGACTTGGCGTCGCGAATTCTGGGCATGCCGGTGCGCCCCGCCGCACCGGTCAGAGTGCATTTGCAGTCGGATGCGCAGAATCCGGAACGCTTCCTCGTGCCCATCGGCCTGCTCCACTACGGCGATTTCATAACCCAAGTGTCCCAACAGCCGCAACCCTCCGTGGTGCAGCAACTTCAAGCTGATTTTCGCAGAGTCGGCAGCGTGCTTAAGAGAGCATTCAAATGGTAGAGCAAACCAGTCAACGCACGCTTTCGCCTATGACTGCTGACAACAAACATGTCGACGTCGACGCGCTTGCCCAGCCGGACGAGGAGCGTCCCATCGTGATTCTGGGCATCGGAGGCGGCGGCGCGGCCATTGCGGCGCACGCCGCCGAACTCGGTGCCCGACCGCCCATTGTGCTGACTGCGGCCGATACCGACCGGGAGGCGCTCGAACGCTGCCGGGGAATCGAAACCATTCTTCTCAGCGGCCAATGGACCGCTCAGCGCGGCACCGGCGGCGACCTGCTGGTCGGAGAACGAGCGGCGTCCGCCACCACGGGGGAGCTGGAGGAGCTGATTCAGCCCGCGCGGCTGCTGATAATCGTCACCGCCCTGGGCGGCGGCACGGGAGCGGGCGCGGCCAAAGTCGTGGGGCGCATCGCTCAGAAGCACGGGGTTCTCACGCTGCTGGCCGCGACCTTGCCGTTTTCGTTTGAGGGCAATGCCCGGCAGCGCGACGCCGACGAGGGGCTGGAGCCGTTGCGCCACCTGGTCGACGCGGTGATCGCAGTGCCCAATGACATGCTGTTCAACACGCTGGCTGCGGACACGCCGGTCTCCGAGGCGTTCACCATGACCGACGGCATTCTTGCCCGCGTGGCCTTGGGTCTGGGGCGTCTGGGCTTCTCCCGCGGAGTTCTGCCCGCGGATTTCTCGCGTCTGCGCAATCTTCTCCACCGTCGCTCGGCCACCTGCTCGCTCGCGGTTGGTCACGGCCGCGGCGAAAACCGCTGGCAAACCGCCGTGGAGCAGTTCATGGAGTGCCCGCTTCTCGGCGGCGACACCGCACTGCAGCAGGCCGATTTCGCGTTGCTGACCATCGTCGGCGACGCGAGCCTGGCCATTGGCGAGGTGCGGGCGGCCATGACGGCGCTGCAGGAGCGCTTTGCGGACTCCGCACACCTCATCACCGGCGCCTATGTCAGCCCGGATGTGGACGGGCTCGAACTGACCGGCATCGCGGGGCGCTACCTGGACCGCAGTCCGGAGCGCCGGCAGGCACGGGCAGCCGAATCATCCGAGCGCGCTGCCCGTTCCTTTCCGTTTGCCGGTTCTCAGAACGAGCATGATGCACCCACGCAGCGCCGTCGGCCAGTGCAGACCGAACTACCCCTGCAGGAGCAGTCGCTCGGTATCTTCGCCCACGCCACGCCCACGGCCGTGCGAGGCGAAAATCTTGACATCCCAACCTTCCAGCGCCGGGGCGTCCATCTGGACCTGGCCGATGCCAATGATCCCGAGCACTCGGCGCCGTCCTCCAAAAAGCCGGGTGCCGAACCGAGATATGAATCATGATGAAGCAGAAACTCCGCACGTCCGTGTTCGGCGTGCTAGTTGCCGCCGGCTGCACTGGCGGACAGGAAACTCCAATGGCCACAGTTGATGGCGGAAAGGCTCTTGACTATGTCCGCGAATTTGTCCGCATCGGTCCCCGCGCCTCGGACACCGAGGGTGCCCGGCGTGCAGCACGGTATCTTCAGGACAGCGCGCGCGAGCTGGGCTGGGAGGTTTCCGTGGACACCTGGAGCGAGGATACCGACAGCGGCGAGATGACGTTTCGCAATGTTCATGCCGTGCTGCCCGGCAAGGGCGAGGATTTCGTTCTGCTCGGCAGCCATTACGACACCAAACATCTTCCCGAGGTGCCGGATTTCGTCGGCGCCAACGATTCCGGCTCCAGCACCGGCCTGTTGCTGGCGCTGATGGAGGTTCTTGCCGAAAACCCGCCCAAGCATACGGTCGAATGCGTGTTTTTCGACGGCGAGGAATCCCGCGTGCGCTACACCGCAGGCGACGGCCTGCACGGCAGCCGCCATCACGTCAAAAAACTCATCGCGGACAATCGTCTCGAACGATGCCGCGCACTGCTCCTGATGGACATGGTCGGCGACCGCAATCTCAACATCAGCTTCCCGCCCAGCTCCTCCTCCGGGCTTGTCGGCGCCGCCTTCGAGATTGCCGAGCGCCAAGGCGTTCGAGAGCATTTCGGCTACCGAAC
>CAZSBQ010000050.1:5150-19886 GCA_964604795.1 uncultured Victivallales bacterium | reverse complement strand
GAGACGCTTGCAAGTGCCGCAGGCGAGTTCAGCGTCGGTGGCGCTGGCGGAGCGTATCTCCAAGGCTACCTGGACGACGTGGCGTGGTTCAATCTGGCGCTGCCGACCGCAGACATTGCGACTATCGCAGAATCAGGCATTGCCGGTTACATGGTCCCGGAGCCGTCGACTTTTGGGTTGGCGCTTGTTGCCCTGGCCGGTCTTGCGCTGCGGCGTCGGCGTCGGTAGCCACTCATCGGTGATCAGGTGGATGTCGTTGAGCGCACGCACTCCAAATGCCGAGCGTCTGCAATGATCGAAAAAGGTTTTTGAAGGGAGAGCGCGAGAGGGGGACTTTTCCCTCAAAAAAGTCCCCCTCTCGCATCACTAACTTCGAATCTCGAGAAAAAAAGAGCTAAGAACAGTAAAGAAAGGAAAGCAACTATGTACAGAACAGTTCTCTTGAAAGCAGCGGCGGCGATGACCGTCCTGATCGGTGGCACGCTCCAGGCCGGTACTGGCGGGTTGCGCTACGACGAAAGCCTCATCCCGCGCTTCAACATCCCGAAGATGTCGCAGGCGCCGACGATTGACGGGACGATCAATGCCGCCGAATGGCAATCGGCAACCAAGGTTATGGGCATGGTGTCGACCGGCGGGTTGGAGCATAAGGATCGGCCGGTTTCGTTCTGGCTGGCCTGGGACAAGCAGCACCTTTACCTGGCCTATCGGGTGGATATCCTCACCGAACCGGTGCCGCACCTGAAACGCGCGTACCGCGAAAAGTACGCCACCAGCGTGGTCTTTGACGACGCGCTCGAGGTCGGGCTTTTCATGCACGACCGGAACAAGGCCGAGAACGAGGTTTCGAGCTACCTGAAGTTCGTCCTCAACTCGGTCGGGGCGGGGGAATACATGAAGAACTATCCCGAGATCGGGCAGGTGATGTTCAACTGGACACCCGATTTCGATATCGGCAATCGTACATACACTGATGACAACTGTAAATTCTGGTGGGAAATGGAACTGGCTATGGATCTCGAAGACCTGCAGATGCGGGTTGAGCACCAGGCTGGCGACCGCGTCGATATCGGTCTGTTCGCGGATGTCAAGAATCCGGGCTGGCAGTGGCTCGATTACCCGTCGGCCAGCGGGCACCTCGAGCACTACGGTTTTCCGCGCACAGTCCTCACCGAAGGGGCCCCTTACATTCAGATCGAGGACATCAGCGGGCTGCACGATGAAAAAATCAACCTGAAAAGCGTCATCCAAAATCCCTCGGACAAGCCGGTGAAGGTGAACGCGTCATTGCTTCTTCAGCATGCGGCGAAGATTGCCTCGGGGCAGGCCGGGCAGCTCGACGCGCCCACCACGGTGGTTGATGAAAAGCGGGCGCTGACCATTCCCGCCAACGGTTCGACTCGTTTCGACGTTACCGAAGAATTTCCAGGGTTGCCCTCCGCCGGCAAAGGCAAGGGATTCCTGCAGCTGGCGGTGATTCCGGCGGATAATGCCGATGCGCCGCCCGTCTACACGTTCGCTACTAACTTCTGGGGCACGGACAAGAGCTATCTGAAGCCGTCCAAGTACGAGCCGTATCTGGCCACCAAGATTGCCTTCAACCCGGCCAACGGCAAGCTGGCCGTCGGCGCCGATACCATGGATGCACCGATTCCGGAGGGCGCCGAGGTCGCGGGCGCGACCTACAGGGTGACGTTGGGCGGCAAGGAGATTAAGTCAGGCAATCTCCAGTACTTCGTCAACCAGTGGTACGACGACCTGATCGAGCTTGGCGAACTCGCACCCGGCAAGTACACCGTGGAACTGGCGCTGGTCGATGCCGCCGGCAAGGAACTGGCCGCCGCGACAAGCAAATTCGAGAAGAAGAACGAGGCAGAGGAATTCGCCAAGTGGTGGAACAACGATATTGGCAATACCGAGACACTGCTTGAGCCGTTCGAGCCGCTGGAAGTGAAACGCTCGTTGCTCGGCGGCAAGACAAGCATTGCCTGCACACGGCGGGTGTATGAGTTCGGTTCGCTCGGCCTGCCGCGGCAGATTCAGGCCAACGGCGGACCGGTGCTGGCGGGTCCCGCCCGTGTCGTATTGACGGTCGACGGCAAGGAATACAGCGTGCCGACGGACAAAAAGATGAAGGTGACCGGCAAGCAGGATTGGCGCGTCGACTTCGAGTGCAGGCCCGTAAGCGTGGCCGGCGTCGCCTTCTCCGCCACCGGCTGGATGGAGCAGGACGGCCTGGTGGAAATCGAGCTCACCTACGCCCCCGCCCTGGAGCCGGCGGGCCCCGCCGTGGAAATTGACGAACTGCGCATCGAGTGGCCCATCGCCCAGAGCACCCCGGACATCTACATGGCCTGCATGGGCCAGGGCGGCAATTATTCGGCGCGCACCATTGGCGAGGTCCCGCAAGGCCAGGGCGAGGTCTGGGACACCCGCGACGATATCGGCATCACCGGTTCCGGCCGGCGCGTCGGCAACTTCGTGGGCAATCTGTGGGTCGGCAACGAACAGCGCGGCCTGTTCTGGTGCGCGGATTCCGACCGGGGCTGGGAGCCGGACGAGCGGGTGGCGGCGCACGCGCTCGTGAAGGATGAAGGCGGGGGGATGAAGGATGAAGGCGGGGGGATGAAGGATGAAGGTGGGGGGATGAAGGAAGAAGGTGGAAGGATGAAGGGTGAAGTTGAACCCCGAACAGTGAACACCGAGCACCCCGGCACGGTGCTGATTGTCAACAACCTGATCGGCAGTGCCGAGGGCAAGGCGCCGTTTCGGCTGACCGAGCCGCGCACAGTGCGGTTCGGCTACAACGCCTCGCCGTTCCGGCACCTGGCGCCGGGTTTTCGGTTGAACCAGCGCTCTGCGGCCGGATCGTTCTCCGGCGGCAAGTACAAGGTCAACTGGGACACGGGCCAGGATTTCTTTACGGTGCTGTCACCGCCGTTCAGCGATACGGAACGCTGGCCGGAGTACTATGCCTACTGCAAGGAAAAGGCGGAAAAACTGACCTACGGGGGCGGTACTTGGAACGGCGGCCAGCAACAGGTCGTGGATTCGCCCGGCAATTCCGCCTACTACAACGGCAACAACCGGCAGCTGTTCTACAACAGCAACCAGATCGCCTTGCGTGGTTATGGCTACAAGTCGATTGAGCGACCGAACCCGTACAGCACCTTCAAGGGCGACTGGCTCGATTCGCGCAACCGTGAAACGTTGTCGAAGACGTACCGCGACTATACGATCTGGCTGATGGATCGGCAGGTGAAGGAAGGCGGCTGTCAGCATTTCTACTTCGACATTTCTTTCGGTGAATATCTCCACAGAGATTTGGCCGCGGGCTTCGGCTACCGCCTGCCGGACGGTGGGATTCAACCCGAAAGCAGCGACACCAATCTGCGCGAGTGGTACAAGCGCGTTCAGGCCATGATGCAGGAGAACGACCTCTACCCCGGCGGTGTTTCCGGCCATGCCACGCACAGCTTCTCGCTGAAAATGCTGCCGTTCACCGATGCCATCCTGGACAGCGAATACCCGATGGCCGACTCGATCGATGTCTACCCGAGCGATGCCATGATCGCGCTGTCCTGTCCGCATACCTTCGGAACCAACGTCCAGCACCTGGGCAACTTCATGAATCCGACCTGGCCGGCGATGCACGATGCCGTTGGCGGCAATTACCGGGGCCCCCTTCTGGCCTACGACGAGTTCAAGGCGTGGGGCATGGGGCGCACGGATGTTGAGTTCATCCCGTACTGGCGGAATGATCATGTGCTCAAAGAGATCACTCCCGGCCTGATCGCCAGCATGTGGAAACGCGACGGTTCCGCGATTATTGCGGTGATGAACTACGGTCCCGATGAGCGGGGGCAGGGCAAGACACGCTCCGGTAATTTCACGCTCGATCTGGAAGCTCTGGGCGTGCCGGCCGACGCGATCAAGGCAGGTGGGGAGCGGCTGCGCATCCGCCAGTTCTACAACAGCTCAGTGCAGATGTATTTCCTGAAAGAGCTTGACTGGGCGAAGAAACACGGCAGCAAGGCCTTGCCGCCGATCACGCCGAAGCTCGACCTGGCCACCGGCGCCGTCAGCGGCTTCGACATCAACTACCACGACGTGAAATTCCTCGCCATCGACTGGGAGGACGAGCCGGTTGACGACGCAGGCTGGCAGCATCTGGCCGAAGGCGAGGCGGCACGCACACGCCTGCTGGAGTGGGGGATAACCGATGCGAACAAGCTGCCGGATGCCGAGGCAACCAAGATGGTCAGTGTCGACAACCCGGCCATCGAGGTCGAGGCATGGAAGAGAGCCGGCGATAACGCCGGCCGCGGTAACAGTGTGCTGCTGCGCGTCGGCAACACCGGCGAGCAGGAGACTGAAGGCACGTTGAAGCTCGACCTGGCCGGGCTCGGCGTCAACATTCGGCAGGTCTGGAGCGATTTCACCAGCGCTGTGTCCTTGGACGGTCGACCGGTCGAAAACCGCGAGAGCGCGGACCAGAAGCAGCACAGCAATATCGTCTACAATGCCTACGACGGTGAATTGTACTACAGCCTCGGCAAAGGTCGGAGCAGGGTGTTCAGTATCGATCGGCATTGATTGAATGAGCGACCGACAGCCGGTGGACGACAACGGCTGACGGAATGGCTGCGGCTGCGGACTCGTCCTCCGTAGTCGTCCACGTAGTCGTCGACCGGAGTTGATCGAACGACAGTGAATGAATGCAAGGAAAGGGATCGAAAAATGCATAAACAGTCAATGCAACGTCACTTCTCACTCATCAACCATTTCAGAATTGTCATCCTCTGTCTGATCACGTTATTGCTGTCAGGGATACCCGGCCTTCGGGCCGAGCCAGTCTCTCTGAGGCCGGAGTTCGACGCCGCCGGACTGAACGCTTTGACGTTGGACGGCGTCGATCTCCTGTCCAACGGCACAGTGAGCGTGACCCGCGTCGTCACCGCTGACCGTGCGGGCAATCGAACGAACGCCAGGTTCGAACCGACCAATGCCGATCTGCGGGAACGGGCGGATGACCGCACGTTCACAGACGCCAGCGTCGAGATCCGCAATCGCGCGTTCGATGCCGACAGACGCACCTTGACCCTCTCCTATGACTGGGGGCGCATCACGGTAAAATACATCCCGGCACCGAATGCTCTCGATTTCGAGGTGAACGTTCACAACGATTCCGACAGCGTCATCGAGTTCATCAAGCTGCAATTGGCGGAACTGACGTTTTCGCAGGACGTGAAAGCCGAGCATGTCAGTGCGACGGTTTCCGGCAGCGGCATTTCGGGCTGCAACCTGGGCGGTCCCGAGCTGCGCCGGGTCGTTTCCGACGGCGGCCAGGTGCTTTGGCTGAGCCTGCAGCCCAATCGGCCAATGCGGCAGCGTTTTGAAGCGGCCGGCGAACGGAAGCTGGCGCTTACCGCTGCGGCCGGGGGTGAAACCGGCGGTCGTGAAGTCTATGACGGGGTGTGGGACTCGCGCCCGATTGCACCTGGCGCGCATGACACCTACCATCTGAGCCTGCGCGTCGGGACGGCGGACGTCAACCCGTACCTGCTGGCCGCGGATGTCTTCCGCGAGTTCGGCAAAGCCGCACCGTCGACCTTCAAGTGGTCGGATCGTCGTCCGATCGGCGCACTTCACATTGCCGACGCCCGGCGCGACGGACGAAACCCGCGCGGCTGGTTCTTTGCCACGCATGATAAAAGTGTCGACGTGAAGAAGTGGGATGAGTACAAAGAGCATGTGCGCAAGTATATGCTGCAATCGGTCGAGCGCATCATTGAGTGTTCGCGCCGACAGGGCTTGCAGGGGGTGATTGTCTGGCAGATCGAGGGCATGCAGGAGCCGGGGCATGCCTATTACGGCGAACCGCGAATCCTGCCGTACGTGGCGCCGGAGATGGATGCGGTGGCCGACGAATATTTTCGCCGACTGCGTGAGGCCGGACTCCGCATCGGCTTTTGTCTGCGCCCGCCGATTCAGGTGCCGTTCGAATTGAAGCCGGACGGCCGTCCCGTGGTTTCCTGGACGGAAATGCGGGAGGCCGCGATTCGCGCCGATTGGTCCGTGCAGTTCCGCAACTATGACTGGATGCCGGAAATCCCGCAGGAACTGCGGGATATCTATGAACCCGAAGAGGCTTGGTCGGTTCTGGCACGCCTGGACAACAAGATCGCTTACGCGAAGAAACGCTGGGGTGCGACGCTCTTCTATCTGGACACCAACTATTTTTCGCGGTCGCGCGACGGAAAGCTCGAGGACTGGGGGCTGGTGAAGCATCACGGGCTTGTCGGCGAGTGGGGAGACCGCCGGATGATTCAGCCCGAGCTTCTGCGGGAACTGCAGCGCCGCCATCCGGATGTGTTGGTCATCACGGAGTGGCAGAGTCTGCAGTATTGGGGTGTGACTGCGCAGTACACCGGCCCGCCAACTCACTGGAAGTCCGGGCTCGATGTGCGGCTGGCTTATCCGGAAGGCATGACCGCTCTGGCCGGGCCGCAGGTCAAACGCCTGCTGGAGCGGCCGGAGGCAACTGTGAAGGCTCTTTTGAACGGCGATACCTGCTTGGTCGATCCGGTCAACTGCAACACCGTAGACATGGTCCGGCAGTTGTTCGGTGACGCCGCCCGCCAAGCACCGTTTCAGGTTTTGGTGAGCGATGAGGGAATCACCGTCAACGGCGCGAGTCAGCCGGATGCAGGTGCATTCAAAACTTGGCTGGCGCAAAAACTTCGCGACACGCCGCCGCTGCCCGAACGCCGAGTGTTCATCCGCTACGCTGAACCGATGAACGCGACCAGATTGCAGAACGTCATTGATGCGGTCACCCAGGCGGGCGGCATCGTCGCATGGACGCAACCGGCCGATGCGAAATAAGCCGAAGCCAGTTCCACAAGTGCAGGGAGTCATACGGTGAACGAGCGTCAAACGGCCGGTGCACGACGGCGACGACAACGGCTGACGGGATGGATGCTGCTGCGGATTCGTCCTTCGGAGAATGTCCCGGCCATGTATGAGACGATTTGGAAATGGAGAGGCAAGTGACAGTGCAACCAGAAGACCTCAGGTGTGAATTCCTGAACTATCCGCTTGGCATCGATGTCCTGGCGCCGCGCCTTTCATGGCAGTTGGCCGATTCACGCCCGGGTGCGTGTCAGCGCGCGTACCGGGTGCAGGCGGCAAGTTCGGCCGCCCTGCTGGCGCAAGACCGGGCCGATCTCTGGGACAGCGGCCGGGTGGACTCCGATCAAAGCCATCTGGTGCCGTATGCCGGGTCGCCGTTGCGCTCCCGGCAGTGGGTTTGCTGGCGGGTGCGGGTGTGGGACCACCAGGATCAGAATTCGGACTGGAGCGGGACTGCGCACTGGAGCATGGGGCTCCTTGGTCCGGAGGACTGGTCTCCGGCTGTATGGATCGGCTTGGATCGGCCCGATCCGACGTCGCGGACCGATGAATTCCGTCACCTGCCCGCCCGCTACCTGCGGCGCGAATTTGTGGTCTCCGCACCGGTGCACCGCGCCGTGGTCACGCTTTGCGGGCTGGGTGTGTGCGATTTGCATCTCAATGGCGCCCGCGTTGCCGACGATCAGGTCATGAACCCGAGCCAGACAGATTTTGCCAAGCGCTCCTTGTACCAGACATTCGACGTGACGCATGGGCTGATTCAGGGCGAAAATGTCCTCGGGGTAGTCCTCGGCAACGGACGGTTTCATGCGCTGCGACCCGGCGGGCACCGCGATTTCGGTTATCCCAAACTCATCCTGCGGCTTGACATCGAGTATGCCGACGGCCGTAGCGAGTGCATCGTCACCGACGACACATGGCGCATTACCGACCGGGGCCCGATCCGCGCCAACCACGAGTATGACGGCGAAATCTATGATGCGCGCCACGAAATGCCGGACTGGGACGCTCCGGGATTCGACGACACGGCGTGGGAACCGGCGCAGCTTGTCGATGCGCCGGGCGGACGGCTGGAGGCGCACATGCTGGAACCGACGCGGAGGATTGAAACGGTCAGGCCCGTCGAGGTTCGCCGGCATGCATCCGGTGCGTGGATAGTGGATTTCGGGCAAATTTACTACGGCCAGCCGCAAATCCGGGTCGACGGACCGGCCGGTGCCGAAATCCGCATCGAGGAAGCCTACAGCCTGCGCCCGGACGGCGGACTCAAGACCGAAGACAATCGCGGGGCCGTTTGCACGGATGTCCATATCTGCAACGGCAATGGCGAGCGGACATGGGCGCCGCGCTTTCGCGGGCAGGGGCTGCGCTGGCTGCAGATCACCGGGTGGCCGGGTGTGCTGACGGCCGAGCAGATTCAGCTGCTGGTCGTGGGACAGGACATGGCCACAAGCGGGCGGTTTTCCTGCAGCGATCCGTTGTTGAACCGGATCGATCAGAATGTGCGCCATGGAGTCCGCGCGTTTCTGCGTCAGGGCCTGCCCATGGAACCCGACCGCGACGAGCGTCAGCCCTGGCTTGGCGATCCCGCGTGCAGCGCACAAAGCTACGCAGTTCATTGCCACGTGTCACCGTTTCTGCGCAAGTGGCTGGCCGATATCCGTCTGGCTCAGAAAGAGGATGGCTCGATCCCGGCAATCGCTCCGATGTACTGGACCTTCAACTGCGAGACCGACGCGGTCTGGCCGGCGGTCATCACAATCGTTTCCGAATGGCTCTGCCGGTATTGCGGAGATCGTCGCGCCGTGGAGGACAACTACCCCGCCGCCTGCCGTTGGATGGCGTTTCTCGAAACGCACATGCGTTCTGACGGGACCACGGACTACGGTCATTACGGCGACTGGTGCGATGCGGCGTCCATGGACGGGGGGGGCAGCGACCACGGCGCCACCTCGCGCTCGCTGATCGCCAGTGCCTATCAATGTCACAGCGCCAGTCTGCTGGCGCGCATGGCGACCATCCTCGAACGAACTGAAGAAGCCGAAGTCTGGCAGGCCAAGGCGCGTCAATGGACACATGCGTTCAACCGCCGTTTCCTCGATCCCGCCAATGCCGGCTACGAGTCCGGCACCCAGTGCGCATTGCTGCTGCCGCTGGCATTTGACCTGGTCCCGGCAGAACACCGCGAGGGCGTCCTGGCAAACCTGGTGGCGGACATTCTTGAAACCAACCGCGGTCACACTACCGTTGGGCTGATCGGCAACCAGTGGCTGCTGCCGACGCTCAGTCGACTGGGGCGGCCCGACGTGGCGCATACTATTGTCACCCGCACCGAACGGCCAAGCTGGGGATACATGATCGAAAAGGGGGCGACCACCATTTGGGAGCGCTGGGACAGCGACACCCGCGGGCCCGGCATGAACAGCGAGGCGCTGCTCATCCAGGTCGGGGCTCTCGGGGGCTGGTTCGTCGAAACCCTGGCCGGCATTGCCACCCACCCGGAGGGAGCGGGTTTCAAGCGCCTGTTGCTGCGGCCATTCCCCGCCCCGGGGCTTGACTGGGTGAAAGCCGAGGTCACAACACCGTGTGGCGCGGCGTGCAGCCACTGGCGGCATGAAGGCGAGCTGTGGATTTGGGACGTCACCGTGCCGCCGAATGCGACCGCGCTCGCCGAACTGCCCGTCGATTCATGGGCATCGATCACGGTGACAGGGCAGGGATGCGAGCGGCTGGGCATGTATGAGGGGCGCTGCGTCTGTCGACTGCAATCCGGCAGATTTCGTTTTGAGATAACCTGCAGAGGTGATCGGCGCAGCAGAGCCATGACATTGTCGCTGCCGACGGGGCCGGTCCCCGATGCCGACCGGGGCCGACTTCGAATGGTGAAAAAGGATTGAACAATATGACATTGCAGGGCTTCGCAAAACACAATCTCACAGCTGGCGGCAGGGGACGCTGTCTTCTCATTACGCTTGCAGCACTTGCGGGGATGGGCATGGTGCTGACGCCCACAGTGGAAGCCTACGATTCACCGCGGGCATTTGCGGATATCCCGCGACACTCACTTCCGTGGGTCGAGCGCAGAAAACCGGGAGTCCAGGCCGTTTTTCTGTGGAAATTCACAACTGAGGAAGACCGTTCTGAAAAAGTGGATTCTCTCTTGGACGAGGGCGATTTAGGCGATCTTATGGAGGCCGAGAACGATTCGCTGACGGGCGATTCAGCGGAGCAGCAGGACGCTGCGCCGAAGCTTGAAGGGGGCGCGGCCGTCAAGCCCGATGCGGGCAGGTTTGGCGGCGGGCTGGTTCTGGACGGCACGGGCTTCGCGATTGCGGAGGAACTGTTGAACTCGCTGCTTTCCATGGATGGCGGCTTCACGCTGGATTTTTGGTTCAAAGCGGACAGCACTGCGGAACCGCCCGCACAACTGTTTGCTCTCGGCGACAAGGCGGGCAGGCCGTTGCTGGAGGCGCTGCTCACCGGCGACCAACAGGTCACGTTGGCGGTCGATGGGACCGAGCGTTTGCAGGTGCCGCTGTATGATGCCGCCGATGGCTGGCATCACCTCAGCTTTGTTCTGCGGGGGGCTGTGAAATCTGCGGCGTTGGCCTTGACCGTTGACGGGCTGACGGAGCGGGCCGGATCCTCCGGTTTGAACAAGCCCGTGCCCTGGCTTGATGACGTCGTCCGCCAGTTGGGCAGCAAGCTGTACATTGGCGGTTTCCCGGGAGAGACGAGCGGCCTGCACGGGGCAGTCGATGAAGTGCGGCTGGTGAAGGGGATCCATTACCTGTATCCCTATGCGTTTGGTGTGCAGGCCGCCGGAGCGCAGACCGAGACGGACGAACTGAAGTCGCCCTACTTCCGCGAGACCCGCGTGCTGACGCGCTTTCGCTTCGACCGAACCCTTGAGCCCGACGTGTTCGCTGGCCGCTCCTGGTCCGGCGAGTCCGCCCAGGAGCATTTCCAGCCGGGCATCTCCGGCAAGGCGCTGGACCTCAGTCGAATCGCCGCCGCCGGGTTCGAGATGAAAGGGTTCCATGTGCTGCCCGACAAGGAGGGCACGATGGAATTCTGGTTCCGCCCGCTCGACTGGCATAATTTCTTCGTGGGCGGCTACCGCGGGGAAGACGTTCAGTTCCACCACTTGCTGCAACCGCATGCCGAGGATGCCCGCTACGGCACAGGCGGAACGCCAACCAAGGACGTCGAGGTGCGCTTGGGGCGCGCCCAGCGCGATATGGACCTGCGCTGGCAGAAATTTCATCCCGGCACCTGGACGCACGTCCTGATCTCGCTCGATGAGGGAAAACAAACGGTTTACGTCAACGGCCGCAAACAGAAACTCTGGCAGGCCGGATACGTCACGCAGGGGCATCCGTACGCCCGGGAACCCCTGAAGAAATGGCGCGAACGCACCGGCGGCAAAGATGTCGACGATACCTGGACCTGGCGCTTCAAGCCGTCACCGACGCTGATCGACGAGTTCTCCGTCTATTCCCGGCCACTGAACGCCGAGGAAGCCTGGAATGCCTACGCACGGTGGCTGCCGAACGAGGTGGCGAAAATGAAGCAGCTGCCCGTCTTTCGGGTGAATTTCGATTACTTTGCACATTCCTGGAGCCTCGAGGAAAAGCTCGACATCGCCGTGGAGTGCCTGCCGGTGGGCGGCATCCAGCCAGTCAGCGCGGACTGCGAACTTCGCAATGCCGACGGCGAGATCTTGCTGGCGGTGGAAAAGCAATCCATGGGAGAGGGGGGCAACACAACCTTCACACTCCAGCGCGCCTTGGACTTCGGACAGTATCGCGCCACCATCCGATCCCGAGGGGAAGACGGGCAACTGCTGGAGGAAAAAGAGTTTGACTACACTCGTGAAAAGCCGGAATGGCTCGGCAATACTCTGGGCGAAGCCCGCAGCGTGCCTGAGCCATGGACTCCCATGACCGTGGAAGATCGGACGATCAAGCTGATTGGGCGAACGATTGACCTGGGCCAGGGCGGGATGCCGACAAACATCACGACGCTCGGGCGGGACGTCCTGGAAGGCCCGATCTCAATCGTCGCGCATTCCGCGGCAGGGCAGGGGAGTCTGAAGGGGCGGGGAGTGACATTTTCCGAGAAGGCGGAGGACCGCGTGGCGTGGCAGGCGGCACTCGATGGCGTCGGCGTCACGGCGGACATCGATGCCTGGATGGAATTCGACGGGCTGTTGTATTGCAGCGTCACGCTGAAGCCGACGGCTGGGAACGCCGTGCAAGTCAACGAACTCAGTGTCGAGTTCCCGCTCGATCCGGAGATCGCCACGCAACTTTTGGCCAACGGCGGCGGCAGCAATTTCCGCGCCTCCTGGGTCGCCAAATTCATCCCCGAAGGCGAGGGCAGGGTCTGGAACAGCCTGGACAAGCCCTATCCGGGATTCATCCGTGCGCATGGGTTGAAAAATTATATGCCTCATATTTGGCTTGGCGGCGACGACCGCGGCCTTTATTTCGGCGCGGAGAATGACAAGGGATGGACGGTCAACGCCGAGACCCCGGCACAGGAAATTCGACGTCAAAACGGCGCGGTCGCCTTCCGGATGAACGTAATCCGCGAACCGCTTAGAGTGACGGACACCGGCCACAAGTTCCATTTTGTCATCCTGCCGACCCCCGCCAAGCCCGAACCGCCGGACTGGCGCGAGCAGATGACGTCGGGCGGCGTGACGTTCGGTTCTGTCGATACCTTTGGCGGGTTCGACATGAAAACCGATCCGGCTGATCCGACATCAGGGGATGCCTTCCGGCTTGAGCCGCGTTCCTGGGAATATGCCGCCAGCCAGGCGCCGCAATGCCGCGCCAAATGGGGACGCTGCATTCTCTATGCCGACGCCTCCTGGCCGAGGCCGGGTCCCGCTTTCAGCGATTGGAACCACGACCTGTGGGCCGGCACCGGACGCATCGCCTGGACGCCCGAGTTCGAGGACTACGCCGTGTGGGCGATTAACGAGTTTCTGCGACGCGGCTTGATCGACGGAGTCTATTGGGACGACGTCAGCGTTGGCCACACCTACTCTTTGGCGTCGACTGCATACAAGTTCGAAGGCAGCGAAAACGGGCGGCGGGTCGGGTTCACCGCTCTGGCGCAGCGCCGCGTGAACATGCGCTTGTGGCGTCTGTTCCAGGCTGCAGGCAAGGAACCCGCGATCTGGACGCACATGACGGTCTGCTACGAGGTTCCGGCGTTCAGCTTCTGTCGCTATCTTTCGAACTGCGAGTTTGTTACGGGGGTCGACCATCCCGGCAAACGCGACGCCATGGATATGTGGTCGCCAGACACGCTGCGCATTCTGGGAGGCTCGGCAAAGTGGGGCGCCGGCTATCAGAATCTCAGCACGCTGCCGCGGCAATTGCCCAACACGCCGGCTGCGCAGCAGTGGCTCTATCCGCAGGCGCGGACCGAGACGGCGCTTTATCTGGCCAGCGACCAATGGGGGCCTGCCGATGGACTCGGGCAGGTATTGGCCCGTGAAAAACTCTTTGCAGGCCCGGTGCAGGCCTATCCCTGGTGGAAGGCTGATGAGGTGGTAGCCGTGACGGCGCCGGAAGATGCGGCCGTGCGGGCCGGCGTCTATGTGGCAAACCAACGCGCCGTGGTGATCATCGCCAACTGGGACCGTGAAGAGCGTGAAGTTGCCGTCGAGTTAAATCCCGATGTTTTTCGCGGTCAAGGCGAAGCTCTTGCTTGGCGTGATCTCGATCCGGGGCTGGAACCGCCCAAATCAGTCGCCGCCAGCGCCGAGGAAATCAAGCAGGTACAGGCCGGCGCAACGGCGTTCGACTTGCTCGGCAACGACGAGGGCGGACTCGATGACGCCTCATTGAACGACATGCTCGAGGGAACCACGCCGGAAAGCCGCGCCCGGCAGCGCCTGGATTTGCGGGTCGAAGACGAAACGGCCCGCGTCGTTGTCCGCCCTCGCGACTACCGCGTGCTCGAGGTCCGGTCGCGGTAGCAGCAACGGGCGCGCCAAATTGGCGCCCGAATCGCCCGGCGTCACCAAGTCATGAAGTCACGGAGTCAAGAAATGAAAAAAGCGACATTCACCCTGGTGGAACTCCTGGTCGTCATTGCGATTATTGCCATATTCCGGTGGCAGAGATGAGGTGACCGGTGATCCCGCATCCCAAAGAAATTGATCTGTGCACGGGCGCAATGCCCTTGACCGCCGCGACGCGGATTGCGGCCGGCGATCCCGCGCTGCTGCCCTTGGCGCGGCAGCTTGCGCACGAATTGGCCGTGTTCGCCAAGATGCGGCCGGCGGTGGTCGAAGGCCGGGGCGGACCCCGCGACATCGCGTTGGCCATGGATGCCGCCCTGCCTGCCGAGGGCTACGTTCTGGATGTGAAGGACGCCGCCTGAATTCGCGGCGGCAGCGCTCGGGCGGTGGCATGGGGCAGCGTCACGCTGCTGCAGGCGCTGCGCGGCGGCGTCAAGGAACCGGCCGAATTCCCGCAGTTGCACGTCGAGGACCGGCCGGGGCTGGCCTATCGCGGCTTGATGGTCGACCTGGCCCGACAGTGGCACCCCATCGAAAGCGTCCGCATGCTGGTGGCGCTCTGCCGCTGGTACAAGATCAACACCCTGCACCTGCACCTGACCGACGACCAATCCTTCATCTTCCCGTCGCGGGCCTACCCGAATCTGCCGACGCCCGGACGCCACTACACGCGCGAGCAGTTGCAGGACTTGGAAGCCTACGCGCAGGCCTGCGGCGTCACGCTCCTGCCGGAATTGGACGTGCCCGGGCACTCCCTGGCCCTGCTGACCGCACTGCCG
>CAZSBQ010000050.1:0-5050 GCA_964604795.1 uncultured Victivallales bacterium | reverse complement strand
AATGGCCGCCGAGGGGCTGGCGGACGAAGAGGAACTATACCGGTATTTCATCCTCCGTGTGAACAAGATCGTCAAGAAGCACGGCAAGCAGACCATCGTCTGGGAGGGGTGTGTTCAACACCGCTACGGTCTCCGCGGTTTTTGGTTATTCGGAGCTTGTTCGCCAACCGGCGCGTCCCTTTCGCAGGCTGTGGCGTGCCGTCGGGGCTGTTGCGACATGGCGGCGAACAGCAGCCATGGGTCCAGGAAGTAATCGCCCCCCTGTTCGATAACTCGAAAGACGAAATGGGCATGCTCATGGGCGCCGATATGCACGCCCCCCGCGTGGGCGTAGGGTGTTCCGGCGGCCAGGGGGGTGCGATCCGGAACGATCAGGTCATTCAGGTGATGAGCCTGCAACCACCATTCCGAGCCATCCGGCCAGCGGCGGATGCCGCGCCACCGGTTATTGTTGGCGCCGGATGCCAGCGTATGGAAGCAATAATGATCGTCGAATGCGATTGGCGCCCGGAGCACCGTCCCCGACGGCATATTGATATCCAGGCCGCAATGCGCCAGGCCGCCGCCATACGGCCCCATCCAGCAATCTTCGCCGTTATAACAGTTGTGGATGTCCAGTCCCTCTGCCGGAAGGGGACACCAGGGAGCGACCGGTTCCGGACAGATCGGGAGGGTGCTGTCCTGCACGGCCAGACGCACCCGCCGATACGGCTTGCAGATCAAGCCCATGGAAATATCCTTTTCGAGCATGAAGCCCCCGGCCTCCTGAAAGATGTCGGCGACCGCATCCAACCAAAGATGCATACCCTCAATCTTCCAGGGCTCATAGAAGCTCTCCTGGGTCCCCACTTCCCGTCTTAGGAAATGTGAAGTGCCGTTGATCTCCAGGACAGCGGCAAAAGCATAGGCGGAGATGTCGCCGTGCTTTGCGCCATAGTGGTAGGCGGCGTAGTTCCGTTCGAGAACCTCCGCGGAGGTGGACTCAATGCGGATGGTGTTGACGCGGCCGTCATTCAGGGTGAACGACAACGTGTCGCCAACGTCGAGTTCGACCGGTGTCAGGGTGGGCTTTGCTTGCCGCTCAAGCTGTAAGACGTGTGTCTGCATGGTCTGCCTGATTTGTTGCGCTGCGTGGCCGGAGCATCCTGCTCCGGTGGCATCGGCGCGGTGTTGGTCCGAAAGCTTAAACAGGATGTTGGGTTGCTGCTTCTTGGATGATGTTGGTCCGGTTGGTCATGGTTCAGGCTCCTGTTGGGCAAAGCGGGTAAGAGCCCCAATACGTTACCAGGCAGTACGACTGCATCTGGTCGACGCAGAAGACAAGAAAGTTAGGCCGATGTGTCATAAGTCTGACCGTCTACTCCTTCTTGCCGCGCGGCGGGGGCACGTTCTGGGTGTTGATCATCCAATCGAGGATGTCTTTGCGGAAGGCATTGACGCGGGGTCTGTGCTCCGGCCGGGCGGCCAGGTTGACCAGCTCGTCCGGATCCTGGTCGAGGTTGAAGAGCTGGTCGACATCGAAGTCCGGGTCGGTGCTGTATTTCCACGAACCCTGGCGGATCATCTTGGTGTGGTCCATCTCGCAGAAAACCGGGCGCTCTCCATTCTGCGGCTCGCCGTGCAATGCGGAAAGCAGACTGCGGCCGTGGAGAACGGGCAGGCACTGGCGGTCCACGCCGGCCAGCTCCAACAGTGTCGGCACCAAATCCAGCAGCGAGACGGGAGTGTCGACGGTGTGGTTTTTCCCGTCCGGCAGGCGGACGATCAGCGGCACTTTGCTCGACGCCTCGTACATGACCCACTTGGTGAGCATGTTGTGGTCGAACATCATCTCGCCATGGTCGCTGGCGTAGACCACGATGGTATTTTCCAGCAGACCACGGTTTTCAAGCGTGTCGAGAATCTTTCCGATGCCGTCGTCGATGAAGCTGACCGAGCCGTAGTACTGGGCCACGATCGCTCGCCAGGCATCGGGCGGCATGCCGCCGGTATACTTCTCCGCATGTTTGCGCAGTTTTGCCGGGGCGTTTTCGAGTTCGTCGGCAATGGGTGGAGACATGTTGGCGGGGTCGTACATCGAGCCGAATGATCCCGGTGCATCCCAGGGGTCATGGGGACCGCCCCAGTTGACCCAGCAGAACCAGGGTTGGGCGTCGCCCACCTGTTGCAGCCACTCGCAGGCCTTGCGGGTGATGAAGCCGTCCTGATGCTCGTCCGGACTCAGCACTGAAGGGGCGGCGTATCCAGGTGGCTTGGGCGCAATCTCCGGGAACATCCAGCCGAAGCACCGTTCGCGATAATCCTGCTGGAAGGCTTTGAGCTTGCCGGTGGTGGCCAGCCAGCGCAGGTAGTCGTCGTAGTGTTCTTCTTCGTAGACGCAGCTCCATGCCTTGCCGTGGATGGGCATGGCATCGTCCCAGCCGGCGGCCCGGCACCATTCGTCGCAAGCCGGACTGCCTGCATGAGCGCACTGGGCCAGGTGGAGCTTGCCGAGCAGGGCGGTTCGGTATCCCGCGTCATGCAAGGCATGGCTCAGCATGGGGGTGTCGGGATAGAGGTAGCCCTCGTTGTTGGTATTGTGCCCGGTGTTGTGAGGAAATCGCCCCGTGGCCAGGCTGATGCGAGAGGGGAAGCAGAGGGGCGTGGCACAGTAGGCGTTGGCGAACCGCACGCCCTCATTCGCCAAGCGGTCCAGGTTGGGGGTCTTGACCTGGGCATGCCCGGCGCAGCCCATGGCATCGGCCCGATGCTGATCGGAGAAGAGGAAAAGCAGGTTTTTTGGGGTGTTGGTCTTCACAGTCAGTCCGAAAGTAGGATGTTGCCGGTGTGCCCTTCAATGTACATCTCGGGGTAGGTCGCATCAATGACTTTGCCATCTACCCGCACAGTTTCGAAACGAACCCCCTTCACGTCATGCCGCGCATCTTTGCCCCAGATCAGAATTTGGGGTTGCCAGGGGCCGATGCAGTCGATGTTTCGGAACGTGACATTCCGAATCTTCCCCATGGTGTCGCGCTTGGCGAAGGGGGTGAGTACCGGTTCGATCCTGATGAGGTGCCGTTTATGGCGATCCGCATAAAGGTGTACGGTGATGTTTTCGATCAGGATATCTTCCATCAGGCAGTCTTCGGCGGCCTCCAGCATAAAGGCGGGGGCGGCGCCGTCCCAGTCGGCCCAGCCGGTCTTGTTCATCGGGGGGCCGAGCCAGAGGATTTCGCAGTCGTGCATGTGGATGTCGCCGATACGGTCGGCATGGGATTCGGGGCCGATCATGAGGATGCGTGAGAGATCGCTCCAGTGGAGACAGTTGCGAATCTCGATCTTTTCGCAGGGGCGGCGGTCGTCGCAATGAGCCTTGATCGAGATGTTGTCGTCATGGGTGCGGATAAAGCAGTTCTCGATCAGCACATTCCGGCAGCTCGACGGATCGATGCCGTCGTCGTTGAGATTCTTGCCGCCGCAGATCCTGATGTTGCGGATGGCGAGGTTCGAGCAGCCGGTCATGCGGAAGGTCCATTGCCAGCTGCAGCGCAGGGTTATCCCCTCCACCAGGATGTTGTCGGACTGGGTGAGCATCATCAGATGTGGCTGTGGTCCATCCCGCCACCCCCAGGGATCGCCGCAGAGGATGCCGCGCCCCAGGATTCGCACGTTCTTCGCGTTCTTGATGCAGACCCCGCCCTCGACGATGGCGCCGGGGGCGAGGTAGAGGGTCTCGTCGTCCTGGAGGTGGATGACATCCACCCGGTGCAGTCCCGGGCCGTAGAAATGCACCTGGGGATCGTCGGCATCGGGAATTTCGGTTTCCGGTGCGTCGGCAAAGAGCAGCAGCCCGCCGTGGCGCCCGTTGTCCGCTTCCGCCAAACGGTCTTCTTCATTGATCTCGACGGAGACCGGACCGGGCTTCGAGATGCGCAGCACCAGTTTGTCGGCGGCGGAACTGAGCACCTCGGCCGCATGGGCCGGGCGCACGCGGGCACCTGCGAGCGACTGCTCACCGGTGATGGTCACTTCAACGGGGTGCTCGTCCTCGACGACAAGGCGGCTGAACCAATAGGGTGCATTCCCCGCCTCGGCGATCTGCGCGGGACCGCCCTCGGCATCGGGACGCGCCAGCTTGATGCCGGGATGCTCACCCCGCTTGAAGCACTTGAAGGGGAACGGGAACTTGCAGCTCTTCGATCCGTAGACGGGAACGGCTGCGCCCTCCACGGCGACACGGTATCTGTTGCTATGAAGCGGATCAATGGGGGGGGGCATGCGCCTGTTTCTCCTTTTCGCCTGCTCATGGTGATGCGCGAGGCGATCTCCGTAATGAGTCTGGCGTCGAGAATCGTGTTGATCGGTTGGGCGCAATAGGTCAGGCTGAGAATCGACACGCCCGTGTCATTGCCGCCATCATTCACTCACTCACTCACTCACGCGCGCCTATCGCCGGGGCGGCGTTTCAACAGCGCCAGGCTGGACAGGCAGAGCAGGGCGAGCGACGCCGGTTCCGGGATGATCCCCAGCGTGTAGGTGCCATCATCGTTGCCATCGCCGGTCAGATTCAGGGTGCCGACCGATTCGCCAGGGGCCAGGGTCCCGCCCTCAATCACAATTCCTTTGTCGTCCGTGCCGCGTGCTTCGAAATTGAACGGATTGCCGAAACTGTACCCTGTTCCCAGCGCTTTAAGCGTCATCGAACTGTTTATCATGCCGATCGTCCCGGTGCCCATCGCCGTTCCACTGCCAACATGCAGAAGCCCGCTTGCTGGACTGTAACCATTCACGGCGTTTGATTTTTCTTTCATGGCGCCGTCCGCCGTCGATGCGGCACCTTGAGGCAATTGGTGCCTGGCAACCCATTTAGTCTCAATATTGCATCATTCGCCCTGATGTCAATCGATGATGGAGCTTTTTCGAAAAAATTCAGTTTAAGGGCTGAGTCCACTCTAAAAACCTTAATCATGCCCCGGATGGGGCATTTCACCGTAGCCCCGGACAACTTCCGGGGCCTGGGGTTTGGACATTTTGGGATGGCGGATCCGGTGGGTTCCTCCTAAAAAAA
>CAZSBQ010000049.1:0-19951 GCA_964604795.1 uncultured Victivallales bacterium | reverse complement strand
TCCGGGGAAACGAGGAACCAAAAAAAGAGCGCTGAAAGCGGTCCTCAATCTCCTTAGCGGGCAACGTCTTGAGGTGCCCTTGCAGGGCACGTCAACGACCAAACCAAATCCCCGGGCGTTGCCCGGGGCTACGATGAAACAGGCCTTCCAAGCCTTCGGAATCGGGAAAAATGACTTTTTAGAGTGGACTCAGGGATCATAGGGCGGATGCGGCGCCTGCGGAATTCGCATGCCGCCGCCCAGGCGGATTTCCGGAACGTCGCGGCAGTCAAAGCGCAGCACCGGACACACCTCGTCAGGGGGAGTCTCCGGCAGGCCGATCACCGCCACCTTCCCCTCGGCTTGGCGGAACTCGCATGATTTTTCTCCCCCCTCCCCCAGCAGCGTGACGGCCTTCACCTCGGTGTTCAGCCCGGCGACGGTCAGTTCGGTTCCGGGCCAATAGAGCGCCCACTGGTACAAAGACTTGCCGCGCAGGCTGCGGGGTCCCAGGTCACTCCAATCGCCGTTGTGCCCCTCGCGGCTCATCAGACCAAACGTGAACGGATCGGTGTCGAAAACGGCTTCACCATGGGTCTTCAGCCACCGTCCGACGCGCCGCAGAATTCGCACGGACTCTGCGGGAATCGCGCCATCGCCGCGCGGACCGACGTTGATGAGCAGATTGCCCTTGCCCGAAGCGGCGGCGGACAGCAGTTTGACCACGGCGGCGGGCGATTTCCAATTGTGGTCGCCGCAGTGGAATCCCCAGTGGTCGTTCAGAGTGATGCACGCCTCCCAGGGGCGCCATGGAGTAGGGGCGGACATGTGCCCCTCCGGCGTGCCGAAGTCGCCGGGCAGCCCGTTGCGTCCGTTGAACAGCAGGTGCGGCTGGACAGCGCGGGCCATCGCATTCATCTCGACCGCCTTCCAGCCCTCGGCGTTGAACGGCCACCACCCGTCGTACCACAGCACGTCGATGGGATTGAAGCGTGTGACCAGCTCGCGAATCCGCGCATGAGTGTTGGCGATGAACTCCTCGTAGGCGTCGCGGCTTTCCAGCGCCTGCACCCCATCCGGCTGATCGGTCCAGTTGTTCAAACTGTGATACAGCGAAATCCGCAACCCCCGCGCGCGAGCGGCAGCGACCAGCTCGGCAACCAGATCACGACCGCAGACGGCTTTGGCGTTGAAGTCGGACAGCTCGGTGTCGTACAACCGAAAGCCTTCGTGGTGCATGGTTGTCAGGTTGACATAGCGCATTCCGCAGGTCACGGCCAGCTCGCAGATCTCCTCGGCGTCGAATGCGCTGGGATCAAAGCGCTCGGCCAGGGCGCGCATCTCGTCGACGCGTAGCCGCTCCCGGTTCATCACCCACTCGCCCCGCTCCAGCATGCTGAACAAGCCGTAGTGGACGAACAAGCCATAGCGGCTGTCGACAAATCGCTGCAGGGCGGACGAATCGACCGGCGAACCGGCGCTCGAAAATGCAGGGGAAACCATGCGATACCTTCCTTATTATAAGTACCGGGCGCGGCCTCCGCGCCCAGTGCCGCCGCCGGCGGGGTACGCCGGACTCCACTACTGAAACTGCAGCGACGTACCATGCCGCGTCGGTAAAAATCCACAAGCCGAACGGAACAAAAAACCGCCATTTCTCCGTACCTGTTCAGCCTAAACAGTTTCCATCTTGAAAAAAAATTCAAGGAACGACTTGTTTTTTCGGGAAAACAGTCGTATGTTTAGGGGCAAATAGGCGAACATAGGAGCAATTAGGTGAACAACGGCGAGACAAAGGAGCAACAGGATCGCTGTTTTCTTGGCCGTCACGAGTGCGCGGTGGATGCTCAGCGTCGCCTGGCGGTGCCGAGCAGCTGGCGCGGCGACGGCGGCGGCGCCCGCTTCTATCTGCTGCCTGGCCGCGGTCAATCCATTCAGATGATACCGGACTGGAGCTTCCAGTCGCTGGTGGAAAAACTGCGCAAGGTTTCGTTTGCGGACGGTCAGGCGGCGCGCGCGCTGGCGCAGATCGGCGCCATCGCCCAGGAGGCCCGGTGCGACAAGCAGGGGCGGATCACCCTCAGCCCCGACCTGGTCAGCTACGCTGGCCTGAAGGGACGAGCGCTGCTGCTTGGATCAGTGACCTTTGCCCAGATTTACGCGCCGGATACATGGCAGGACCAGCAGATGAGCACGGACTCGTGCCTGGACGTCATCCAGCGAATCCAGGAACAACCCGACGACTTGACCAACATCCTGCGCTCCGCTGCAGGAAACTGAGCGACGATGACAGAGTTTGCGCACCAACCCGTTCTACCCAAGGAAGTGCTGCAACACCTCGCACCCGCGCACGGGACGAGGTTTCTGGACGGCACAACCGGCGGAGGAGGACACGCGGAGCTGCTTCTGCAGCACCAGGCGCAGGCGTTCGTGTTGGGGCTGGACTGTGACGAGGAGGCCGTCACAGCCGCCCGCGAACGTCTGCGGCCCTTCTCGAACCGCTGCGAAGTGCGCCGCGACAACTACGCGAACTTCCGCCGCCACGCCGAGGAACTGGGCTGGGACGGAGTCGACGGAATTCTGCTGGACTTGGGCGTGTCGAGTCACCAGATCGACACACCGGGGCGCGGTTTCTCGCACCGACACGACGGGCCGCTGGACATGCGGATGGACCGCCGCGACAGCCGCACCGCCGCCCGCATCCTGAACCGCGCCAAGCAGGAGGAACTGGAACGGATTTTTCGCGAGTACGGCGAAGAGCGGCGGGCGCGGGCGCTGGCCCGCGCCGTGGTGCAGCGCCGGGAGGGGCGACCGTGGGCGCGGACCGCCGAGCTGGCGGAACTCGCCGAGCGCGTGGTCGGACGCTCGCGTCACGGTCCGCCGCCGGCAACCCGCGCCTTTCAGGCCCTGCGGATCGCGGTCAACGACGAGCTGCGGGTTCTGCAGGACACTTTGAGCGCCATGATTGACTTTCTGAATCCGGGCGGCCGGCTGGTGGTGATCTCCTTTCACTCCCTGGAGGACCGGATCGTCAAGCGCAGCTTTCGTCACGAGGCGGCGGAGTGCATCTGCCCGCCGGGGCTGCCGGAGTGCCGCTGCGACAAAGTCTCGCGCGTCACCGTGCTGACGCGCAAACCCGTGCGCCCGAGCGAAGAGGAAATTTCGCAAAACCGCCGAGCCGCGCCCGCACGTCTGCGGGCGGCGGAAAAGAAGGACGTGCCGACATGAACCGAACGAGCCCGCCAACAATCAGCCCCGCCGACGGGCGCTCAACGCCCCGCCGCACACCCGCAATCCGCAACCCGAAAGGAGACAAGCCATGCTCGCTCTAACCAACGAACAACGGTCCCAAAGCGCCTATGGAATCGCACGACGAGCCAGCGACGTTCAGCCGCGGCGCATTCCATGGCGGGCGTTTGTCATCCTGGCGCTGGCCGCCTCCATCGCCCTCGCCTTCGCCTGGCTGCGCAGCGGTCTGCAGGAAGTCTCGCGCGAGCTGCAGATTCAGCAGCGCAAACTGGTTCTGCGCGGCGAGGAACTCGACAATCTGCGGGTTCAAGCCGAGTCGTTTCGCAGCGGCGACTACATCCTGGCTGAATGCCGGGAGCTTGGACTGCACCCTCCCCTGCCCGGCCAGGTCCGCCGCATCAACCTCAAGGAACCGACCTCGCCCCGCTCGAACAGCGCCGACGAGTCGCTGTTCGCCAGTTCCAAGGCAGCCCTGCAAGCCAGCCGAACACCGTAACAGGAGACCGCGACGGCATGCCCCGCGATGTCTACATAGCCCGAGTGTCCGCACTGGCCCTCCTCCTGCTGGTGTGGACCGGCGCGCTCATTGTCCATCTCCATCGCCTTCAGATCATCCGTCACGAGGAATTGCTGGCCAAGGCCGGCACCCGGTACACAGCCAGCGCCACCGAACGCCGCGGCCGAGGCAGCATCCGCGATGTCGGCGGCAACCTGCTGGCCGGCAACCTCTCCTGTCGCGACATCCTCGCCGAACCGTGGCGGATGAACGAACACCGCAACACAGTCATCCGCATACTCGCGCGGGAACTCGAAATGGAACAGGCAACGCTGCGCGCACGCTTCGATGAGGCGTGCGCGCCCGGCCAACGCTACCCGTCCATCCTGCTGCAGCGGACGGTACCGACCAAAATCGCGGCTGAAATATCCCAAGCGGACCTGCCCGGCGTTGTTCTGGCGCCGCGCGACCTGGTCTCGCGGGACCAACTGTCCGGACGCATTCGGGAATTGGTGAACTGGACCTCCGCCAGCCGGGCGCCCAGCGACGTGTTCCTCAACACCGCAGACCTGCGTGACGACGACGTGCGGAAGGACACCTTTGCGACTCTCTCCGAATGGCTGGAACGCTCGAGGACATCCTTGGAAACGCTCTACCAGCAGTCCACGCGCAACCGGACGCGACCGGTCGAGATCACTGTTCGCCACACCGTCCCGATGCGGACGGCAAATCGCATACGCTCCTACCGAAACGTGCGGTTCACGCCCGCCGCCGCCGGCGACAGCCTGGACCACACCCTCGACATTTTGGCGCGCACACTGGATGTCCCCGTCTCCGAATTGCGCGACAAAGCGCTTGACGCAACGGGCACCCCCGAAAAAGGAACGGTCATGCTCGCCTCCGCAGTCCCCGGCGAAACGGTCGAACGCATCCGAAATTTTCACCTCAAAGGCGTCTCACACGCCCAATGCCTGTCCGGTCTGCGCTTCCTGGAAAGCTCGCGCCGATTCTATCCCAAGGGGTCCATGCTGGCGAACGTCATCGGCTTCACCAATGTTGACGGCAAAGGAGTCAGCGGAATCGAGGAACTGCACGACGGGGAAATGCAGCCGCAAGTCGGCCGCTCAAGCTACATCCGCGACCGCGTGGGCGCCAAGGTCAATCTCCGCGACAAGCACCGCGAGGCCGCCGTGCCGGGCAGCGACATCTATCTGACCATATCCGAGCCCATCCAGCAAATCGCGGAGGAAGAGCTGGGCCGAATGGTCAGGCAATTCTCGCCCAAGGCTGCCTATGCCGTAATGATGAACCCCCGAACCGGGGCCTACATGGCGCTTGCCCAGCATCCCACCTTCAACCCCAACGACCGCAGCACCATGAAAGAGGGCAACTGGACCAACCGGGTCGCCGAGGCGGGCTTCGAACCGGGTTCGGTGGTCAAGCCCCTGGCCGTTTCCGGCGCCATCGACTTCAACATCGTCAACCTCGACTCCGAGTTCGACTGCGAACAGGGACACTGGTTCTTCTGCGGCGCATCTCTGGGCGACAGCGGCCACAGCTTCGACACCCTGACCGTGGCCGAAATCCTTCAGCATTCCAGCAACATCGGCGCGGCAAAAATCGCTTTGGCCATGGGCGAGCGCCGCCTGTACCAAACCCTTCGACGCTACGGTTTCGGACAACGCACCGGCATCGGTTTCAAGCGGGAAGCCACCGGCATCTTCCGGCCACTCGAGGAGTGGGACGGTCTGTCCATCAGCCGCTTCCCCATCGGGCAAGGGCTCCTGACCACCCCCCTGCAACTGGTGCAGGCATACGCGGCGCTTGCCAATGACGGCATCATGATGCGCCCCTATATTGTCGACCGCATTCGTCGCCCGGACGGCACCGTCAAGTCCTTCGCCCCCCGTCCCCTGCGCCGAGTTGTCCGACCGCCTGCCGCCCGTGCCACCGCCCGGGCGCTCACGCTGGTGACCACCTCCGACGGAACCGCCCCAAGAGCCGCCATTCCCGGCTACGAAGTGGCGGGCAAAACCGGCACCGCCCAAAAATGGGTCGATGGTCAATATTCCAAAACGCATTATGTTTCCAGCTTCATCGGCTTCGTCCCCGCTGAAAACCCGGCCTTCGTCCTGCTGGTCGCCGCGGACGATCCCGACAAGCAAAAAGGCTATTACGCCGGTTCCGTCGCCGCCCCCACCTTCCGGCGAATTGCCGAACGAACCCTGCGCTACCTCGATGTAGCACCCCGGCGGCCCAGTGCCCTCACGTGGACCGAGGAGATTTCCTCCGCTTCGACAAACGCGGAATAAGCCGCCGGACATCAAAGCCAACAGCAGCCGATCAGACCGATCAGACCGATCAGACTGATCTGACTGATCTGGCAGATGTAACAGACACCTGACACCAGAAACCTACCAGGCCCCTCATGTCTACAGCCCCATCCGATTCCTCTTCCGCCCGCCAGCCAACCCCCACGCCTGCGTTCATGGAAGCCGCGCTGGGCGGAAACGTCGAGGTCGTCCGCAACGCCATCCGCAGCGGGACCGACGTGAACACCGCCGATCCGGATGGTCGCACCGCCCTCATGCTGGCCGCGTTCAACGGGCACTCCGAGATCGTGCGCCTGCTCATCGCAGCCGGCGCGCGCGTCCAAGTTGCGGACTCCGAAGGCCGCACCCCCCTGATGTATGCCGCCACCGGCCCCAACGACGAAACCGTCGACATCCTGCTGCAGCAAGGTGCAACAGTGAACCGCGCCGACACCGGCGAAGGCTGGACGGCGCTGATGTTCGCCGCCGCGGAAGGACACGCCGGAGTCTCTGAAATCCTGCTGAAAGCCGGAGCCGATCCAACCATCATCGACGCGGACAAGGACACCGCCGCGGATTTCGCCCGACAACGGGGACACTCCCGGCTCGCCGAAAGACTGGAAACCGCCGCCAAGGATATGTGAAGCCCTGCGGGGGGGGAAGATTGCGCAGCTTGGTCAGAGTGAACTCGTCAAGACCAACAATGAAGACGTTCTTCTTGGGCATGAAAGGTGTTCCTTGTAGCAAATCGCGGGAGATGGCGGGCGCATCCAAATGCTCGCCGCAGCACAGAAATATATCCATTTTCCGCACAATGTCCCGGCACCGAGTTATTTTTTCGTGACAGGCAAATTATGGCATTCTTGGGGCATTGGCTCAGGAACTATGTCAACAGGATGTGGTTGTATTCCACTTCCGGGATGTGCACCAACCCGAAGTAAAGCGGCCCTCCCACCCCGCTCGACCCAAGTAAAGCGGGTCTCCCGATCCGCCGAGCAGGCATGGTAACCAGTTTATGTTGAGTTCAACATAATACGAGTTCTGGTCCCCGTGTGGTTTGAAAAGATTTTTGCCCGGCGTATGTTTGACAAATCAAACGCCGTTTTTACAGTAGGCGTTGTGTCGATGAAAACGGAAAAGAAAGGAGAATTCCATGCAAAACAAGACGGCGATTGTAACTGGCGGAGCGAAAGGCTATGGCGCGGGCATCGCAAAAAAACTGGCCGATGCGGGATGGTCGGTGCGGATCACCGGACGCGATCAGGCGGCGCTGGACAAGGCAACCGAGCAATTCGGGGTTAAGTCCATCCAGGCCGACGTGACAAGTTCGGAAGACTGGGACCGGGTGTTCAAGACGGTTCTTGATGAGGCCGGGCGTGTGGATGTGCTGGTGAACAATGCCGGCGCGGGCATTGCGATCAGGCCGCTTTCCGAGATGTCGGACGCGGAGATCGAAACCTCTGTCGCAGTGAACCTCTTCGGCGCGCTGCTGGGCTGCAAGCGTGCGGCGACGGTCATGAAGAAGCAGGGATCGGGCACGATCATCAACATCTCCAGCGCCTGTCAAGACTATGCCTGGCCGGGCTGGTCAGTCTATTCCGCCGCAAAGGCCGGAATTGCGCAGGCGTCAAAGTGCCTGTACGCCGAGTTGCGGGAACATGGCGTTCGGGTGACCACGCTCTCGCCGTCCTGGGGCGCGACCGAATTCACCGGTGTCTGTGACGATCTGGAAGGGGCGCCGTCTCAGGATCCGGTAATCCGCGCCCAGTGTATCAAGCCCGAAGAACTCGGCGAGGCGGTATTGCATGTATGCAACACCCCGTCGCACTTGGAAGTCCTCGAATACAAACTGCTGCCGCTGGTTCAGGAAATCATGCCGATGTAGCGAACGAAATAAGGTGTGACCTCATGGAAAACATGCTTGCAGGCAAGGTGTGTGTTGTCACGGGTGCGGCCGGAGGCATCGGTCTGGGCGTTGCCGAGGCCATGGCGGAGGCAGGCGCCAAAGTGGCGATGATCGACATTCTCGAAGAGGCCGTGGCGGCCGAGGCCGAACGGCTGTCGGCAGACGGTCTCATTACCAAAGGATATGCGGTGGACATCACCGACCGTGAGGCGGTGTTTGCCTCTTTCGCACAGATCCGCGGCGATCTGGGCCCGGTCTTCGCGCTGGTGAACAATGCCGGCGTGGTCGACCAGCGCCCGTTCGAGGACATCACCGCCGAGCAGATCGACCGCATGATGAAGGTGAACGTCAACGGCACGCTGTTCTGCTGCCAGGCGACGGCACCCGACATGAAAGCGGATCGGAGCGGGCACATCATCAACTTCTCCTCGAAGTCCGGAAAGACCGGCTCGGCGTTGATGGCGCACTATTCCGCGGCCAAGGGCGCGGTCATCGCCCTGACCCACGCTCTGGCCTTCGAGCTTGCACCCTATGACGTGACCGTGAACTGCGTCTGTCCCGGCATCACCGAAGCGACCGGCGTCTGGAACCAAGTCAGCGACGCCTATACGAAAAACATGAACATGGAACTGGACAAGGTCCGGGAGACGTTCGCCGCCAAAATCCCCCTCAAGCGACTGACCCGGATACAGGATGTCGTCAACTTCGTCATGTTCCTGGCGACTCGCGCCGATTATTGCACGGGCCAGGCCTTCAACATCACCGGCGGCAGAGAGATGCATTAGGGGTTCAGGGGTCAGGATTCAGGTCAAAAAACAGGTATACACATGCAGACTATTGAACGGTACTTGGATCATGCGGTATTGAAACCGGAGATGACGCGCGAGGAAGCCCTCGAACAGATGCGGCTTGGCATCGATTACAACGTGCGGACGGTCTGCGTGCGGCCGTGCGACATCCCCGTGGCCGTGGAATTGTGCAAGGGGACGCAAACCGAGGTCTCCTGCGTGCTGGCCTTTCCCCACGGCGACGCGCTGAGCGAATCCAAGGCGGACGAGGCGAAGCGCTATATGGCCCTGGGCGTGGCCGAGATCGACATGGTGGTCAACTATGGTTTCATCCGCAGCGGATTGTGGGCGGAGCTGGAAGCGGATATCCGGGCGGTCACGGACGTGGCCCGGCCCGCCGGGGTGAAGGTCAAAACCATCTTTGAAACCGCGTGCCTGACGCTCGATGAAGTGGCGCGCGCCACGGAAGCGGCCATCGCCGCCCGGGCCGATTTCGTCAAGACCTCGACCGGATTCGGCGGCGAAGGCGCGACGGAGGCAGTGGTCGAAGCGATGTTGAAAACGGCAGCCGGTCGCGTCGAGGTCAAGCCTTCCGGCGGGATTCGCGACCGGCAGCGCGCCGAGATGTTCGTCGCCATGGGAGCGACCCGACTCGGAGTGGGGTCGACATCTACCCAAATCATCTGCGGAGACCGCAAAGCAGAGTCCGGCGACGGGAGCACCTACTGATGGCACCGGCAAGCAGAATCGTCTTTCACGGACCAAAGGATATCCGCGTCGAAGATGCGGATGCGCCACCGCGCCCTGGCGCCGGAGAAGTCCTGGTTCGGGTCGAAGCGTGTGCGATCTGCGGCTCGGACGTCAAGACCTACAACCTCGGGAATCCGCGCATCAGCCCGCCACGAACCATGGGCCACGAGTTCTGCGGAACCATCGAATTCCTAGGGGATGGGGTCGGCAACTATCGTGTGGGTCAACGGGTCACCATGGCGACCACCATGGGTTGCGGCGAATGTGCCGAGTGTCGAATGGGCAAACCGAACATCTGCTCCGACCTTCAGGCCATCGGCTTCCACCATGACGGCGCGATGGCGCCCTGGGTGATGATTCCCGAGCGCGGTGTCCGCGGCGGGAATCTGGTTGACGTCGGCGACCTCGATTCGGTGGTAGCCGCCCTGTCCGAACCCACCTCGTGCGCGGTCAACAGCCTGTCGGGATTTGCCGGACGCAGCGCCCGCACCTTGCTTGTGATTGGCCTGGGTCCACTCGGATTGATCCATTGCCTGATGGCCCGCGACCTGGGCTTCGACACCGTGGTCGGCGTCGCCCGGCCCGGTCCCAGGTTCGATGCCGCCGGGCAGTTCAACCTGGACGCCGTCATCACCCCGGCAGAGTTACCGAACGCGATCACTCGTTTCACCGCCGGACGCGGGTTCGATGCGGTGGCGGTCACCGCGCCCAGTGCCGAGATGCAGTCGGCGGCTCCCGAATTCGCCGCCAAATCGGGTGCGGTCTCCCTGTTTGCTGGCTTGCCGAAGGGCAGCGAGATGCTCACCCTGAACAGCCGTACCGTCCACTACGGTGAGCAGACGATCTTCGGCACTTCCGATTCCACCCCCGAACATGTGGGTCGTGCCGTCGACTGGCTGCGGCGAAACCCTGAGGACATGGAGCAACTGATCACCCACCGCGTGCCCCTCGCCCGATTTCACGACGCCCTGCAGGCGGTCATCAATCGCAAGGCCATGAAAGCCATCCTGCTGGTCGAAAGCACCAAGAGCACTCAACCATGAAAATCTGTCTTGCCATCGGTGATCTGTTCGTCCCGGAAACAGCCATGCGCGAGGGGCTTGCGCCGCTGGAGTCGCACGGCTATACAATGGAAACCGCCACCTTTAATGTCGGCGGCTACGACGCGCTTCAGGCTGCCTGTCTTCAGATTGAGAAGCAAGGGCCCGACAGCGTGGAGTTCGATCCGGCACTGCGCGAAAAGATGTTGCAGGCCGATCTGATCGTGGTCCACTTCTGTCCGGTGGGGCGCTCCGTGATCGGGTCGTCCTCGAAACTGAAGATGATCGGCACCTGCCGCACCGGAATGAGCAACATCGACCAGAGCGCTGCGGCGGAACGCGATATTCCGGTGGTCAACGCCCGCGGACGCCTGGCCGATGCGGTCGCCGATTTCACCGTCGGCCTGATGATTTGCGAAGTCCGCAATATTGCCCGCGGCCACGAAGCCCTGCGCCAGGGGCGCTGGCGGCGGGATTACCATAATCTCGGACGAATTCCGGATCTACCCGGTTACACCGTCGGCCTGGTCGGGCTTGGCGCCATCGGCCGGGGCGTGGCCAGGCGACTCGCGGGGTTCGGCATGAAAATCATGGCCGCGGATCCATACGTGCCCGAGACCGTGCTTCAGGGGCTTGGCGTGGAGCGGGTTGATCTGGACGACTTGATGCGCCAGGCGGATTTCGTCTCCGTGCACGTCGATGTACGTCCCGAGACCCGCAACCTGATCGACCGCCGACGTGTCGGACTGATGAAACCGACCGCCTATTTCATCAACACCGCCCGTGCGGAAGTTGTGGATGAAGATGCGCTGGTCGAAGCACTACAGCAGGACCGGATCGCCGGCGCCGCTCTCGATGTTTTCCGCGACGAACCGCCGATGCTTGATCATCCCCTGCTGAAGCTCGACAATGTCACGCTGACCCCGCACATGTCCGGAGGATCCGACGACGCCTTCCGCCGCAGCCCGCAACGGGTCTGCACCTCTCTTCTGGAAAAACTCGGAGAAAAAGAATAATGATGAAAATAAAAGCACATCCATCCATCGTCTTGTCACTTCTATTCAACGCCTCGGTCCTTGTTGCCGGTGAAAGCGTTCAGATCGACAAACAGGAGGATGGCGAAGTCCGGGTTGCCGCAGAAAAATACGCTGCAACCATCAGTGCGGAAGGCCTGTTGACTCTGAGTGTTGACGATACTATGGTGCTGAAGGGCGGGTTTGGCGAGTGGCCCGAACGCAAGTGGCAGTTGTGGCCGGACGCGGACAAACCCACCGTGAACGTGTATGCCAACCTGGTTGCCGTCCGCAGTGGCGAACAACGGGTCGAATACACCTTCGGACCGGCGAGCATCGCGGTGGAGAGCGAAGGCTACTCGCTACTCTGCACGTACAATCCTGAAATGGTCAAAGCGGCCAGCGGCCCCAAGGGAACGGGAGGTGTTCTGGGGCCGCGCGTCGGCTATCCCTACATGACCGGCCTGCTGCTCGACAACGGATCGATGATCGAGTTCAGCATGCCTGTTCACGTTGGCTATCATCTCACGCCGCGACTGATCCCCAGCGGCTATCTCAACGGAAGCGTTGGCAAAGGGGAGCTGCTGAAGTTCACGATGACCTTTCAGGATGTTTCCATGGCCGCCGGCATCGGCGGCATCGGCATCGAGGGCATTGACAGCAGCTATGGTGACCTCAACGCCGACGGCAGCACCGGCTACGCACTGGTTCATTTTCCCAACCCCCAGGCCGTCGTGCTCCAGACTTCACAAACAAATTCCGGAGCGCAGGACACCCACGAAATCACCTATCGTGCAACCGTCAAGGATCACTACTTTGAAGGCGCTACCGTCTCGGATCAAACGCAGACGGCCGTTCTCAAGGCTGGCGAAGAACAGGCGCTGCGCTGGCAACTGCCGACCCTGGCGCCGGGGTTCTACTATCTGACGGTCAGTGCAACCATGGACGGCAAAGAGCTGACGCGCACGGAAAAGGTTTTCGCGGTCGACCTTTCCGACTACCGCCCGAAACTGACGCGACCGCCCGATTTCAAGGAGTTCTGGGAACAGAAGATGGCGGCCATGCGGGCCCGGCCGTTCAATGAAAAACTCACGGAGATCACCGAAGAAACCGTGTTCGGGCGGCAGACCTACACACCGACTCCGGAGCGGAAGGTCTATCGCATCGAGTTCGACGGCCCGGACGGCGAGCGCGTGACCGGTATGCTTCAGGCGCCCACCGCCAAGGGGCCGCACCTGGGATCGATGTGTCCCTGGCGCGATGGCGTGACCCTGGATGTGCCGTTCCCCGAGGAAGCCACCTTCCGCCGCTGGGACAGCAAGGACGACAACAACCTGCTTGAGTGTATTTTGTTGAACCGACGCTGCTTCGACTATCTCAAGTCGCGTTCGGATGTGGACCGGCTGTTTCTCTTCGGCGGCAGCCGCGGCGGCCCGATCAACTGGATCACGGCGGCGCTGGATCCCGAGAAGATTGCCGGGCTGAGCATCCATGTGCCCACCAGTTTTGGGTGTAGCTGGATGGACAAGAAATACACGGGCTGGGGCGGCAAGCCCGACAAGATGAGCTGGGAGGAATACACCGCCATGGCGGCCTACGTCGATCCGGTGAATCACGCTCCGGACATGATCGTGCCGTTCATCAATGCCTACGGCAATCGTGATACCCTGGCGCAGCCGCAGGGGATCGAGGCGGCCTTCCAACTGTCGCCCTCCAAGTGGAAGCGCATCAGCCGCGACGACGGCGGCCACACCCGGACCGCCGGGTTCAAGAAATTGCAGAAGCAGTTCGCCGAGTTTCTCGAAACGGCGCCGCCCATGCACGGCGACCTGGATATACTCAAACAACATTGATGTTTTTCATGTCCAAAACGGCAACAATTGAAGCCATCTTGACCGTGGACATCGGCCTCAGCGCGCTCAAAACCGCACTTTTTCGTGTTGATGGCGCGTTGATTGCGGCCCGCGAGTCCCGCAATGTCGCCGTTGTTGCGCAGGGCAAGTGCTGCCAACTCGATTTACCTGGACTGTGGCGGCTGGTCCGCGACAGCATTGCCACCCTTATTGTCGGCGATTTACCAGATTTGAAGATCGTGGGCATCGGCCTGAGCGGCGCCGGAAACGGGCTCTGCCTGGTCACCCCGGATGGAAAACCGATCATTGGGATTGCATCCATGGATCGGCGGGCATCAGGCATCGTCGAGGAATGGCGGCACAAACCGCTGGCAGGCGAATTGTTTGCCGCGACGGCCAACCATCTCTGGCCGGGGCAGCCGCTGCCTATCTTCGAACACCTGCAGCGTGATGGACAACTGCCCTGCGACTTCCGATTTCTTTTCTGCAAGGACTGGGTGCGCTATTGTTTGACGGGGCTTTTCGCCACCGACCGCAGCGACGCGTCCGCCGCCGGCTTGCTCGACATCCGCACCGGCAACTGGGCGGAGGACGCCATGGCGGCAACCGGTCATGCCGATCTGGTATCCAGGCTACCTCAACTGGTGGACAGTTGCGACCGGACCGGGTGCGTAACCGACTACGCGGCCGAACAGACGGGCCTGCGGCCGGGTACGCCGGTATTTGGCGGCGGCATCGATCTGGCGCTTGGCGCCTGGGCGGATGGTCTGGACGCGCCGGGTCTGCTGCATGTCACCGCGGGAACCTGGAGCATCAATCAGCAATTGGTGAAAAGCGTGGACGCCTTGTCGGGCCGGAATGTTTTCCTTCAGTCCATCATCGCTCCGGATGACCGGCACCGGATCCGGGTCGATTCCAGCCCGACATCAGCCATCAACATCGACATGCTTTGCACATTGATCGGAAGCAAGGACCCTGATTTTCAACAATGGAACCTGTGGGTGGATTCGGTTGAGTTGACGGCGGACGACCCCATCTACCTGCCCTATCCATCCGGCGCCTGGGATCTCCCGCGACACACGGCCGAACTGCGGCAGTTGACTAATGGAGTTACGCAGGAGAAGATTGTGGCGGCCGTCTACGATGGAATCGCCATGGGGCATGTGCGGCAGATCGCGAAGTTTTGTGCGGCAGGCAGCGTTGAACAACTCTTTGTCTGCGGCGGCATGACCCGGAACACGGCGTGGTGCCGACGGCTGGCCGACTATACCGGCCTGCCGGTCACCATTTCGGAGGAACCGCATTCGAGTTCCAGCGGTGCGGCAAAGTGCGCCGCCATGGGACTGGGCATTGGCCAGACGGCGCATGTGCGGAACTCGCAGGTGATCACACCGGATGCGTCACGAGTCTGTCTTGAACGATATCAAAACTTTTGCGAATTTCTTAGCGAGCCCCGTCCAGAAAGGGGTTCCCGCCTCCACTGCCCTCGCGGCAGTGGTGCGAAAGTTTGAAAAATGGGAACCTTGCAGCTTTTTTCCCCCAACGTTCGCTCCACCGGGACGAGCCCGGCGGCGGCGTTAGGGTCCAGCGAGACATGAGGAGTCACTTATGAACTTGGAATTGTCAGGCAGGACGGCGCTGGTCACCGGCGGTTCAAGCGGTCTGGGCGCCGCCATCTGCCGGGGCTTGCGGAGCGAAGGGGTACGAGTCTGGGCGCTGGATTTGAAGCCGCCACCGGACGAGGACGTCGGCTTCATCCAAGCCGACCTGTCCGACCTGGACGCGGTCGAACAAGTCATGGCGCGGATGCGCGACACGGTCGGCGGCCCGCTCGATATTCTGGTCAACTGCGCCGGTTGTTGGCCGACTCATTTTGTCCGCGAAACCCAGATGGCCGACTGGCAGCGCACGCTCAACATCAACCTGACATCGCTGTTCGTTCTCTGCCGCGACTTCGTCAACGATTGCGTGCGGGACAAACGCCAGGGGGTGATTCTGAACATCACCAGCCAGGCCGCATTTGGCGGGGCGACCAGCGGACACGCGGACTATGCCGCCGCCAAGGCGGGCGTGGTCAATTTCACCAAGTCGCTAGCGCGTGAAACGGCGGCCGACGGCATCCGCGTCAACGCCCTGGCGCCCGGCATGATGGAAACCCCGATGGCCGCGGAAGCGCTGGCAGATCGACGCGAGAAATACTTGGCGCGCATCCCCCTGGGACGCATTGCCGATCCGGCGGAAGTCGCCGATGTCGCCGTTTTCCTCTGTTCCGAACGCGCCCGCTACATGACCGGCACCACCGTCGATGTCAGCGGCGGCATGATTATGAGGTGAGAAATGCCTGAAGAGCGACTAAATGGGCACTTGGATGTCAAGTTCCGGGAAAAACTCAACAAAATCATCGCGATTCCGGGTGATCAGTCCATCGAAGCGCTGGGCAAAAGCACCGATCTGAATATCGGCGATGGGACGGCGGCTAACCCTCGGGTTTGTGCGTTTGGCCATGACATGACGATGCCAGGCTTGATACGCTTGGCGGGTGTCGTCCAATGTCCAACCCTCTGTCGTTTGGATACGGATCTGACGGAGAAAAAACTCCTGGCGTTCCCAGTTTCCCCTGAAAGCCGGCGCCAGTTCAATATAGCTTACCGGACAGATGACCAGACCTTTGCCACCTTGGGCATCAAGCAGCTTGGCCGATGGCAGGCCAAATTCCGGATCGGCATCCAGAACGTCGATGATCACACAGGTATCGACCACCCAGGCCATCAGGCATCCTCCTCGCCTTCGCGCAATTCCGCCATCCAATCACTGGTCCGGCGGGGCTCGCGGAACTGCTTCGCAAAACCGAGCATCGCAACGGCGCCGGGGCCGTCGGATTCAGCCACGACAGTCACGATGCATTCGTGGTCGGAGACCTCGCGCCAGGCCAGGCGGGCCCCGGGTTTCAGCCGAAGGTCTTTACGGATTTTTGCGGGAATCGATATCTGTCCCCGCTCGGTAACGGTTGTCGCCAGTGTTTTCATAAGATCAATATATCATGTAGAAACATCATGTCAAGAAAGGAGTGCCGCATGAGAACGCAGGGAAAATACGACATCGCCGTTTTTGGCGGCGGCAGCGGCGGCATTGGCGCGGCGTTGGCGGCGGCGCGGGCCGGGCTGCGGGTGGTCCTGGTCGAAAAGGAGGCCATGCTTGGTGGCACTTCGACGGCTGCCGGTGTCGCCTGCTGGGAACCGGGGGTTGGCGGCACGGGGATTCCGTTCGATCTCTACAAGCGCCTGAAGTCCATTCCCGAGGCGGTCGGCATCTATTCTTTCGGCCGACATTTCAGCTGGCAGGACGACTGGTACTGGCCGCATGCCCTCGACCAGGTCAACTTCCCCGGCGGCGAAACCGTCATTGATCCCGACCGCACCTACGCCGATTCCCTGCGCCGCCACGTGGCGCCCGGCGAGATCGTGAACGAAGCCTATCGGCGAGAACTTTGGCACGGAGTCATTTTCGAACCGCAGGCTCTTTCGGACGCCGCCATGGCGATGCTGCGGGAAACCGGGAATTGCGAACTTCGCATGTCAACGTGTCTGCGGGAAATCAGCGTGCGCGACGGTCGGATCGAATCGGCGCCCCTTTCCGACGACAGTGTGATTCAGGCCGACACCTGGGTGGACGCAACCGGCGACGGTCTGGTCTGCCTCATGGCAGGATGTCAAAGTCTCTTGGGCAAGGATTCTAAATCGCTTTTCGACGAGCCGGGTGCGCCACCGGCCGGGCACGAACGCGGAGTCAATGGCGTCACCTTGATTTTTCGCGTCACACCAGCCACCGCGTCGGACATCGAGCCCTTGCCGACCGACATTCCGAGCACATGCTGGTGGGCGGACGCCTTTCCGCCGGTCAATTGCAACCATTTCCCGAACGGCGACCGGATGCTCAACATGCTGCCGACCATGAGTGGCGAAGAATACTTGGAGCTGGGCGCGGAAGCCGCCTATGCGGAATGCGCCCGCCGCGTCCGGGCCCAGTGGCATTTTCTCCAGACCCATTTTTGCGAATTCCGCAATTATCGACTGCACAGCCTGGCATCAGTCCTGGGTGTGCGCGAAAGTCGGCGGATCATCTGCGACTACATGCTTACCGAGTACGACCTGCGCGCCGGGCTGGATAGGCAAACGCACGATGACATCATTGCCATTGCCGACCATGCGTTGGACCGGCACGCCCCCGGCGGCGGCGCCAGTGAACTGAACGCTCCCTACGGGATACCCTACCGCTGTCTCTTGCCGAAGGGGGCCGACAACCTGCTGGTCGCCTGCCGCTGCGCCGGGTTCTCCTCGATCGCCGCGTCAAGCTGCCGTCTCAGCCGCACCATGATCCAGCTCGGCCAGGCGGCCGGGACGGCGGCGGCGCTGGCAGGCGAACGAGGTATCCCGCTGCGTGATGTCGCGCCCGCCGAGCTGCGCACCCGGCTGCACGACCAGCACGTCCAACTGGAATGGCCGACCCCGCCGGATCTACAGCGCTATCTGGAAGATGAATAAAGCGATGACAAATCAATGGCTTCAACCAGAAGCGGGAAGGCTACTCGGCCCAGTTCTCGCAGGTCAATCCGGCAACTCGCGAGAACTCCCTCACATTGTTGCTGACCAACACTGCCCCAAGCGAATGGGCATGAGCCGCAATGAGCAGATCCATGGCGCCAATTCGCACGCCAAGCCTTTCCAGTTCGTAGCGAATACTGCCATAGTGACAGGGAACGGCAAGCGCATCAAACGAGAACAACTCAAAAGGTGCCAATATCTTGCGAACCGCATCCCGTTCACGGGACGGATTCGAAAATTTGGCGGCACCGTATTCCAGCTCGGAAACGGTGATGGCGGAAACCCCGACGGTCATGCCAGCTTTCTGAACTCGCTGAATCCGCGCGCGAATCTGTTGTGCTTTCGACCCCATCTCCGGTATGGTGCAGCTCCGTTTCAATCCTCGCAGCATGAAGATCAGAATATCGGTATCCAGGAGGTAAAGCGATGATGATCGTTTCAAAATTCGCGTTCCTCAAGTTCGGGCTGTTCCCTGACGGACAAAAAGTCCTCGGACATTTCCTCGACCCCCTCAGCAAACAGCTCCCACGGCTTTTTCTCCGTCAGCAGCAATCCATCCGGGGTTGGCTGAATGTTAACCTCCCGACAATGAAACCGGTATTTCTTGGGCAGCCGCACGGCTTGGCTGCGTCCCGATTGAAAGACTTTCGCTGTAATCATCGTATAACTCCGTTTGAGCATTGTCGTCTAGCACGTTGCTTTAATGTAATATATCAAATAGTATATATCAATGCGAGACAAATGTCAAACTGAAGGAACCTGTTGCATGACTTCCAAGGAACGAGTCCGCGCCGCCATTGCCCGGCAACCGGTCGACCGCGTGCCCCTCGGTCTGTATGCCGTCGATCACGACACGGTCGAGGCGGTTATCGGACGTCCGACGGTGGTGCGGAACCAGCTCGCCATGCAACTGGCGCTGTGGGAAGGACGCCGGGATGAAATGGTCGAGCAGTGGAAGGCCGACCTCACCGATTTCTATAAAAAAATCGATTGCGTCGACATCATCACCTGCCGCGACGCCATGCTGATGCCGCCGCATGACGGGCTGGTTTCGCCGCTCATGCCACCGCCGTGGCCGGAACCGGGCGAACCGCCGCGGAAGACTTCTGAAAATACTTGGAAGGATGCCGGCGGACGCATATTCAAGGCCGTTCCGGAGGTTAACGAGATCAAGTGCGTGTATGAACCGCCGACCGCACCGACCAACGAGAGCGTTATCCGGGCGGAGGATTTCGAAGGCCCCGTCCCCGAACCGACCCCGCCATTGGCAGAGCAGTTCGAGGTGTTCGACCACATCGCCCGGGTCTTTGGCAATGAACGCTACATCCTCGGCTTCAGCGGCGGCTGCGTGGGCCTATCGCTGCCCGGCGGTTTTGAGACCGGGTTGATGCTCTACGCATTGCAGCCGGAAGTGATCGCGGCGATGCACCGGCGGCAGGTTGTCGAACAAACCATGCGTGACCGCTATTGGATTCGTCCCGGCACAGATGGTGCGCTCTTCGATCAGGATATGGCGGGAACCAATGCCCCGTACATCTCGCCGACGATGTTTCGCGAACTCTGCTTCCCCTACATGAAAGAGCGGGTTGCCGCCATCAAGCGGCGGGTTCCGCAAATGGTGATGCACAACTGCGGTTGCAATCTGCCACTGATCGAACAGTTCATCGAGGCGGGGTTCGACTGCTACCAGTCGCTGCAGACCACCGCCGGCATGGACATCGGCACGCTCAAAGAGCGTTACGGCGACCGAATGGCTTTCTGGGGCGGTGTGCCGCTGGAAATTCTGATCGACGGCACCGTCGCGGAAACCCGTCAGGCGGTGCGTCGGACACTTGAGCTGGCTGGTCGCGACGGCGGCATCATTCTCGGCCCCAGCCAGTCCATCGCCCGCGGCACCAAGTACGACAACTTCATGGCCATGCTGGAGGAAGCGACGAAATGAACTACAAAGAAATCAACTGGCC
>CAZSBQ010000048.1:0-20039 GCA_964604795.1 uncultured Victivallales bacterium | reverse complement strand
GTAAAACAGGCATCCCTGCCTGTTCATAAAACTTGAAGCGTGAAACGTGAGGCGTGAACAAGACCGCTCAGACAATTGAACCACCAAACACTCTCCACCGTGAACTGGCGCTGGCATATGGCGATATACACTGTAAATTGACGATTCCGCCCATTGATGCAGCATTTGGTGAGCTATGAACTTTCTTGCGCGACAATTGACGCCGCATATTACCCGCGCGCTTGATGTCGAGCGGGTGATTGCGGTCATGGGCGCGCGTCAAACGGGCAAGACGACGCTGGTCCGCCAGTTGCTGAAGACCGACCGGCCGGTGCAGTACTACAATCTCAAGGATCCCAGTGTGCGCGCCGCATTGCAGGGGGACGGCGCGCGACGGGAGTTCGCCCACTACGCGGAGCGGTTGATCATTCTCGACGAGGTGCAGCGCCTGCCCGAGCTGGTGGAGCGGGTCCAGTTGGATGTGGACGAGCGCCCGAATGTGAAGGGGCGGTTTCTGCTTTTGGGCTCCAATCACCTGCTGCTGCATCGGCAGGTGAAGGAGTCGCTGGCCGGGCGGGTGGCGCTCTATCGGCTCGATCCGCTGTCGTTTCGTGAGCTGTGCGGTCTCGACGGCCCCGGTCTGCTAAGCACGCTGCTGGAGGCCGAATCGGTCGGCGCGGCCGAGCGGATTCTTGCGGAGTTCTACCTCCCCGTGCAGGAGTCCGCGGAGCTGCTGGACCGGTTCCGGGATTTCAATCTGTACGGCGGCTATCCGGAGTTCCTCACCCGTCGCGACGGCCAGGACCGTCGGAACTGGCTGAACAGTTATCGGCAGACGTACCTGGAAACCGACCTGCGCGAGTTGGTGAATCTGAAGTCGGCGGATGTTTTCGAGCGCTTCGAGTCCCTGTTTGCCCTTCGCCTGGGCTCGCTTCTGAATGTGAGCGAGCTGGCCCGGGACTGCGGGGTGACTGCGGACACGGTGCGTCGCTTCGTCCACTACTACCGGCAGTTGTTCATCGCGTGGCGACTGACTCCCTTTTTCCGCAACCTGGGCAAGCGGGTGATGAAGAGCCCGAAGTGGTATTTCTCGGACACGGGGCTCGCGCGCTGTCTGCTGAACAACTACCGGCAGGATGCCGGGGAGCTTTTCGAAAACACGGTGCTGACCGATATTCGCAAGCAGTTATATCTGTCCAGCCTGCGCGAGGACCTTTTCTTCATCCGCACCTCGACCGGGGTGGAGGTCGACGCGGTCTTCCCCCTGGCGAATCCCGACACTACGGCGTACTGCGAGTGCAAGGCGTCGAACACGTACCATCCCGCCGATACGCGGCACCTGAAGAAGTTCGTCGAGCAGGATGCCGACGGTATCGGACTGCTTGTGACCGCGGGCGGGACTATCGAGAAGATCAACGACCGAATCTGGCATGTCCCCGCCCACTGGCTGCTGCGCTGAGAGCCTCGGCGCCTGCGGGGAGTTGGGTTGACATTTGAACGCCAAGACCCAGGGGCTGCTCGCCCCAGACCCTCGGCAGGGGAAACGTGGTTCCCCCTGCACCCCCCATGGATCGTTCTTTGCGCAGAGCCGCAAACAACGATCCGCTGGAACAAACGCGTCCACCGCATCTGCGCCAACGGCGCGCCGCATACCAGGCCGGGGCAACGCCCCCGGTGGACGATTGGAAAGGCATGATTCTCGCGCAGAGACGCAGAGGCGCGGAGAGAAGGAAAAGGCATTGGGTTGACGATTATGGGGTTGACAATTGGAAAGGCAAAGGCAGTTTTGACAGAATCATCGATGGCAGAATCATAAGGCAAAGGCAGAGTAGAATAGGCATCCCTGCCTGTTCATAAAACGTGAGGCGCGAAACGCGAGTTACCAGTTACCAGTGACACCCACATACTCACAACCCCACACACCCACGGTCCCCCAGTCCCAGCACAAAAGGCAGAGAGATGGTATGACGATTGGAAAGGCATGATTCTCGCGCGGAGGCGCAGAGGCGCGGAGAGAAGACAAGAGCAGGAGAAGGTATGACGATTTTAGGGTATAACGATTGGAGAACCAAAATGCGGAACTGGGTCGGGAACTTGATCGGTTTGCCAAAAACCGCTCAAGTTCCCGGCCCCTGCCCTTGCCCGTGCCCCTGTCCGTGCCTTGCCCCCATTCGCGTGGATTTGCCAGATTCGCGGTAAAACTGCCTGAGGGGTCCAGGGGAAATCATTTCCCCTGGCGGGGTTTGGGGCAGCGCCCCAAGACTCGACTCGGTTCGATTCGGGTTTTCGTTTGTGTTTGTGTTTGTGCGTTTGTAAAAAGAGATAACCCGCGATACGTTTACGCCGGCACGGACGACTCGAGCATTGACGGACGCAACCATGACCTTGGGTGAATGATGACCGAGAGCAAGACACAGTGCTGCATTTGCGGGCGGGCGTTGCCGAATCGGTATGCTGTGGCGGGAACGTGCGATGCCGAGGGCTGCGGCGCGGCATTCTGCGACCTGCATTGGCGCCGCGGCAACCGGCGTTGTCCCGCGCACGGGTGGAAACCGGACGAGAGCGGTGGCGGGCAGGCGGCGGTTTCGCGTCAGTCGGCGTCCGAGACCGAGTCGAACCGGGAAGCGACCCCGGAGCACTCCGGGCAGACTGCGGAGTCCGCGGCGGCATCGGGGACGGAGAGTGAGAATTCAACGCGTCCCTGGTGGAAGCGGATGTGGAATCGAAACGAGGAACAATCCAACAGCGAACCTTCGTCGGGGTCTGCGGAGTCCGCAGCGGCCGCGACGGAGTCGGAGGAACCGGCAATGAGCACCGAGAAAGACCGCGAACTGGCCAGGAACGCCCCGAAACCGGTGGCGAAGAGCGCGATGAGGAACACGCTGGATATGCTCCGCAAGGCGGGCGGACAGGCGGCGGGCCTGCTCGGCAAGCTGCGCAAGGATACGTCTCCGGAGACGATGCTGGCAACCTTCGACGGCCAGATATCGCAGAACAGGGAGCGTCGCGAGGGCGTGTCGGGGCGGCTTGAGTCGCTGCACAAGGATATTGTCGCCAAGAAGAAGGAGCGGGAAAAGGCGGGCAGCGCGCGTCGGCGGGTGCTCGACATGGAGCTGAAGAATCTGCTGTCGGGATACAAGGATGCGGAGCGCGAGCTGGGCGTGCTGCTGGAAAATGAGCGCGTGGTCTCGCGGGTGCGCGGACGCTTTCTGGAAATGCTCGCCTATGATCTGCGCGGAATCGATGAGGACCAGGTGGACAGTCTGGTGGAGGACCTGGATGAAAAGGCGGGCGAAGCCGATGCGGTGATGGATGCGATGAGGGACCTGGACCGCGCCGGACGCCGGCGGGAGGAGGAGGGGGAAGAGGACCTGGACGAGCTGCTTGCCGGGTTTGATGAGGAACCGGAGGCGGAGGAGGATACGGCCGAGCGCGCGCCGGCAACGATCGCCCCGGCGACAAGCGATCTGGACGACTTCGATGAGCCCGAGCCGGACAGACGCAAAAAAACGGAGGAGGAGTAGGGATGACAATCAAAGGGCAAGGGCAGAAAGGCGTTGGGTTGACGATTATGGGGTTGACGATTGGAAGGCAAAGGCAAGGGCAAGGGCAAGGGCAGAGAGCGGGTATGACGATTTTTTGGGTGTGACGATTGCTAGGGCAAATGCGGTTTGGCAGAATGACAAGGCAGGCAGGGAGGGTGGGCACCCCGGTCCATCAGTCCCCCAGTCCCACGGTCCAAAAGGCCGAGAGTAGGATGTGACGATTGGAAGGCAGGTTGGAGATTGATATGCCGATTGAGTTTGATTGCGAGGTGCGGCGTGTGTCGCGGGACGAATACCATGAACTGGACTACAGAGTCATGGGACATGCTTTTGCCGTCCACCGCACGCTCGGGTCAATGCAGGACGAGCGGGTATATCAGAATGCTCTGCGGAATGCATGCTCGCAGGATGGCCTCAGTGTCCACACGGAAGTCCCGATCCTATGTCGGCATGGTTCCTTCGAAAAGTGCTACTCTATCGATGCGCTTGCCGAGAATGCAGTGGTGTATGAATTGAAGGCAATGCGCGGTTTGGACGACAGGCATCGGGGACAGCTTCTGAACTACCTCCTGATGCTGGGGCTGGGAACCGGAAAATTGGTCAATCTCGGGACGTCCTCGGTGGAAAGCGAATACGTTACTACTCAATGTGCGACCGAGGACAGATATCGATTCGACCTTGATGTCGGCAACTGGCAGCCGCGCGGAGACAGAAGTCGCTTGCTCGTGGATTTCCTGCGCAGTGTTCTTTCGGATTGGGGGGCATTCCTCTCCATCGATCTTTATCGCGATGCATTGGTGCATTTGCTCGGCGGCGAGCAGAATGTCCTGGTGCAATCCCCTGTGTTCTACGACGGCGCATTCGCCGGATACAGCCGCTTTCACCGCTTGGATAAGCAGGCCGCATTCGAGGTCACGGGCCATACGGAGTCCAGGCACCTCGACACGGTGCGCCGCCATCTTCAGCGCCGCCTCGATTCATCTGCCTTTACTGCACTCGACTGGATCAATTTTGCCGGTCCAACCATCACAGTCATGACCCTGCAATGCAACCAATCAACAACCTAAACAAACAATTGTCACCCCCTCTAATCGTCATACCAATCAATCGTCATACCTCCTACTCGTCGTACTTTCAATCAAAGGTGTTCTCATGAGCGTAATGCGGTTTTTGTGGTTTATGGTTTCTCTGAAGGGACTGGCCCTGGTCGTTCTGGCGTTTCTCGGCTGGCAGGTGTTTGTCTTCAGCCGTCCGCGTCCGCCGGAGCTGACCGAGCAGGAGCGGCATGCGGTCGAGCAGCTGTGCCGGGAGTTTGTCGAGCGCATGGCGGCCAAACTGGCGCCTGCCGAGGATGAAACGCCCCTGCGCGTGGGCGTGGCTCATCTGCTCTCCGATCCCACCGACGAGGTGACGACGACTCTGCGCCGGGCCGTCGCCGGGCATCCCCGCTTCGAGGTGGACGACCGGTCGGTGATCAAGCGCTTCCTGAAGGACGTCACCAGCCAGCTCGAAGGCGCAACCACCCTGGAGCAGATACTCAACGCCGGGCGTCGCGTCGACCTGGATGTGGTGATTGCGGGCAGCGTGCGGGACATCACATCCACCGAAGCCGACGCGCTTGCCACCGTTCAACTGCGCGCCTTCGCGCCGGGGCAGAAGCGGCGGCTGCTCAACGAAGCCGTGACCGGCAGTTCCACCGTCGCCGCGGCGCGGGAGGACGAGAACCACGGCGGCGGCAGTCGCATTCTGGTCTGGCTGCTGGGCATCGCCGGGATTGCCGCTCTGCCCTGGATCACCGCTCCCCTGAGTTTCCATGCGCGTCGCCAACGCACCAATGCAGCCGGGGCTCTCCTGCTGCTGGGGTACACGGCCATCGGAATGGCCGCGCTGGCCCTGCTCGGACTCTACACCGTCACCGGGCCGTGGCTGCCCGCAGCCCTGGCCGTCAGCGTCGCCGTGCTGGGTACCTACAACTACTGCGCCTGCGAAACCCTGGCCAAGCGAGAAACCTGACCAACGCAGCACCGCTCCCGTAAACAGAGATAAATAGAGGAGTTGAAAATCCCGGGAATATCGAGTATACTGCTCTGCAAGACAGGTGATGAGTGATGAGTGAGGCGTGAGGCGTGAGGCGTGAGGGAGAAGGCAAAGGCAGAGAGAAGGTATGACGATTATTGGGGTATGACGATTAGAAGGGCAAGGGCAGGTTGGCAAAATCATTGACAGCAAAATCATGGGGCAAAGGCAGAGGATAACGTAAAACAGGCATCCCTGCCTGTTCGTCAAGCGTAAAGCGGGAGTGACCAGTGACCAGTAATCAGTAACACAACCCCACACACCCACACACCCACACACACAAACCCACACCCCCCATGGTCCGGAAGTAGCGACAGGAAAATCAAAAACTGGAGCCGGGGCGGGAACTTGAACGGTTTGCCAAAAACCGCTCACGTTCCCGACCCATGCCCTCTGTCCCCTGCCGCGCGGATTTACGAGATTCGCGGTAAAACAGCCCGAGGGGTCCAGGGGAAATCATTTCCCCTGGCGGGGGTTGGGGCAGCGCCCCAAGAAACAAGCAAGCAAACAAACCACCAAGCAAAGCGAAAGACGAGGTGCAGCGATGGGTATTTTCAGTGACACATGTCAGGCTTTGATCGATCCGAACAGCGGTCGCGCGTTGAGCGGCAAAGCGTTGGAGCAGGCGCGGCAGGACCCTGACTGGCCCGTCTGCGACAACAAGGTCCGCAAGGCTGCCCGATTCTGCAACAAATGCGGCCGTCCCGCCCCCGGCGGCTGGTGGAAATGCCCCTCCTGCCGCAAATGGATCGGCAACGACTCCCACTTCTGCCCCCACTGCAACCAGCCGCTGCATCCCGAGAGCCGCGCGGACATTGCGGGCGGCGTCTGGAGCAAGCAGCCCGGCGTCTTCGCCCAGCGCTTTGAGATCGGCGACATCAAGCGCCTGCTCAAAAACGACCTGCTCGTCCAAGCCGGCACCGTCGCCTTGCTCATGGACGGCGGACAGTTCCGCGGCATCCTGGAAGCGGGACGGCACAACCCCGACAGCCTGGCGCGCGCCATCAACCGCTTCGGCAACCCGCCGCCGCGCTCCGTCGTGCTCGTCGACGCCGGCGACGTCATCCTCCCAGTACGCCTGGAGAGCCTGCGCACCTCCGAGGGCCTGCCCATCGAATTCTACGGCGAGGTCATCGTTCGCTTCGGCAACGACAAGAAGAGCGCCATCGCCTTCCTCGAAAACCGCTTCAAGGACGCCGAGCAGATATCCTACCAAGACATGACCTCGCCCTTCGAATCGGATATCCGGCACGCCGTGGACGCCATGTGCGTAAAGAGCACCGTCGAAGACCTCGTCCGAGATCCCGAGCGGCGCCTGCGCCTGCAGGACGACCTCGACCGCTACCTGCGCGAGGCGCTTGTCCGTCAGGGCATCGAGCTGGTCCGCGTCTCCTCCGCCGAATTCACCGGCGAAGAGTACGAAGACCTCGCCGAGAAGATGGGCCAAGTCGAGCAGAAGCGGCGCGAGATCGAGTACGATCAGCAGATGCGCTCGCTGCTTTCCAAGGACCAAATGGACCAGTTCCACTCGGAGCAGGAACTGGCCGACTACCAGGCCGCCATCGCCCACGAGTACGGCATCGCCGAGGACAAGCGCGACCGCGAACGCACCGAGCTGCACCGCGCCTGGGAGAAGCGGGACGAACTCGACGACCTGCGCCATACCTTCCAGGTCGAATCCGAAAAACTCGAGCACGACCTCGGCGTATCCGTCAAGCGCGACGGCTACGAGCGCGACAAGCAGGTAAAGGATACGGAAACCGCAACCCAGGTCCGCGATATCCAGTTCGAGCAGGAGAAAAAGGAGAAGGAGTGGGCCGACCAGCGCGAACGCGAGGAGACCGAATGGGCCATGGGCCTGCGCAAGCAGAAGGAGGAGCACAAGGCCGAGATGGCCGAATTGGATGCCAAGCGCCGCTCCGGCATGTCCGAACTGGAGATGCTCGCCGACATCCAGGACCCCGACGCGCGCAAATCCATCCTCGACGCCATGCGACTCAAATCGCAGGACGGCAAAACCCCCGAGCAAATCCTCGCCGCGGCGGCCGCCGACAGTCCCGCAGCCGCCGAAGCGCTCGCACGCATGAAGCAGGGCGAAGAAGACAAGTACCGCGAGCTGCTCGAAGAAATGCGCTCGCTCTACAAGGACACCGGCGACCGCCAGGAACGCAACCTAAAAACCACCGTCGAACCCGCCACCGAAGCCGCCAAGCGCTCCAGCGACAACCAAACCATCGTGCGGTAAGTATGACAAGCGGAAGGCAAGGGCAAAGTAGAATAGGCATCCCTGCCTGTTCATAAAACGTGATGCGTGAAACGAAACCTGACACCCACAGACCCACCCACACACGTTTTACGCAAGTAAGGCAAGAGCAGATTTGGCAGAATCATTGGCGGCAGAATCATGGGGCAAAGGCAAAGAGAGAGGTATGACGATTGGTAGGGCAAAGTCAAAGGGCAAAGTAGAATAGGCATCCCTGCCTGTTCATAAAACGTGAGGCGCGAAACGCGAGTTGCCAGTTGCCAGTGACACCCACATACTCACAACCCCACACACCCATGGTCCCCCAGTCCCAGCACAAAAGGCAGAGAGATGGTATGACGATTGGAAAGGCATGATTCTCGCGCGGAGGCGCAGAGGCGCGGAGAGAAGACAAGAGCCGGAGAAGGTATGACGATTTTAGGGTATAACGATTGGAAGGCCCAAAAAAAAAATGCGGAACCGGGTCGGGAAGTTGAGCGGTTTATCAAAACCGTTCAAGTTCCCGGCCCATTGCCCCCGGTCCTGACTACCTTGGGGGGGTGCAGGGGGAACCACGTTTCCCCTGGCGGGGTTTGGGGCAGCGCCCCAAGAAACAAGCGAACGACATGAACGACAACACCATCAACTTCGATGAGACGATGCCGCCTGGGGGCAAAGACCCGGGAGGTTCGTCTTTGAAGCCCGGTAACGTGCTTGGGCAGTATCGAGTCGTTCGGCTGCTGGGGCGCGGCGGGATGGGGGAAGTGTATGAGGTTGAGCATACGACCCTGCTTCGAAGGTACGCTCTCAAGCTTTTACCTGCGGACTTCGCAAACCGGGCGGATGCGCTCGAGCGGTTCCGGCGCGAGGCGCGCGCCATGGCGAATATCGAGCATCCCAATATCGTTCAGGTCGATGACTTCGGCGAGACCGACGGGCGGTACTGGCTGCGAATGGAACTGGCGAGTGGCTTTGTCCTTGAACCTGGAGGGCGAGTGTCCCCACGAGCTGGATGCCGGAGATCGGAGGGCAGAAGTCGGAGGTCGGAGGGCAGAGGGCGGAGATCAGAGGGCAGAGGTCAGGACGTTGGGGGAGTATGCCGAGGCGCAGGGTGGGCGGCTCGATTCAGATGAGGCGGCTGCGGTGTTCGCTCAGGTATTGGACGGCCTGGCTCACGCGCACCAACATGGCGTGATTCACCGCGATCTAAAACCCGCCAACATCCTGATTTGCACCGACGGCGACGGCTACGCCACCTTCAAGATCGCCGACTTTGGACTGGTCCGCATGATCGGCGAGGAGTGGGTGCGCAGTCAGGCCGAGCTGTCCGTGAAGATGTCGATGAGCATCGGCGGGATGCAGACTGAGCTTCCCGAGGGTGCGGGAGCCAGCACAAAGTCCATGCTGGGAACCTTTGAGTACATGTCCCCGGAGCAAAAGCGCGGCGAGGACGCCACGCCCGCAAGCGATGTCTACAGCGTCGGCCTGATGATGTATCGGCTGCTCACCGGCAAGCAGGTCGGTCCCCGGCCACCATCGTACTACGTAAAAAGCCTCGATCTCGCCTGGGATGAGCTTATCCTTACGGCGTTGGAGGAGGATGCCTCCGGCCGTTTTGCGGATGCCGCAGCCATGCGCGAACGTTTGCCGGGCGAACCATCGACTGCATCGGAAGCATCATCCGTGCAGCATAAGCCGCAACCGGCCCGACCTGAACCGATTCGAGCCGACACACCAACAGCATCCGATGCCGCTTCACCTGCAGACGACCCGACCGCCGGCAACGAGCTGGGCATGGAGTTCGTCCGAGTGGAACCGGGGACCTTCCAGATGGGCAGCGATCAGGCCGACGCATACAAAGACGAAAAGCCGGTCCACGAGGTGACGCTAACGCATCCCTTCTGGATGGGTAAGTATCCGGTGACGCAGGGAGAGTACGAGAAGCTGACGGGCAGAAATCCAAGTCATTTTCAAGACGAGGACGTTGTGAAGTCCGGTTTTCTGGGCATCGGACGGGAGGTCAGACGTATCACTCATCCCCGCTTTCCGGCGGAAGGCGTATCCTGGAACAATGCGGACAAATTCTGCAAGGCGTTGGCGGGGCGGGAGCGCCGTGCCGGACGTCTGCCGGACGGGTACGTGTACCGTCTGCCGACGGAGGCGGAGTGGGAGTACGCCGCGCGCGGCGGTAACAGGAGCCGGGGGTACACGTATTCCGGCTCGAACAACGCGGATGAGGTGGCGTGGTACCGAGACAACAGCGGGGGAGAAACGCACGAAGTCGGGCAATTGAAAGCCAACGAACTCGGCTTGCACGACATGTCGGGCAACGTCTGGGAGTGGTGCTATGATTGGTACGATGACGATTTCTACGGGCGGTCGCCCGGGACGAACCCGGTGAACACTAAGGCGGCCTCGGACCGCGTCAGTCGCGGCGGCTGCTGGGTCGGTTCGTCCGGAATCGTGCGGTCGGCCTACCGCAACAGGAGCAGCCCGGAGAACACGGGCAACAGCCTGGGCTTCCGCGTCTGTCTGGCGCCGTCAGTCCTGGAATAGGTATCAGTTCATGACCAGTCGGGGACGGCAGGGTGGAACAATACTATGAACAGATTGCAGGCCTTCGGCGTTTACCAGGCGCCATCTTTAGACTGTGATGGCGGACAGCCGCCCGAACGTCATTGCCGGTGCTTTCGAGTACGCATAAAAAGCCGTTGATCGGCCCAACTCAGGAGCCCCAAAAACATCCGCCATCAATCTCTTTCAATACTGGCCGTATCTAGTTGATGTACAGTTAGTTTACTGCAGGTACTGCACCCATGCCGTTCTGCGGATCGTCTCTTGTTCCGGATGCCTTGCCACCGCTGCAAACTGCCCCCCCGCTGAAACGATTTTATCCGCCACCCGAAGTTTTCTGAAGTCCTCCGCATTTTCGCTTCAGGTCTAGCGGGAGCACGCCGGCAAAAGAAAGCTGGCAGATGTTTTGTGCATGCTGCACAACCGAGATCGCTCCTCCCGAAGGGAGGACCCATTCGTGATGTGCACCATAAACGCCCAGGTTTTCGACCGCGGAAGTGCGCGGGGAGCTTGAGAACTCCCCGCACCCTTTAGGTCAGTCCGCCCTACTGCTTTTGAGCTCCTTTATCTTATTCCAGCAAATTCCGCAGAAGTACCTAAATCGGTCTTCGTCTGGTTTTCCTGAAAGTCTCGAAGCTGTAATTTCCAACGCCTTGCAGACATCATCGTAAGACAGTTCTTCCAGGAAATCTCGCACGGACAAGCGCTCGTTCGGGGACAGCTTGGAGCTGTTGTTGCTGAATTCGTGCCAGAGCGCGGCGATTTCGTCCACGCCTTTTCCCCTGGTCCTCACGGTGCCCCGACTGGGATAATTGGCATCTTCTCCCCAGGCGGCCAGCGCCGCGTTCCATCTGTCGAGCAGGCCCAGGCGCTGGAGCCTGAAGCGTTGCCCCCCAGAGTTGGTTTTCAAATTGACGGCGGGACTCCGGCCCTTCTGGTAAAAAGTCAGGCTATGACTTTTGAGCGCCGCTTCAAAGTTAGCGCGGCTGCTCTCGTCCAATGCGGATGAAACATGTTTGCGAACGGTATCTTCGCGTGACGACATAGGTAAACCTCGTATTTTCATAAATTTATAGAAATTCCGCGTTTAGGCGGAGAGGCACGATGGCCTCCCCGCCGGGTGTGATTTTAGGCTGCCGATTCTTCTGGATCGGGGCCATTAACAATGCGAACGACTTCTTTGCCGTTCGCGGCCTTCTCCATTCGAGAATGCACCAAACCGCTGGCCTCCAGCGTGTCGACGATGCGACCCGCGGTTTGGACATCAACCCCGAGATGGCGATAAATGTCTCGCATGCTGGTTTCGCTGCGGGCGGCGATGAAATCCTGAGCCTTTTTTCGGTCTTTTTCCCATTTCGAGGTGCATATGCGGCTGATCAACCGGGCATGTCCCTCAGTGCACTGTTTGACTAGCAGCTCTGCTCGCGTAATGTGTGTTTTTTCAATAACCTTGGCGTGCGGGTTTTCGCTCACTGCAAAAATTAGGGATAGCTTCAGTACGAAAAGTCCAGCCCGGGACCTGAAGCTGTCCATCGCGGCACTTCGATCGGGAGCCTCGCTGGCCTCTTTGCGGAAGCGCCGGTAGATGTCACTGAAGGCATCTTTCGCCTCGGCGGTCAGTTCCAGCTCGCCGCAACCGTTTTCCGCACGCTCGCGCAGCATTGCGCCCAGGTGCACAAACGCTTCCTTCGGAATCGGTGCCGGCCACGGGATGACGGGCGTCTCCTCTTGGTGCGCGAACACGAGAAAACGTCCCACGAATCCACCGGCAACGTCCGCGTCGTCGACTGCGAAATAATCTTCAGTGGTCGCCGCGATTAGGCTCAGAGTGGGATCCGGGACGACGACTTTGCAGCCCTCTCCTTTCCTTTTCGCATTTTTTTTGAAGGCGAAAGAAAGTTCCGCGGGCATGTCGAACAGGTCGGTGAGCCTCGAGATTAGGCCGCCCGCATAGTTTTTTCCGGCATTCATTACAAGGGTTTTGAACTCGCTGATGATTCCCAGGACTGGAGCTTCCTTCAAAATTTCAGCGAGCGCCTCTTCGCTGAAATTATCCGGCATTGTATCACCTGTTCCGGAGTTGCTAAAAACCCGCTTCCCCGGTGATAACGCTGAGGATTTGCGCGAGATCCCGCTGTTGCCTACGACTAAAGTGAAACAATTGGGGTAAACCCGACGCTCGCCGTGCCGGACGTAGACTTTGCGTGCCAGGCCGCCGCCGAGGACGGTTAGAGCGGTGGCCAGGTGAAAAAGCGAGGAAGTTTCGTTTCTTCCTCCGAGCAAGTCAAGATAGGACCGTAAGAACCCTCTGTCGCCTATGATTCTTTGGATTCTATCTGGGATAGGCTGATTGCGCTCTGGCATATTTGCGATGATATGCTCCAATTCGCGCTCGGGATCTGGGCTAGATGTTCGGTTATGCATTTATCGATTCTCCATACTCTTCAGATAAAGTAAGTTCTGAATATTTCCATTGTCTCGCGTGATGCCCGGTAGGCGGGAGAGTCTGCTTGGATTCCGGCATGCGGGATCGACGCCAAGGGGGATTAATCGGTCCCCGTAAAGCTTTTTGCCCACCTGCTCGCCCCAATCTTGGGCATCGGCGCAGTCTACTTTTAGCCAGGCGTGAACGGATTTTCCGCCGGAGTCAACCAGCGCCACAAGCGGGCGACCAAATCCCGCCCAAAAAGCCAACTGCTCCTCTCGGGAGAGACCGTCGAATTCGGCGACCGCAATTCGATACTTGGCCACGGCTTCGTCGCAGCGTTTACTGCCACCTCCTGAGCTCTTCGCAGCCCAGTCTCCCGTCAGCGGATTCGGGATCACGTGTGGCGGGTTCAGGGTTCCTGCAAATTCAGCCAGGATGCCAGCCCACTGTTCGACTCTCAAGACGCTGTCCGACGTCCCCCACCGCTCGCCCACGAAAACGAACTCGTTGACGCTGAACAGCTCGCGAAGCACCAGTTGCGTCTGCTCGGCGGGGGCTTCGGGAATTGGTGTCGGGGAGGCAGCCATCCAAGTGGCTTCATCCCATCCGGCACCTGCCTGAATTATGCGATTTCGCTCGGCATCGCTATCGAAGCTCGGAACTCCCGACTCTTCGGCTCTCCGGACCGCTGCCGGGCGAGGTCTACTCTCTTGATTGCCGTCGTATGCGAGATTGATGGCATCTTTTATCTCCGTATCCGGAACCTCGCGTGGGCCGGGCTTGATCGCATTCTTGAGCCTGCAAAATGCGGAAGTCCGGTCCAGTCCTGCGCGTCTGGCCAGGTTCGCGCACCCCAGGAGCCCCGGATGGCATCCCTGGCCGTAGCCCGGCGGGGGCAACTCTTTCAATTTCGCCCGCAGCCGCATCATCGGCGTCATCATCAGATCAAATTTTTCGGTGTTCGACTTCAAGTTATTATTCTTCTCCATTAATGTTCGTTCTAAAGGGTGGAGGCGGCACCGGGCTTGAAGTCCGGTGCCCCCCCCCTTGTGTGGGTCCTTCTACTCTGCTCTTATTGGAATTCCGCACTCCTCCTTGCCGTGGTCAACTCGACATTTCTGCAAATAATTCTCCAAATCTCGGCGGGCGTACTTGACGGCACTACCTAATTTAAAATAGGGAATGTCCCAGCTTCGCCGACATCGATCCGCAGCAAGCGAGCTTTTTTTTACCCCTAGAAATTTCGCCGCTTGCTCGGGCGTCATCAAATCGCCTCCTGCGCCTCTTTCCCGCGTCCTGCTTGAATTGTCACTCATTCTCATCTTCTCCTTGTCTGTTTGGCGACCCGTCGGCCACTGCGGACCATCCCCAGCAGTCCGGGTCGAATGCAGGTAATATATACCAAATGAACCACTAAAAAGTCATAACCCATTGACATACAGACGTATAAAACTGACGCTATACCGTCAGAAAAGCGTGTGTCCTGCCTGCTTCACCGTCAGATTTGTGAATGCTTCGTCAGAAAGCGTTTCTCTGAATGGACGAGAAACTGCAGGGGAACAATGGATTGCGTGTTGCAGTCGGTGCGATATTGTAGGCATTGAACTGGCAAGGCTCTTTCTGCCCGGAAAAACCGAGAGCGTATCGCTACCCCATGTCTACTGACTTCCTGCATTTGAACCGGCAGTTCATCCCGCTGTCGCCAGACCCGCACCAATCCGATGACTACGACACTCTCGGCATCATGGCGTACTGGACTCCAGGGGATGGGGCGATCTTCTGGTACTGCCCCGTGTCGTCATTCTGGGCGAAGCGGGGTCGGGGAAGACATCTGAACTCAAGCACTGCGCCTGTAAACTTAAGGCCTCGGGTGAGGCAGCCTTCTTTGTGCGCCTGGAGTTTGTCGGCGACTGCTTCGAGAGTGCGTTCGAGGAGGCCGGAACGCATGAGGAGTTCGAGGAATGGCGAAAATGGGGTTCGGCGCGAGCATTCTTCTTCCTCGACTCGGTTGACGAGGCTCGCCTTGTCGGTCCCAAACGCTTCGAGATGACAATAAAGAGACTTGGACGGGAGCTTCACGGAGCGCTTGACCGATGCGGCATTTTCGCCGCCGTTCGCGAGTTCGCCGACAAGGGGGTGAAGCAGCCCGGAAATCACGCCGAACTCTACGATCTGACCGTCGGCCGACTCCTCGACTTGAAGCACGAACTCGAGGAAGCAGAGGACAGCCGGGCATCCATATTGCAGGCCATCAAACGAGAAGTCCAACTGCGCAATGATTTCGCCTACTGGCTGAGGCAGCGCAGTTGCAGCATCTACAGCGTGGCCCAGGAGGAAGAGTTATGCCGACGGAAAGCGTCCCGACATTCGTCTCCATTCCGCGCGCGTGGACGCACCTGTGCTCATCGAATTAAAAATAGCTCACAAATTGTCAACATGTCAACTCATCGAACGGCTTAAAATCAGCTGCGCGGCCAATACATGCGCGATAACCGCTCCCGATGCGGCGTTTTTCTTCTGGTGTATCAGGGGAGAAGTAAGAACTACTGGCGACATCCAGAGAGCAACACCCACCTGCCCTTTGATAAGCTCTGTGGACTCCTGACAAAGGCGGCGGAGAGCATTTGCAGGACAGACTCCGGGGTCGATGAGATTGCGGTGCTGGGGATCGATCTGAGGTTGGGTTTCAGTTCCCTTGTGCAGACCAGTACAGACGAGACCCTTTCTGACCTCTGAAAACGGGAGAGCGAAGGCATAAGAAGGCCCGCTGTGCTTCATTGCTGCGCTACTACACACAGTTTGAAAAAGCCTATTTCTGGCATCTCCAGGCGCTGCTCATCACACTTCGCCAAAGAGCAGCATAGCAACTGCAGGCCCTGCAGTGGAGAGGGCTATATATGATTTGACACAAGATCGAAATACCTGAAGATCAGCCCATACGCCCTAATGCATCCAAAATTCGGCTTGAGTTTAGGCCGGATTCGAAAAAATGAATCCCCTTGACCTATCGGTCCCACAGCTCACTCGCTTCGCTCGCGATCTGTGGTCGGGGATCATTTTTCCGCGATTTTTTTTGAGGTAGGGTTTCCAATCCGTGCTATGCAGTTGATGCCGAATTCGGCATCAGGGCCGAAACGAGCTAAGGCAGGTCTTCGGGATCAGCCATGAGATTTTGCTTGTGCTCCGCCAGCAGGAGGGCAAAATGCCGTCGCGCAGTCAGGATTCGCCCCTATGACACTGTTCTTGTTTTGAGGCTGATTCGCTGTTTGAGTCCGCCGTGACACTGCGTGACACTATTGTTGAAAAAGAGGTGCAGTGTCACTCACTGTCACGAGGTTTCTGTGACACTGTTTTTACGACTATATAGCCTCAAATATATAGAATATACATATATATATACCCATACTGTCACAGTGTCACACCCACCCCCTCTCACCTCTAAAAAGCAGGGATTTTATCAAAAAATCAGGGGTTTGAGCATACACAGACCCCTATGACAGTGACACTGTGACCGGAACCGGATTCTGCTGCACTGCGCGCGGCCGCCGACTGCCTGCTGAACGGGCCTCAGCAAGGCCTATGCGTCATGTTTGGAGTCCTCCGCCATGCGGACCTTGAAGGCGCACTTCCACACGCCCGCCCCCCTCTCCTTGCTGATGGCTTTCGCCTTGCCTGCCGACCAGTCAACCCTCGGCCAGTCTTTGCAATCGTCCGGTCCTTGGGCGAGAAGCTCGGCAAGGTCCTTCCTCAGAGAGCCTACTCGCGTTCGGCGAGCGCTCTCACTCTCCCCTTCACGGGGTAGAGGGGACAACGAACGATGATCCTTCTGCCGCGCAACTTGACGAAGCATACCCCAGTTGTCGTTCGCCTTTCCGGAGTTGTCCTTGATAAAGCCTTTTTCAAGCTTTGTACGGCGAAAACTAAAATACTGGCATCCGCCCTTCTCCCCTGTGTATCGGACAATGACTTTGCTCGGTATCGGGCTCCCGTCACCATCCCTTTCGTAAAGAACGAACTCCAGCCACCGCCAGTGCTCAAGGCTCTCCTTCTCCTGTTCCTTATTGGATATTCCTCTGTCCGTGGTCCCCTGAGATTCCTTATCCTTCTCTCCTGTCTTGGCCAGGATACTGTTCAGCTCCCGCAATCCAAAGACTCTTCTTTCGGCGTCCAGCTTCTTCATGAAAGTGTCCCCGAGCAGTGGACGCGGCAGGACGACCAGGGCGCCCTGGCCACGGGCGAGCATGAAGCTGACGGGATACCCGTGGGCATCCGTAGCCAGGACCGACAACCCGTTTGAATTGGAGCAGAAGCGGTCAACCGGGGTTCGTCTTTCCAGCGTCCGGTCCACTTCCGGGTCGTCGGACCAGCCGGCATCCGGATCGAACCCGTCCAGGGCAAACGCGGGCTTATGAAACGAGGGAACGGTTTTCGGCGATTTGTGGCTGGCAGGTGATGCATCCGGAACTTCCCTGATGCAGCGGATGCGGCAACCCCAGGACTTCTCATCCGTGAGAGACGGAGGCGGGTCGGGATATTCCTCAGCTTGTTCCGTCTCAACCGCACACGACTTGGAATCTGCGCTTGGAACATACCGTTTCGGGTCAAGGTAGTCTTGGAGGTTGGACGAGCGTTCGTAGGCAGAATCCTTGCAGCTGTAGAGATGCGAAACCAGAATCTCGGACAGGCGGGCCGTTTCCCGGTCGTTCAGGAGCAGAATACACTGCCCGCGGCGCATCCGGTCCTCGATCTTTTCCGCCCACTGGTACAGTGTTCGAAGGACGAACGGTCCATCACCTTCGATGACATTCACAATGCTGTCGGCATCGAGTTCGTCACGGTCGGCACCATGCAGAAAGAGGTCGATGTCCCGCACGATGGCCGCACAGTCTACTATGAGCCAGTCCCAGTCGCCGATGAAACCATGCCAAGAGGTGCTTTCCAGGTATGCCTGCAGAATCCGGGCGCGCTCGGCGTGATGGCCACTCAACCTCGCCTCCGTGAACCGCCTCCAGAATGCGGTTGCTGCTTCGGGCGAGTCCTGTGAGGGAGCCGGATCACCGAACTCGCGCTCGCACCATTCGGCGACATCGTTCGCGGAGTATAGGGGGTCTCCGGGTGTCATAATCCCGGTGGGAGGGAACTGCCGTGGAGGGGGAGAAGCAGGTAGAGGGTCGAGGGGCACCTCGGTATCTGCGTACAGCTCTTCAATGCAATGAACGCCGATGACAGGCGGAAGAAGCAGCTCGCAGCCGTTGATCCGCTTCAGGGAGTTGTCTTTCTTGCTGGCTTCATTCTTCTTGAATGCTATTTCGCTCGATTGACCCAGGATGCAGATTTTCATTGCCTATGCTCCGCCGGCAACCAGCTCACGACCGCCCGCGTTCTGTCTTTGGACTGACTGTCCTTAAAATTGTGCGCGACCACTAATATGCGGAGGGGTTCCTGAGACTGTTTTTCAGACTTGGAGCGGAATACCCTTACAGCAGACCGTTTCCTGTTGCAAGAATACAGACCGACCAGCGTGCTGTCAAGGGATGCAAAAAGAGTCCCTTTTCGGCAAGACTATAGCGAGAAACAGGGAAAATCCAATCACCGGTTCGGGGGGTCCACTGCCAGCGCCGGCGTCGATCGGGCATTCATGGGGAGGCAAAAATCAGCAGCCGACTACGTGGTCTTCACACTCTGTGGTTCTGGGCTTGCTGCTTCATCACTATCGGATGGCAGGATCGCCCAGTACGCGGCTGCTTGCTCCTTGTCCATCAATTGACGATAATGTTTAAAAATACGTCCGAACCATGTCCAAGGTTGGATATCGTGTTCTTCGCGTCCCCAAACTGCGCAAGGTGGTAGGACCCATAGCTGTGCCGCATTCCATTCCGCGGCCATTCTTCAAGTCCGGCCTTCTCAAGTAGCTTCCGCCGCCGATATGTCCATTTTGCGCCTTCGGGTGCCACTTTGCCGGCCTGGGACGGACATGCAGCCAACCACTCATGCAGGGTCGACGTTATCTCCACATTACGAATTTGACCGGTTTTTGCCACCTTGTCTGTGATCATTACAATGCCCTTGTTAAGGGAGATATGCTCCTCCCAAGTCAACCTCATAATCTCGTTTGTGCGAAGTCCAGCAAACAAACCAAGGGCAACGGGCGCCACCATCGAAGGAAAATGTTTGCGCGCCGCTGTAATCAGCGCACGCGCCTGATCCGGGGTGAAAATTTCCACTTTATACCGCACTTTTTCAAGGTGCTGTGTACGCCGTGATTTCGTCTGCCGCACAGCGGGATTTTCTGAGACCAGATTGGTATGTTCAATCGCGTGTGCGAATAATCCGGCAACAGCATATCGATAATGTTTTTTGCTGTTTACAGAAAGTGGTTCACCCTGCTTCGTGCGCATTGCATCAAGCCACTCGCTGATTTCGGTACGCTCGACCTCGTCCAAGCGCCGCTCCCCGAATGCATCGCAGAAACGCTTAAGCCTGACGTTCAGTTCATATATGGACGCCACTCGGAGTGCGCCCTCACTTGCCGCCAGATAAACCTGGACGTACTGCGAGACCGTCTGCATTTCTTTCTGTGCGTGTTTGAGAGCGTTTTCGTACCACGAAACGACCCCATCCAAAGTGCTGGCGTGGTCGTCGCCGCTGTCGTACTGTTCCTGCAGGTCCACTACCTGCCGGGCAAAACGAGCTGCATCCGACAGGGAGATTTTCCCCTCCAGAATGGTGACGGCATCCGCTGCCTGCCGCAATTGCAAAGTGGGCAGTTTCATCGCATCTTCCCCGATGCGGTTGCGCAGTGTCGCCCGCCGTTCATTTTGAATTGCCCGGTCGTGGTCGCAATCCTTCTTGAATCGCGCCGCTTTGGCCTCGTCTGTGAAGACCTTGCGTCTGCGCTTGTCGTTGTCGTCATAGTAAGTGACAACAAAGACCGTATATCTCTTCCCCCGCGTCGAAGATGTGGTTTGCGTGATTTTTGCTTCGGGCTTCATTACTGGCCTCCTTGTTGTCTCGAACTGCTGCAAATATAACACAACAAAGACACAACAAAACCACAACCATCAACTATAGGCAAAAAATGCGAAAAGAAAGAGCCATCCTAGCGAAGTCGCAAGTCGTTCAACGGGAACAAATAAAGACTGGCGGAGAGGCAGGGATTCGAACCCTGGGAGCACTTGCGTGCTCAGTGGTTTTC
>CAZSBQ010000047.1:0-20216 GCA_964604795.1 uncultured Victivallales bacterium | reverse complement strand
TCCGAGCGGCGTAGTCGCCCCCCATTCCTCCTGCCCAAAACGTCCAAACCCCAGGCCCAGGGCAACGCCCTGGGCTGGTATGTCGTGCCCTTTCAGGGCTTGTGTCGATTGCCGATTCAATTCCCAGGGCGTTGCCCGGGGCTGGTATGTAAGCCCGCAGGTGTGGTGCGGGCAGGTCGAGGATCGTCGGATAGTCGATTTCCACTGGGCGAGGCGTGACCACGTCGCTGAACCCCATGTCGATCTGCATAGGACATCGGGCCGTACCAAGCGATCCGCCGAATGTCGCCCGCACACCCTCGTAATCGGCATCTTCGCTGATTCGCTCAGTGGTTACGGAATTGCTGTCGAACTCCATGCCATCGTCCTCGACAGAGGTACCGCAAATCGCCTCCACTACGGTCCGAACCGAGTCCAAATCGTTGCTGGTACGAGCCAGCAGATCAATGTCTCGTGTCGGCCGTCCAACAGCAACGTCCCACACGCGGAGCAGGAGCGCCCCCTTCAAGACGAAGCGTTCTGCATGCTCTGAGCGTGATAGGCGGTACAGCCAGCGTTCCAATGCGTAGTGCTGCAGAACCTCATTGAACGGTCGCCCCGATGCCTTCGCCAGGTTGAGAAGGCGTTGGCGAACGGAGGCGGCCTTGTTGGTTACTGAGCACTTGCTCATAGTCCGGCCTCCAGATAGGGGCGGATGACATTAGCCACCCGGCAGATACGGGCGTATTCGTAAACCTGCTGGAGATTCGCGCCTGGACGCCGCCGATATGCTCTGAGTGCTTCGGTGGCCACGTCCTGTCCAATATTGTGGCGGAACTTGAAGCCGTCGGCCAGCGTCTTCTCCGCGCTGTAGACCCTCAGCTGAACGCCATCCACCTCCCGTTCATCGATCCCAGCCAGGAAGGCAGACTTCGAGAACAGGTAGACACGCAGAGGCGGGTGATCGAGTTTCGGGTACCTGGTGCCGCGCTCCAGTGCGAGATGGACCGCATGCGGGATCTGCGTGGTCAGTTCATGAACGGCGAGCGACGAGATGAGGCAGACGACGCCTTCGGGAATTCGCTTGGCTACCGTTGCAAGGTCTGGCTCGGAGAGGTCTGGCAGGTCGGTCAGGCGATAGAGCCCCCCAGGAGAGTTGCTCAAGCTCGCCGCTGTCGCGGAGCGCGTAGAAGGTGCGAGGATGGATGCCGGCCGCCAGTGCTTGGCTAGTGCGGACGGTACCACCCATGTCGCGGATGCGCTGCCTGGCTTCTTCGATTGCATTGCTCATGACTGATCTCCTGGATAACTTTGCACGCATATCATAGCATGTGCATACTATTTTATCCAACCGTGGAGATCGAAATCCGTTGCGAATTTCATCGGTGACTTTTGGCCGGAGGCCCATTTGGCAGCGCGCCATCAGCAATGAAAAACAGTGGAACGCGCTCAATTCCATTCACTTAGAGATCGAGAGGAAGCCGTTGGCTTTCTGTCCACAAGACGCATCGCAGCCCGAAGGTGGGCAGGTTGTTTAATAATCGGCCCAAAAGGGGCAGCCACGGAGGACGGGAGAGGGCCGATTTGGGGTTTCGCGGGAGAGCGTAGAGTCCGGCTCTCTATAGAGCGTGAGAGCGAGGGAGAGTTCGGGGCGATTCCCCACCGATCCTCTTCGTCACGCATGACCTCCAGAATGAACATGCGCAATTGCTCGGCTGGCACGCTCATGCCCTTGCAGGGCGGTCGCCCTCCGGCCTGGGAACGGCAGCGATAGTGGATGTAGCCGATGTGCGGCTTCTGACGGTTGTGGACGACGTGCGGGCTCATGACCCGACCGCATTCTCCGCAGAACACCTTGCCTTTGAAGGGAAGATCGAGGCTCTGGCGCTTCCGCGTCGCAGGGCGGCGGGCATCGATACGTGACTGGACTTCATCGAATTGCTCCGGCTTGATGATTGCCGGGTGGTCACCGGGCCGTCGCCCGCCGGTTTCACCGCGCAGGCATCCGGCATAGACCGGATTGCGCAGCAGCTCGAGAATCTGACGAGCCGTCCACGGGTTGCCGCCGAGGTGTTTGCCGGAGCTGCGGGAGATGTGCAGTTTCGTCGTCCAGCCACGCTTGTTGGCGTACTCCGCGATCTGGCGCGGGGTCTGTCCATCAATGGCCCGGCGGAAGAGCTTCCTGACCTTGCGGGCTTCATCGGCGTTGACGATGAGTCCTTTTGTGGTCTTGTCCAGATCGTATCCGAATGGCGGCTTGCCGCTGAGCCGTCGTCCACCCCGGCGACGGGCGCGAATGCTCTCCTGGATGCGGTCCGAAATCAGGCTGTGCTCGAATTCGGCGAACGAGGCCAGCAGGTTGAGCATGAACTGGCTGGACGCGGATTCGCCCAGCATCGGGGCCGTCACGATTTTCAGCTCGACCTGATGCCGGTGGAAGCTATCGAGGATCTGGATGGTATCGCGAAGGCGGCGGGACAGTCGGTCGAGGCGATACACAATGACGTGGGAGAGATTTCCCGTCTCGATTTCGGCAAGCATCGCCTGCAATGCGGGACGGTCGAGATCTTCACCTGACTGGCCGGGGTCGTCGTAGCGGGTACCGCACCAGATGCTGCCCCTCGGCAGTACGGCATCGGCGTAGTCCCGGCAGATCTGAAACTGAACGTCGCAGGACGACAGCGTGATATCGTGCCGAACGCGGGACTGACGGGTGTAGATTGCGTATGCGCCCATGGAACGGCCACCTGTCACCCTTTTCGTGCTGCGGAAAGCAGCGGCCAGAGGCGCTTTTTAAGGTCGGAGAGCACAGTAGCCAGGTCGAGACCGAAAGAGGAAAGCGAACTGCGCCGCAGGAAGGCCTGCCATTGGGTTTGCTTGATGCCGTCCTCGAGGAACTCCGGCGTAAAGGCAACAGGCAGTTTCTCCGGCAGAGGGACGTTGCGCCGTTCGAACGTTGCTCGGATGGCTTCGCGCAGGAGGTCGTCTTCGATCTCCATGTGCGCGAGGATCACGTGCATGTCGTAGAAGTCCTTCATCCGGCTGTTGAGCGCGCCGAGAACGACAGCAGCGTTGAGTTTCTCCGCCACGACGGTGGCTGGGTGGTAGGCACGCAGGCGCGGCGCCGGATAATCCAGAATCGCCGGGTAGTCGATCTGCTGCGGCGCGGGCGTCAGGGAATCACCGAAACCCACGTCGATCTGGATGGCCAGACGAGCACGTCCAAGGAATCCCACCAACCGAACGCGCACGCCGTGGTACTCCTGGTCGTCGCGGATGTCGTCGGTCTGGATGGAATCCGGATCGAAGCGTAGGCCGTCGTCTTTTACCTTCACAGCGCACGCGTCGCTGAAGATGGCGCGCAACCGGTCGTGGGTGAGATCGCCGAATCCGAGCAAGTCGATGTCACGCGTGGGGCGACCGGGGACGTCGTGCCACAGTGCAAAGAGCATCACTCCCTTGAGTACGAAGGTCTCGGCGTGACCGGCGGCCTGGATTCGGTAGAGCAGGCGCTCCAGACCGTAGCGCATCAGCAGGTGATTGAACTGCTCGCCAGTCGCGTCACGGATGTTGAGCAGGCGCTGGTGAACTGACTTGGCGGTGTTCTCGGCACTCATGTGGCCATCTCCAGGTAGGGACGCATGACGCGGGCCATTCGGCAGCATTTGGCCAGTCGCCAGATTTCGTCGCGGGTCGCCTTCTTCTGCTGAAGTGCATCGAGGAGGGCCTCGCGGGCCACATCCAGCCCGATTCGGTTGCGGAACTTGAAGCAGTCGACGACCGTCTTGGCGGGCGAATAAACCCGGATGGCTATACCGTCGGCGTCATGTTCCTCGATACCTTCTGAAAAGGCCAGGCCGGTGAGCGTCACGACCTGGAGGTCGAGCCCTTTGCAGGTCGGCATGCGCGTGCCGCGCTTGATCGCGATCCAAGTCTCCATCGGCATCTGAGTGGTGATCTCGTGGAACTGGAGGGCGGAGAGCAGGCAGACGACGCCATGCGGCACGGCGGTTGCTGCCGCGAGAAGCGTCTCATGTTCGGGTACGTAGTCGGCCAGCGCATAAGCTCCCCGGCTGACGCGCCGCAGCTCCCCCTTGTCGGCTAGATATGGAAGCAGCGTGCGACTGGCCCCGACCTCTGCAAGATCGGCAGCACGAATGACACCGCGCCTCCGCGCCAGTTCAATGATTCTCTCGGTCTGCATGACGGTAGCTCCGGATTGACGTTTCGTATCCATATGATAGCAAGTGCTCCCGATTTGTCAATCGCGGAAACCGGAGCAGCGGGTCATCAATTCGCGATTGGACTCCGCATGATCGCGGATTCAACAAGCTCAGGGAGAGTTTGGGCCGAATTTCTGCCGATTCCGGCCCGGAGGGCGGCGACGATTGGGCGAAGATAGAGAGCGCCATGGAGCCGTTTGACGGCGGCGGGCGTGTCACAAATCCTTTTGGCTGAGCGGGATTTACGGAGGGTAAAAGGAAACGGCCCGCCGTTGGGATTGGACCACGCTGCTTGAAGTCACTGCTGATGGTCGTGGGATTGCGCGAGGCGACGCAGTGCGTCGGCATCTCCAGCGACCAGGGCCTCGCGCTTGGCGCGGGACCAGCGCTTGACTTGGGCTTCTCGCCGACGTGCGTCGGCGAACGTCGGGTGTTGCTCGCTGTGTACGATGGCCACTGGAGGATCGAGGCTGGTGGTGCGGCAGGCCTCGCCACTTACGTGTTCCTGCCAGCGGCGTTCCAAGTCGGTCGTGGCACCGACATAGAGCTGGCCAGATCGCAGACGGAGGATGTAGAAGAAACTGCCCATAGCATGATTTCTGAAAGAAATGTAAATGGCCTTTCGACAAGCTCAAGGCCATTTCGCCGCGTTCATCCCCTGGTCCCAGCCGGAGGCCTTGAGCAAGTGAAAGGGGCACCCGGCCGTTAACCGGGTGCCCCTGAACGCGTCGAAATGGCTCCGGACTTCCTCTCGGCGTCGTAGATTGCCAAAGAGTGAACGGTAGCAGGGATCGGAGCGGTTTCCGTCCTTTCCCATGCGAATCCTCGCCAGCCTCCGACCTTTCCCACCAGGACAACTCTCGAACCGGGTCACTCTGTGACCGCCGGGGGTCTGCGCGGCTTTGAGCCTGGCTCAGCGCCGGGCGCTTAACGCTCTCCACACCGAGGTCATGTGGCCGGGGCAGTCTCACTATCGTCCTCAGCCATAGCCTGGATCTCGACCAGCAAACGCTCTTCGGTAGACGTCAGACTGAACTCGTACTCGCGCAACGCCCGTCGTCGTTCTTCTCCAGTTGGCAGAGGCATGTCGAGTGCTCTTAACGCCGACGTGACGTCATGGGCTTGTCGTTCCAGCATGTCTTGGGGTTGAGGGTTGCCACTCTTCTCGATGGTAACCCGGGCGAGTTGCGCCATGAGCAGAGACACGCACAGATGGCCGGGCACGTTGGCCTCACTCAGCCGTTCCCGCAACAGGTCCATGTCGCTTTCGTAATTCCGCGTCAGGATCGGGAGATAGCCGATGTCCTCGTGGTCGTCCCCATCCTGGTCGCGCCATCGCTTCACACGCAGTGTTGTATTGAGGTTTTCGATGATCAGCCCCACGGCCATGGGCGCTTTGACCAGCCGCCTGACGTAGTACTCGAACACCCGGCTGTTGACCGCCACGAAGATGTCCATGTAGTTCCGCAACCCGTAGATATTGCCCTTGCGCACATGGCGTTCGAGTCTCTGGTTGCGGTGCCGTTCCGCGAAATCCTGGACGGCCTTCTGGACCATCTGCTGATCTGCCTCAGATGGCTGTTCCGGCACTTCCTGCTGGGGGTCGTCAGACCGGAAAGGATCACGCTTCCGGGGAATGCCACGATGTCGCCCGAAGAACTGCCGGGGCTGGTCACTGAAGTGGATTGTGTGCTCGCGCAACCAGCGCACCAGACCCTCGAAACCGTCTTCCTCTTCTATCTCTGCCAACAAGAAGGCAAGCCCGCGACCGCTCTCAATGACCTCGCGTTCGGTCTTTGTGCGCTGGTCTCCTTCCCCCGGCACATGAGTAAGGGCGTCCTGCTGCACGAGCCACGTCCGGTGGCTCATCACGCGTGCAGCGTCAACCATGGCGCAGAGCTCGCACGCGACGGCGTGACGCATTTCCGATGAGTCGGCTACGGTTAGCGTGGCCTGGCCTCGTTTCTTGGCCGGTACGCTCAGAGGCGGCAGCGGGTCAATGCGCCCGGATGGGTATAGGCGAAGGGTCACATCGCTGCCCAAGAGGTCCTCGTCCATTCCGTATTCGATCTTGATCTTCCCGCCCGACTCAAGAACCGCTTCGCTCAGGTAGAGCCTGCCGCCCTCTGTATGCGGTTCCGGCGTCGGGGGCTCTTCCGTACCTGGGACGAAGTCTCCAGGGGCTATCGGGACGAGCTTGAGTTCGTCATCGAACAGCAGATCGTCAACGCTCTCTCCGGTGTCCCATACGAAGCAGACCTCAACGTTGATCCCGTCCCAAGCCTCGCGCGTGAAGTTCGCACTGCCTGCCACGACAACTGTGCGGGTGCTCGTCTCGATGACCACCATCTTCGCGTGCAGCCGCCGTTCCTGATGTCCGCTCAAGGCAAAGAGCGCCGGTTGGGGCGTGACTCCTGCCAGCACGTGTGTTGGGAGATTGCTCGTATGCTGCTGGGCTGCGATGCGGAATTCGCAGTCAGGCCATGCGCGCTGCATGGTCTTGAGCACTGCCAGTTCGCGGTCGAAGAATGGCGAGAGCGCCGTGACGCGCTTCACCTCTTCGTCGCCGATACGGCTCTGGATCGCGTCCCAGAGCGGCTTGTCCAGATTGTGATGCAACTGCAGGTTGCCATCGATTCTACGCTGTCGCCTGGCGACTTGCAGCCAAGGGAGGGACTCCTTCAGGTCATCCACCCATTCCCTCGCCAGGGCTGCACTTCGGCGTTCACTTGCCGCCAAGGCGGTTTCAAAGAAGGCCAGTGCCTGTTGTGCCAGCGCAACGCTGGGAGGGGGCCTCTCCCCATCCTCAAGCTGAAACTGAACCGCGTTGAGCATTTCCAGGTTGTGCGTGCATCCAGGCTGGGTGAGATTGCAGCTCCCGCAAAAGACCATGGCGGCCTTGGTGGAAGCCAACAGGTGCAGCTTGGGATGGAACACGCCGGTCCTGCGGAAGATGGGAACGAGAAGATAACGATGGTTCAGATGCCGCGTCGGCTCCCCGTCCTTCTGCAATTGCCGGTACTGATTCCCGTCCATCAGCACGACGATCCGCGTGGCGCTGGCCAGCGCGCGGGAATTCAGCAGGCTCCGTTCGAAATAGGTCGGCTGGAACGCGTATGTCGAGAAGAGCGCGATCTCCGCCGGGCATCGGTCCAGGAGTGTGCGGAAATCGGCACTCCTCATGATTCCGCCTCCATCCCGGCAAGCTCACGTTCAAGGCATTCAATTCCATCCGCCGTAAGCGCCAGAATGCCGTCCTCCTGCTTTTGCATCCATCCGAGGTCAAGGAGGACCTGGATGGCACTGCGGAACCGGGGGTTCGTCACGCCAATGGCATCGTACGGGATGCCGCGCCCGATGATCCGCCCGCGCTCCGTGTGGAAGAGAATCTTCCCGCCGGAGCGGCTCTTGTCATAGGCCAGCGTCTCGTGTTGCCGAACGACGAATCGCTGAATCAGCCGTTTCCCCAGTTCGCGGAAGGGAACACCCAACCAGTTGTCGTAGTGTGTGACGAGATCCTGAAGGACCAGGGGCACCGTGATATCTTCGGAGGCATCGTAGACGTTGTTCAGCAGCCATTCTGACTGGGGCTGGTCTCGCCAACCTGCAAACCGAGCTGTGACGACCGTCGATAGAAGCAAAGACAACGCGATTCCCTGTGGGGTGTGAAGGATGTTCCGGTCGCGAAGCAGCACCTCGATTCCTGTCTCGGAGAGCGCATGACCAAGCCTGGCCAGCACGTCCAGTGACTCGTTCCATTCGGGTTGCGTGCCGTGGGTCTCGATGCCGACGGCATGCGCAACGTCGGTCAGTGACAAATCGAGGCACGAGCCCGACAACTGACAGTCCAGATGTTCGCTCAGCCGCTCGGCGACATGACGACTGTCGAGAGGACTGATCAGGTCGTCCAGTGTGAAACCGCCGAGTCCCGCATCGAGCCCCTCCCGGACGACGCTCACGAACAGCCCTTCCAGCGCCACCGACAGGTAGTAGTGGGCGTGGAACAACCGCCACCTCCTGACGATGTCGCCCAGTGCTGCAGGCCACTCGATGTCAATGACCGTTCCGTCGGGGCCATACGCCTGACTGAAGTAGGTTGTCGTGGCGAACGCACCCTCGTCCAGGGCGATCTTCTGCGAGGTCAATTCGGACGCGAGAAACAGGAATGCGACAATTGAGTCGTGTCGGAACCGGTGCGAATTATGGCTGTTGCCGCCAACCCTCAAGAACATCGACCGCAGTTCGTGCAACTCCGGGGCACGTCCCGCAGCCAGTGCGCACAGCCCGGCCGCCTTGCCCCACTCATCCAATTCCGAAGGTGTCACTTCAGGACGAGATCGGGTAACGGCCGAGGCAACATACGCTCCCGACACTGCCGTCCCGAAGAGTCGAGCCAACTCCGCGCCCGCCGGGGAAAGCAACAGGTCGTCTTCGGTGAGTTGCTCCGCGTCAGGCGATTCGTCTGTATCCTCATCTTCAGCGCCATCAGCCTCGGGTGCTGCACCCGCGAACAGATCCAATCCAGCCAGCGATCCCTTGTAGGCGTCCCAGGCCAGGTTCTTGCTCAGCTCGACCTTGTCGAGCCGCACTGCATCCCCGGCGTTCGCCGCGACGACGTGCGCCGCTTCGCGTGAACCGATTAGGCCTCCCCCTTCACAGGGCTGGCCGCCATGATCGAATGCACACCCAAGAGTCAGGGCGCGTTCACGAAGAAGCAGTGCCATCCGGAGACCGCCGTCGAGTGCGGTGCCTTTGACGCGGTCGAGGTAGTCCGCCACACACCAGGTCAGGAAGGAATAGTAACGAGCCCGTGGGGTGATGGAGGTGATGCAGTAGAGTAGCTGTGCTCCCAGCCGCGCCCCGACCCGCAGGTTCAACCCCAACGGGTCCTGCTCGGACGGATTGGCCGTCTTCTCGCTCCAGTGGAGTAGAACTGTTCCGTCAGCTTCCATCTATACAAACCCACAATCCGATTAGAGTGTCTCTGGCCCAGAACTCGTCTTGTCTTTGGAATCAGTGTTCTTCACGAGTGCTTGGCGCGCCTTCTTCTCTGCTTGGCAGCGGAGCTTTTCCAAGGAGATGCATTTTCGTCCGTTGTCTTCGATCAGGGCAATGTGATCGTAAGCCCGTCCTCCAGGACCACGCCGGTGCGGCTCCAACCGTAAGCTCGCCTTCGTGTAGGCGTGGTTCAGGCTGCGTACAGACACGAAAACACTACCGTTCTCGATCACTACAGCCTTTTCATCTACCTTCATCGCTGCGGCCTCTTCGGCAACGGTGCCCAACTTCGGCGGCTCCAATACCAGCGTGCAGGCCACGTCATGGCAACTGAACCGTCGCCCCTTCCCAGGCCCCATCAGAAGCGGACCGTCCAAGATGACGGATGCGTTAACGGGCGTGTCCGAAATGGAATGCGGTGACTCCTCAAGGCTGAACCAGTATGGCGTCTTGAAGAACACTGCGAACCGCGATTTTGCGGGGGCCACCTCAATGGTTGGCAGCCTCTTCCAATCATCATCAAATGGCACCAACCGGGCTCCAAGCACCGTCTTCACGTCCGGGTTGCTACAGAGCATATCCCAGAGCCACTCGAGGCGTTCGTTCTCGCACTGTTCATCCGGAAGCCCGGTTTTCATGCCCTGTGCCCAGTCACCGAAGGAGACCCGTGCTCGTCCTTCAGCCAATTGGCCCAGAGAATCCATGCCCTTCATGATGAGGTAGGGCAACATCGATGTGTGTTCGGCCAGTGCCTTGCGAATCTGTTTACTCATTACACCGCCTGAAGAGTAACGCTGTTGATACCAAGAGACTGCATATCAAGGAATCCATATCGCGGCCCGAAGCAGTCCTTTTCCTCATCCACAATCGATTTCCGCTTGATGGATCGCGAGCTGACATCAAGCATCCTGAAGCGAACCGAGAGACTTGTGCCATCCACGGTCAACTCCGTGGCCGAGCAGCCTGTACCATAGTGAACTGCCACGCGATTCGCGCCTCCCTTACCGCTCGTTGGCCCGAATCGCGCTGATGGTCGCTCAAACTCCTGCAACACGTCGGCAAGAGCAATAATGGCCGACAGAGGATCACGGGCAAAACTGAGACGCAGAAACGGATTTTCCGGGGTTCCAGTTGTTCGCCCTTTTCCCCAGTAAATCCGGCCCATATCGTGCATCATAATTGCCACAGCCGCCCACTCGACACAAAGCAAGTGCAGCGGCGACTGGGCATGACTAGGGAACCTTCGGACAGCGTCATTGAGATGCAGAAAACCCAAGGCTCCCGGAAGTCCATGCGTACTGGAGAGCGCAGAATCAGTAAGACTCACAACCCGTTCTGCCCAGCGAGATGGAGCAGCCGCGTCCGGCTTCTGATACCCCCGCAAAGCATGGAACAGCAGACGATGACCAAAGTTCTCGACGACCTGGGATGCACTCCGATTTCTCATGGTTGCCGGTGAATTGATCCCCCTCAGGTTGGAGTGCATGCGCTCTGCATACTGCCATGGGTAACCGAGATCATGGAACACCGCTGCTACATAAGCGGCCTCACGAAAAAAAATACGCCAAACCTGTCGTGCGACAGGATTGCCTGCGTCAAGGATCGGATCTTGATCATGCATGCCGCACCCGACCAGGAAATCGCGGACATAACCTGTGCCCTCCCATGTGAGGATCTTATCAACGCAGGTGTCAAGGATCGTTTTGCCAGAGGGGAGCTGTATTGCGTCACTCTTGCTATCTCCATCGAGCAGCTTCAGGACTACATATCCAGATAGTGGCTGGTGCAGGACGTGATCGCGCTGAAACTTCCCCCAGTCTACTATAGCAAGCCAGTCTTCGCTCATTACCTCCGGCAGAATGAAACGGTACGCAGGAAACGACCTGGCAGAGTAGTCCAAGGTTCTTGCCTGGAGAGGGTATGTCTTCTGGTAATACTCTCGGCCAGTCCGCACCTGCAGCTCCCGCAACGCCTCAGCGAGCCGGTCCCGTCGTCGACCGGAGTTCCCCTGTTCCCGATACAAGCTCGGGTCCACGTCATAGTACGGACAGAGTGCCTCGGGTGGCGAAAATCTCCCCTCTGCCAGTCCAGCCTGGTAGTCCACAAGTGAAAATGTGAGGCTATCCATTGACAACCCCCCAGTTTCTCAGAATCCGACGCAATACCTTGTCGAACTCCCCGAAGTACTCGGCAGATTGCAGGGCTTTTGCCATTCTGGCGGGTGCCTCTTCATGTCTGACAGTCTTTTCGTCAATCACAGCTTCCGCTAATCCTCGGACAAAGGGGAATAGGCCACGTCGCTCCATTTCCTCACGCACCATGAACTGCATTAGCCGAAGAAGGAACTGCGCATCGGCCGCGAAATCGAGCAACCGTGCTTGGGACGACGTGCAGACTGAATAGAAGTCCGAGAAGGCAGACTCCCCTTCTGCTCGCATCATATGGTGCCTGAAGAACCTGAATCGCCGCGACATCATGAGTTCCTTCTCAATCTCCGAATGCTCCACGGATTCCTGTGCCAGGAATCGCTGTACCCCGTGCCTGGCCGATTTTCCGGCACTGCGTTTGTTCCAATGCAGCAACTCAATGGACAGGACTCCTGCAAACAGCCCGACCAACTCTTCCCGCAACGGCGAGTGCCATAACGGAGAGGTGAGCGAAAGACCCGCAAGGCTTGCCATCACCCCAGAGAGGGTATGGACCGTTCCTTCATCCAGATCACTCGCGCTCCTCTCTGACTCCCGCATCGCCATGACGACGTGCTCTCTAAGATCCCTCACGAACTCTTGGGCATCGGGATTCACTGGACCTGTATCCAATTCAAAGGGAACCATTTCGAAGTAAGGGAAATCGCTTTCCCGCAGGAGGTTCGACAGGGCACTGCGGAAGGAAGGGATGATGCTGCCGGGCAGCCACTCGTCGTGGATAAGACGGGCCAGGTGGCCGAGGCCAGCATCATCAAGCGCGGAGCGCGCTCTGGTCACAATCTCGTTACATGTGATCAACCGGGAATGCAGGTGCCTTGGGCTGTCTCCATCGGCTCCGAAGATGGCAACGGCACCCTCAGGCGATTGCATTTCCATTCCCAATCGCTCTATCGCATGGTCAATGGTGTCGAGTAGCCGGTGTAACCGACGCTCCGGCCTTCGCCTTCCCCGTTGCAGGGACTGCAACAAGAACTGGTTTTCAATGTACTCATCGTATGAGACCATATGTTCGCGCCAACCCGTAATCCCTTCGCGATGCGATGGTGCCTGCACAACTGAACAGAGTGCATTTATGTCGGCACTTGAGAACTCATAGGCGAGGTGGCCCCGTTTGACGGCCCGAGGAACGCGGTTGATGAGCAGGCCGATATACTTCCACGGGGCATCCCTAAAAGCCTTGCCATCGTTGTCCCCTGAGTGCCGAGAGGAATGGTGGCCTCCTGTGAAGAACGCCAATTGCTCGGTAGATGCACCAGATTCACTCCTGGCTGTTGCCAGTCGCATGAAGAATGCTTCTTGCTCCTTGGCCAAAGCGAAGCCGCTACCGGCATCGCTGGCATTCAGGAAGAGGCGACTTGTCTGCCACTTTGCTCTGTAGAGATCATGGAGCGCACAAACTGCTCGACCACAAGCCTGAAGGTCTTGGGCATCAAGAGATGTTACGGTCACGAACTTGCCGACAATCGGGCCGCAGTCGGTCAGCCACTCATGGATCGTCGGGGCGATGCCCACATAACCAGGTGAGTTGTCAATGATGATGGCGCTTCTCTGGTCGGAAGAGTCAGAAGTGCATACGATCCTACAGAAATCGGCGACTAATTGCCGTATGAAATCAAGCAGCCAGAGTGTGTGGAGGTCGTCGAAGAGCACGGACGGACGTTCGAGGCAGGTCATGCCTTGGTTTGGGCGGTTGGACTCCGAACGCTGTTGCCCTTCTATCCGGTAGATCTGCGATCCGAGAACATTGACCCGGTCAAGATTAACTGGCAGCCCAACGGCCTCTGGAGATGCAATCGAGAAATCCGGAAGAGGCTGGCCTGTCATGAAGCACTCGTCGAACAGTGCGAGAAGATTAACTGGAACCTCTGAATCACGGTCCTTCTCGTCTGAAGAACGCTGTCGGATAACATGGAGATCAGACGACCAGAAAGGCGAGCCCGCAATTTCTGCGGCGTCGGTGCCTGTAACATCCATGTCCAAAACAAGCACGGCATATCCCTGGCGGCGGAGAATCCGTCCCAGGCAGAGGGCCGCTGTGGTCTTGCCAACACCCCCCTTGCGGGATTCGACACTGACGATTAAGTCGGGAAAATGTGATTGCTTTGATCCATCGCTCATCTTCGTACCTCTTTCCCCGGTCGAACTGCTGTGAGTCCATCCCGAACGGCTTGCCTTCCTGGGGCGATGTGTCGAGGACGGGATTGAACTGCGTTTGCTGCCATAGGTACTGTCATCTTCTCCCCCCTAACAATTCAGAATCTGGCGGCACTTCGGATAATTGCTGCAACCCCAGAATTGATTGCCAGCGTTCGCTCCACGCCTCGCCGTGCGCAGGACCATCTCAGCGCCACACTTGGGGCACGACCGCGTCGATGTCGAATCCAAAGTCTCGGGCGTGACCTGCCGCTCGGCGGTCTCGACATTGGCTGTCCCGGCATTCGCCTGGGATGGATGCAAGCTCTGCACGTATGCCTTGTGTTGCCGGGATGTCCGCCATCCCGGTGAAAGCCGATTCTCGCGGACCGCCGATTCCATCGTAGCTACGGCGTCGGCGTCGAAAAGGACCTCGCGGTGGCTCTTGATGTGCCGGACACAGCTTCCCGGATACGTGACGTGCGCCGGGAGCTTGTCCCGAGTCTTCAGCGTGCATTCGCCGGTGAACACGACCACGGACTTCACCTGGTCCGCCGTCAGACCGAGCAACTCCCGCAGGCATTCGGTGTGTTTGTAGTTCTGAAGAAGCGGGTTCTGGAACTTCTGACTGTGGTTGCCGTGAATCTTCTGTGTCCACTGCCGGTCGCGCTCGCCACCGAAGATCCAGCCCTTGTAGTGCTTGGTCTCGACGACGAAGAGGCCATGGGGCGAAACAACGATGTGGTCAATCTGCGTGGTGCCGCCCTGGCCATCGGGGATCGTCACGTTGTTGATCACCCGATACGTGTCCTTCGGCAGGAAGAGCGCAAACCCGAGACGCATCAGCATCTCGCCGAACCATCCCTTCACCCCGGGCAGCCGGAGGATCGGCGCGAGGATCAGCAGCAAGCCGATAAAGGTGAACAACACCGGGTTCTTCGCCCATGTGTCAACGAGCGTTTGGAGTACGGTTACGATCAGCTTCTGGGCCATATGTTCGTGCCTAAATCCTTGTGCCTCAGTTCATCCCCAGCGCTTTCATGGCGGCCGTCATCGGGTCCGAGAAGAACACTGGATCGACGCGTTCGACGACGTCGCCGGAGACCTCGAGGAAGTTGCGCTTGTTCTCCAGAGGGATCAGCGCGCGGCGGGCACCGTTGTCCATGGCCATCTGGAGCGGCTCGGACAGCGAACGGACGGATTTGATGTTCCCCTGGATGCTGAGGTCGCCGAGAATCACGAGGCCGGGAAGAACGGAGTGCTTCTTGATGGCGGAGTAGACGGCAACCGTCAACGCGATCCCTGCCTCGCAAGGAACGTGATTGCTCAGAAGGTCGATGGCCTCCACGTGGAAATCGGTGGTGTCAAACTGCTGCCCCATGCCCATCGCGACCTTGTGGCCGTTCAGGTACGCGAAGGCGCGGGTGATGGATTCCTTCATTCCGCCCTCGACACCACCGGCAATCCTCAGTTTCCCCGTACCTGGGGCCGTCCCGACCTCGAGGCGGTAAAGCCCGACGCGGCCTTGATCGTCCACCGAGGCGGTGTAGACAGAGCCGGGAGCCAACGGGTCGGTCGAGATCATGTCCTTGCCGCCCTGTTCCGGCACGCCCACATGCATTTCTTCGCGCGTCTCGTTATCGATGAAGGAGAAGGAAGTCTGGTGGTACTCGAACGACCCCATCTTCTTGAGCTGTTCTTTCACGCGCCGACGTCCTTCGAGGGCAATCGACACCAGTTCAGCGAGTTCCTCGCCGGTCAATTCGCCGTCTGGATAGACGAGCTTCACGAGCCCCGAGACCGTCTTGCGGACGGCCTTCACGTCACGAGCGTTGAGATGCGCGCCCAAGGAGAAGTGCCGGTCGATCAGCTCGGTGTAGTTGTGTCTCCGGAGTTCGCGGAGGGCCTCGGCCAGATAGTCAACGACCATGCCGTACCCTTCGGTGAAGAACTCCATCCGCATCTTCGGCACTTCCCAGCCCGGCAGGTAGTAGTGGATGCGGTCCAGGAAGGCCATGTCTTCCCGGATCACGTCGGGCAGGGGCATGAACAGGTGTGACGACCGGACCATGACCTCGACAGGCTGGTTCGTGTTACCGAACATGGCCACGGACGCCATCCCAGACATCGCCTCTTTGCCACGGGCAAACGTCCCCGATTCGCAGTAGGTCTTCAGGGTGGTCACGACTTCCTTGGGCATTTTCTGCAGGTCCGCGACCTCGTCGAAGCCGATGGCGTCCCAAATGCCCACGAGCCCCATCTTGCCACTGGCCATGTTGTAGAACAGGTTCGCGACGGTCGTGGGCCCGGTCAGCAGGATCGAGTAGGGGGAAAGCTCTTGGTAGGCATAGCTCTTGCCCGTGCCCCTCGGGCCAAGCTCGATGAGATTGTAGTTGTGCTCGCACAGAGGGATCAGGCGCACCAGGAAAAGCAGCTTCAGGCGGCGGTCGAAGTGTTCGGGCTCGAGGCCAACGGTACGGAGCAGGAGGTCGATCCACTCGTCGCTGGACATCTCCCGGCGGCACGCGCGGTATTCCTCGAGATCGAAGGTTGCCACCTGAATCGGTTTCAGGCTCTCGATCCAGAACGGGCTCCGTTTGCCCTTGGCCTCCTCATCGTACTGGTGGCGAAGCTCGATCTGTGCCCAGATCCCACCCATCAGCAGGCGGTCGAAGTCACGCAGGTAATGTTCGGGCACGTGAACGTAGCGATGCCCGAAGTTGACCAACTCCGCCCAGTGCTTGTCGTCATCCGACAGGTAACGCACCTTCACCTTGTCGATGAACGTGTGCTTCCCCTTGTCCTTGACCATCGACTGTGCCTTGTTGGCTTCGTCGGGGCGGACAAAGTTGTCCGACAGCATGGTGTTCACCACGCGGAGACCGGCCTCGATGGCGGCGGGGTCATCGGTGGCGCAGTACTTGCCGAGAAGGTATTCGAGCACGAAGACTGGCACATTCGCCCCGACCTTGACCTTTCGGACGAGGTCCTTGCGAACCACCTTCCCGGCGAATACCTGCGTTGCTTTGTGATCGGTGTCTGTCATATACAAAACCTCTATATGGAGATGGCTACCTCGATCTTGTCGATCCGTGATAACTCAGCTCCAGTGGTGGCATCCAGCAAGCTCAGAGACACGGCTTTCTGGTCTGGCTCCTCGATGAGCATGAGCGTGACCGTGTCCGGGGCTACTGCCTTCGGGTTGTCTTCATCATTGCGAAGTTTGACGTCCCCGCTGGCCTCATCGAAACCGTAAGACGCGCTGATCGGGCGGGAGATGGTCTTGCCTTTGGCTCGCAGTTCCACCCGCACCGTGGGCGGCTCCAGTTCGAACAGGCCGGTGTTCGTGCCAGCAATCTGGACGGAGAAGAAACGCGTGCTGAGCTTCGGGCTCCCGAGAACGAGCTGCCATTCGATCCCCGGCATCGCGCCCGCCGGAGCTTTGGCGGTCGGCTTCAGCGACATGACCGGGATGATCAGTTCCTGGGGCGAGAGCCCGCCGTGGAAATAGGCTGACGCTCCGCCTTTTACCTTGAAACACGCAAACGTTCGAGGGGCGGCCAAGTCGAATTCGCCATCCATGCCGAAAGTCGCCAAGGGCGCTCGCACACAGGCGTCGTTCGAGCTGCCGCCTTTGCCAACCCAGACCCGACGGTGCAGGTCGGCGGTCTTCCCACCGGGCGCGTCCACCTTCATATCGTCGCTCAACTCGTCAGCGAACAGATGCCCGTGATCCGACGCCAGGATGATGCGTTGTACCCCGACATCGGCCAACACGCGGATGCCGCGCCGGAGGTCGTTCAGCACGCCGTCCATCTGGCGACGGGCCTGGGTGATGTTGTCCTGCTCGCAAAGCTCGTCGATTTCTTGAGATGTCACCAGCACCAATTCGGCTCCGGCAATACCCGTCTGGATCTTCTTCGATGGTTTGGGCAGCAGGCTGTCCAGCTTCGTCTCGTACACCGGCACGCCAGCCCGATCCGTCAACAGCGTCACCCGGTCTTTACGGCTCTTGATGGTACTGCCGTCGATTTCCAGCGCCAGCTTGCCTCCGCCCAGGGAAACCACTTTGGCGCTGGCGTCTGCCCCAGGCATGAGGGCTGCCATGCCGATTTCCGTGATGGTCGGGACTGCTGCGACCGCCGGTTCCAGCTCGACCTCAAAGTCTTCCCGCAGCAGGCGTCCGAGTTCGCGGGCCATCTCGAAACGCAGCGCATCGACCAGCACGTAGGCAGTCTTCTCCTTCCCGACGCACGGCTTGACTCGCTTCAGGTAGACCTGGCGCTGGTGCAGTACTCCCGCCTTGGCAACACCCTCCTTGGCAAGTTGGGTAGAGAATACTCCAGCCAGCGACGATCCCGCTTCCACGTAGCGTCGCCGCGCCCGAATCACGAGTTTCTCGATACTCTCATGGTCCCCGCCGATCTGGGGCTCGAAGCTGTGCCACAGGCTTTCCATGTGCCGGTGATAGGTGTCTAGGACGCACCACGGCTGTGGGCTCTTCGCGTATTCCTCGAGCAGTCCGCTCAAGGAGTCCGGTGCGGCTTTCACACCTTCCTGCACCCGGTCCGCCTCCACCAGCACTTCGGCAGCCGATGCGACCAACGCCCATCGTGCTTGCAGGCGCGGCTCTGCATCACACCAGAACCGGGCGAGTCGTGATTCTGCGAGAGTGAGCAGCGAGCCGTCCGTGGATTCGAGAAGCTTGTTTTCCACGTGCCGCAGCAGCGCCCGCTCGATTCCCCCGAAGGTCTCGACTTCCGTAATTGCCTCCGCATCCAGATCCATCGCATCAAGGGACAGCTCTTTCTCCACAGCTCCGGCGACGGCAACGTAGCTGTCGCGAGTATCTCGGCGCAGACGCCAGGCCAGGGCCAACTCGACGCAGGTATCCCTGGCGGAGGCCGAGCTGGGTACCGAGACTGTTTGCAGAGCGTCCGGCAGGGCATCTCCCAGCGCCTGCACCAGGTCGACCAGCAATACATGTCGGGCAAGCCGCAGTCGCATCTCCTCCAGGCTTTGATCTGCAGTGACCTCGACCGCAAAGGTCTGCTGCAGCAACGCCGCCAGTTCGGCTTCGGCGCTCTTCTTGGCGACTTCACTGTCGTGGCGTTCGCTTGCCAGGAACGCGAGGGCGACGTCCTGCGCGTTGCCGGTGCCGAACACCAGCGCGAGCACCCCCTTCGAGATTTCGCCGCCCTTGTCCGCAAGCGCATTCAGATCGGCCAGCGTCAGCTTCCCTGCTTCCGTCTGCTTCTCGACTTCCGCAGCCGTATCCTCGCCAAGAACGCCTTTGAGTGCATTGCGGGCGACGATGGCGAGGCGAGTGTTCCGGACGGGGGGTTGCTCTCCCGGTCGCATGACCACACCCGCGATCTCCAACTCGATCAGGGCCCGGTGCGTCGCCTCCTGGGCCAGAGGCACGTACACCAATAGTCGTGGGGGCTGGTCGCCATCCATCAGTTTCTTCGCGTCGATATCCGCGCGCAGTTGCAGGAAGCTGTCCACATACCGCAACACGGTGGTGTTGGGAATGGCAAGTGTCGCAGCAACACCGGCATAGACCCCGTCCGGGTCATACCAGACAACCGTCCCGTTGTCGTCAACCTGCTTCGCGACTTGGGCCACGAGAAACTCGGTCACGATTCCTGCTGTACCTGGCTTCGGTTTGGGGGCTGCTTTCGGCATGATCACTCAGCCTCTTCCTCATTGTCGGTATCGTCTTCCTCGTCGTCGTCTTCGTCATCAGAGTCCAGTTCACGCAGCTTATCGGGAATCTCGACCTCGCAGAGATCTTCCAGCCCGTGGGCGATGGCGACGGACAGATCGGTCCGACAAAGTTCTTTGACCCGGTCCGGCCAGAGCTGGTACGCGATGTGGGACCAGTCATACTCTCCCGCCTGCAGCCGCTCCCAGTGTTTCTCCGCTTCCTTCCACGGGACCAGTTCGTGCAGTGGCGCAATGTTCAGAATGACGCCGTCGTTCAGGTCCGGTGATAGATGCAAATCGGCAACGCGCCGCAACTTGTCGCGGAAGTCATGAAGCTCGGCAACGAACTGTTCCTGACGCTCGATGTCTTTCTCAAGGCGCTTGGCTTCGCGGCCGGAACTGCCCGCCTCCTCCTTCCTGCTGCGCAAAGTCCGCAGACGGTCCTCCTCCATGCGGATCTTCGGCTCAACGTAATTCACCAGAGCCTTGAAGTAGGTGTCCTTATCCAGGCGATGGTAATAGAGCCATACACCATAATTGCCTTTGGCCGAACGCAGGTACCAATAGATGGGGGCCTTCCGTCGACTCTTCGAGTACTGCTTCAAGTGGTTCATCCAGAATCCACTTTTGCCTGGTTTCCTGAAATAATCGCGAAGACCATGTACGCCAAGAATCGCACAGATTTCAGCCTCAACGTCCTCAGCGTAGTCGCGCCAGATGTCCCCCAATACCTCCCGGACACGGTGTACAACGTCGTCACCGTGATCACCGTCATCTGCCAGTATTCCATCCCAATCAACGGCGACCCCATAGTTGGTCGGGTAATCCTTGGAGTTGGCAGGCAAATCGTCAGAATTCTTCAGCATGCCGGGAGGGCATGGGGGCAGCGCCCTAAAGGGATCGGGAAGTCCTGTGGGGGGACGTTTTCCGGTGGCGAAGTCTAGATTCCAGCGGCCGAGAACTACTC
>CAZSBQ010000046.1:0-20648 GCA_964604795.1 uncultured Victivallales bacterium | reverse complement strand
CGCGAAGCGTCCGCAGCGCCTCGCGACGGCCAACTCGCCCCAAATCCGGTTGCCGGAAGCCACTCGGCACCCGCCCGTTCGCGCACTCCGCAATCGCCCTTCAGCCCGAAACCAAAACCATCTACGGCACCTTTCACCCTACCGCTGACCTCCTTGCCCGCTCCTGTGATGCCCATGGCCGAAACGACGGCTACGAGCTTGGCACCGCCGACGGTCCGGGATCGGTGCGCCCGAATTCGTCCCGTTTTCATCCTTTCCCGCACTCATATTCACACCAAAGCAAACAGCGCCCCCGACGAGGGCACTTCAGAAAAAATCCCGACTTGTTTGACATCCCAGGCAGGGGGTATACAATACCGAATCATTGGGATAGGCAAAAGCAATTCCCCATCCCTTCCTCTCTATGCCTCGCAAGGGAAACAACCATGATGACAACGAACGTGCGTGAATACGGCGCGCTCGGCGACGGGGTCAACGACGACACGCCGGCGGTGCGCAAGGCGATGGAACCTCTGCCGGAGAAGGGCGGGGTGGTCTACTTCCCGGCCGGGACGTATCGGCTCGACACGATCCGCTGCCGCTCGTGCATGACCTTCCGGGCCGACCGGACGTGGAGCTATCGCGACGCGGGCGGGACGGTGATCATCCCGCTTACGGAGAAGCAGGCGTGCATCTTCGACGCGCGGCGGTGCATCGGCACGCATTTCGAAGGGCTCAGTCTCGAAGGGGAGAAGAAGGGGCAGGGGATGCACGGGCTGATCTCGACGCGCCTGAGCGAGGACGGCAGCAAACTCCACGAGCAGGATCTGCATGTCGTCGGCTGCGCGTTTCAGCATTTCTCCGGCTCGGGTTGTCGTTTCGCCGAGGCGTGGACGCTGCACATCCGACACTCGCTTTTTCACCAGAACATGGAGGACGGCATCGACGCCTCCGGCAGCTACGATTGCTGGATCGTCGACAACATCCTCGCCGGCAACGAACGTTACGGCATCGGTGGCGACATCTTCGCCGCAGCGACGCTGACGGGAAACCGCGTGGAGTGGAACGGCCGCGCAGGGATCCGCATCGGGCCCGAGTATTCCGACAACGTGCAGATCACGAGCAACTTCTTCGACGCGAACATGGGACCGGCGATCGAGATCTGCGGGCGGCAGATGCGCTGCATCAGCGTCACCGCCAACACCTTCCGCCGCAACGGCTACAAGCGCTGGGACGAGCCGGAGCAGAACTGCCACCTGCGGTTTGAGAACGTCAAGGGACTGACGGTGACCGGCAACAGCTTCGACGCCGGCAGCGTGCGGTTCAAACCCGAGGATGAGCCGGAGAGCAACCCCGACTACGCCATCACTGTCAAGAACCTGAAGCAGTCGGTGATCATGGCAAACGCCGGCGAACACGGCGCGATGAAGGCGATGATCCGCGACGAGGGCGGCCACGAGTATCTGGTGCTGAAGGACAATCCGGGCAGCCTGCAGGATTCGCCGGGCGGACGGGATCTGTAACCTATACGCGCTGGTAGGTGGCGGTGTTGGACCGCCGGGCGGATTTTAGCATGAACTTCGAATCGCCCGAGACGGCGTACGGCGTTAATGCTCGAGTCCCACAGGCAGGGATGCCCGTAGTGCTGCAAATGCCCTACAACGGCAACCGGTTCGATCTGCCGTTTTTGCGGCGCCGTTTCGGGCTCGAGCTGGCGCAGCCGCATCTCGACCTGATGGTTTCCCTGCGGGGGCTCGGCTATCGGGGCGGACTCAAGGTTTGCGAGCAACGTGCGGGGTTTCGGCGGCAGTATTCAGGCGGGACCGATGGCGCGGATGCGGTGTGCCTGTGGTACGCCTGGTGCTGCCGCCACGATGCCGACTCCCTGCGAAAACTCATCGTCTACAATCTGGAGGACACTTTCAGTATGGCCTGGCTTGCCGCGCGCGTTGTGCCGCGCTCCATGCCCGGATATCCGCATCCCATCCGCGCCGGCGATCCTCCGCCGCCACCCGACTGCCGTGACGTCCTCGCGAATTTTGGTTTGTGAGCCCCTACGGCGAACCACGCCCCATCCGCGTGCTCACAATGTGTCCGTCCACAGGGTATTCAAGCAGACAGCGCCGGTGGAAGCAAGCGTTAATCGGTGAGGCGGCGGCACGGGGCGGCGTCATGCCGGGGACCGTTATGAACTTGACGTGGACTTTGCCGTTCCCCGAAATATTGCGTGCAAACCAGCGTCAGAACACCAGTACGTGGCAGGAGAAACGATGATACTCAGACGAAACGCCAGACCGACACTCACGGCCGTGGAGATGATTCACGGCGAGAAGCTGGAATTCGTACTTCGGACCGGCACATGTCTAACCATCGAGTTGGTTGACACGAAGGCCGAGATCGTTCAAACGGACCTAGAGGAGCCGGGAAAAGAAGAGCCCGGAGCAATGACCGTCTATCGGTTCTGGGCCGATCTGCGAATCGATGGTGTGGATGTGGGTGTTGCTGAACACAGCCATTTCGGCTTTGCGGTTCTCGATCACGGTGAACTCATCCGTCTCGATCCATGGATTCTGTTTTGGCAAATGTACAGAGACCGAGCGGCCAACGAGCCGGCTGGGGGCGACGTTTGACAGCGCGCCTCAAACTCGGGTCTCAGTATCAACTAAAAGATCATAGACCAATGCCAACCATATCGTTCTGCGGAATTATCACTGGAATGTCCGGTGTCATGCAAATTCCCGTCCAGGGATAGCCGCGAGCGGTCGTTCCCGTTCTTTCCGGGGCAGGCGGCGCGGATACTCGCTCTGCGGGATTTGGGGCGCACGGCCGCCCGGAAACTCGAGCTGGTGCGGGGCAAAGATGTGTGGGTTGAAAAAGCCGGTACGGGCGGATTGAAGTCGTTCCACCGGCAGGCGGACATTCCCGACGGTCGTCGGCGCTTGAGGCGGGGCGCGGGTGCCGCGCCCGATAATCGGCTCTCAGCTTGTGCGGAAGGGTTCGCGGAGACGAGTGTCGCGAGAGGATGTGCCGACTTCGACCGTAAATTCTCCCGCTTCGCAGGTCCAGACTCGCTTCACGGGATGGAAGAAGGAAAGGTCGCGTCGGGTGAGGACGAATTCCACAGTTTGTTGTTGTCCCGGCGCCAGGTCTATCTTCGCGAAGCCCTTGAGTTCGCGCGGCGGACGCGGCACGCTGCATTCGGGATCGCTCACGTAGAGCTGAACCACCTCTTTGCCTTGCCGCTTGCCGGTGTTGCGCACGGTGACTGCGACCTGCGCGAGTTTGTCGCCGTCCGAACTGGGAAGCACGGTCAGGTTGCTGTATTCAAAAGTGGTGTATGACAGGCCGTGACCGAACGGAAACAGCGGATCGATGCGGCGGGCGTCGAACCAGCGATAGCCGACGAATACCCCTTCGCGGTAGTTGCAGACCTCGGCCTGATAGTCCTCCAGAAAGTGGGCCGGGCTGTCAGCCAACCGGGCGGGCAGGGTGAACGGCAGTTTGCCGGACGGATTGACGTCGCCAAACAGAATCCGGGCGACCGCGTTCCCCCCTTCCATGCCGGCATACCACATCTGCACGATGGCCGGGACGTCGTCGGCCCACGGCATCTCCACCGGCGAACCGGCGACCAATGTAACGGCCGTGCGCGGGTTGGCCTCGACGAGCTTGGCAATCAGCGTGTTCTGGCCGTCGGGAAGCTGCATGTCCTGACGGTCGCAGCCCTCCAGATCATACAGATGATTCAGACCGCCGAAGAAGAGGACCGCGTCGGCGTTGCGGGCTTTGTCGAGCAATTTCGCTTCGGTCTGCTTGTCCGTCGGCTGAATCTCGCCGCGTTCGACTCCCAGCCGCATGGGGCGGGGGCTGGCGTTTTTGTGGGGGGAAATCTTGACCTCGAGTTCATATCGTCGGCCCTTTTCCAGCGAGACTTGTTTGGTCACCAAGCCTGGGCTGCCGTCCTCCAACTGCAGGATTACGGGTTCGTCGCCGATGACGAGCACGGCGTGCGGAGTGCCGGTGAGGCAGAACGTCCGCGGCCCGTCTTCAGTTGCGGTGAGCGTGGCCCGGAAGCGGCAGGAGAAAGCATGGGAATCGAGAGCTTCGGGAAGTTCGTTCTCCCAATCGATCTCCGCGGCGGCCGAGGTGCGCACCTCGGCCGGTTCGCCGTCAAAGGTTCGGTTGTCGTAGAATTCGACGGTCCACCCGCGTGCGCCCGCACCGGCGTCGGCCGCATCGAGCCACTCTGTGGGGATGGGCTCTCCGGTCGCGCTTTGATCGGGGTACCCCTGGACGAATTCGATGGCCATTTCCTTGCCTGCGTGGGCGCGCAGTCCCTCGAGGGGTGAGACTTCGTACAGCGCCTTGACGGCGGAGCTGTTGCCGCCGCCGTGGTGTTTGCGAACGGCGTTTTCGCCGACCACCAGCAGCTTGCGCACGCGGGTGCGGTGCAAGGGAAGAAGTGCATCTTCGTTTTTCAGCAGGACAATCGCCTCTTCGGCGACGGCGCGGGCGGTGTGCTGATGCTCGACGGTGTTTCGGGCGCCGGGTTTGCGGTCTTCGCGAAACATCCCGATTTGCTGCATCAGGTGCAGGATGCGGCGGACCTTGTCGTCGACGACCGCCCCCTCGATTTCGCCGGCCTCAAGCGCCTGCAGAAAGGGATTGGCAAGATAATAGTTCTCGTAGGGGCCCCAGGTGCCCATCTCGATGTCCAGGCCGTAGCGCGCCGCTTCATACGTGTCGTAGGTGCCGTTCCAGTCGGAAATCACCGCGCCCTCGAATCCCCATTCCCCTTTGAGAATTTGGTTGAGCAGGGTGTCGTTTTCGCAGCAGTGCTGGCCGCGGAAGCAGTTGTAGGCGCCCATGACGCTCAGCGCTCCGCCGCGCCGAACAGCCGCTTCGAAGGCGGGAAGGTAGATTTCGCGCAGCGTCCGCTCGTCGGGCCGCGCATCCACGCCGTGGCGGTTCAGCTCCTGGCTGTTCAGAGCGTAATGCTTAACACAGGCGGCGGTGTCCTGGGACTGAATGCCCTGCACGACCGGGACCGCCATTTCGGCCGTGTGATGCGGGTCCTCGCTGAAGTATTCGAAATTGCGTCCGCACAGGGGGCTGCGGATGATGTTGATGCCGGGCCCCAGAATGACGTCCTTGCCGCGGTCGCGGGCTTCCGCGCCGAGGACTTCTCCGAACCGCCGTGCGCAGTCCCGGCTCCAAGTGGCGGCCAACGCTGTGCCGGTGGGCTGATAGGTGGCGTAGTCCTCGTCGGTGCTCACCGGGTCCCAGTTGTCCTCGCTGACCTCGAAGCGCACGCCGTGGGGACCGTCGGACATCGTCAGCTCCGGAATGCCCGCGCGCTTCACACCCGCCACGGAGAACTTCTTCGCCGCGTGACACAGTGTGACTTTCTCCGCCAGGGTTAATTGCGCGATCAGACTTTCAACATCAACAGCCATGGATAACCTCGGTTCCTTTTTCGGGGGGGGCAATTGGTAAAAGATGGCAAGCTACCGTCGAAACGCTCATGTGCAAGCGCTCCAGACAGCTCCGCCTGAAAGGCAGAGCCACTATTTTACTTGGTTCGGTCTTGTGGGGCTGGACGGGAACCGAGGGGCGGATATACTAGTCCCATGAAAGCAACGCTTAAGGCAGACTATGGATTTTCTCAATTCCAACCCGTTGTATGTGTCGTTGGCCGCAGTACTTGTACTGTTGGTTGCGGGACTGCTTTGGTGGGGCTGCCGACGCCGTCGGCGGATGGTCGAGGGGTTGACCGGTCCGGTGATGGCGGAGCGTCTGACTGTGAGTCTGGACCGCTCCCGGCGGCGACTGCGCCAGATTTTGCTGGTGGCTTCGCTGGTTCTGATCGCTGTGGCGGGTGCCCGTCCGTGGTGGGGATACCGTTTGGTGGAGGCGCCGTCGCGCAGCCGGGACGTGCTGATCGCGGTTGACTGCTCGCGCAGCATGCTGGCCGAGGACGTGTCGCCGTCGCGCCTGGCGCATGCGAAGTGGTGGATTCGCGAGGTGGTGAGCGCTTCCCCCGGAGACCGCTTCGGGCTGATCGCCTTCGCCGGCAGCGCCTTTCTGGAGTGTCCGCTGACGCAGGACCGGAATACGCTCTTTCAATTTTTGGGCGATCTGGACACCTCGACCATTCCTGTTGGCGGCACCAATGTGGAGGAGGCGCTTGCCACGGCTCGCGAGGCCTTCGAGGGTGCCGAGGGGCCGCATCGGGCCGTGATTCTGATCAGCGACGGCGGTGAGCAGCAGGGGCGGGCCTCAGCGGAGCTGGAGCGTTTGCGCGAAGCCGGAATACCGGTGTTCGTGGCCGGTGTCGGCGATCCGACGCAGAGGACGCCCATCCGCACCGAGGAGGGCAAGTACGTGCGCGATTCGGACGGGGAAATTGTCGAAACCACGCTGCACGAATCGATGCTGCGGGGGCTGGCCGCGGCCACTTCGGGAGTGTATGTGCGCTCGACTTCGGTCAAGCCCAATACCGAACCGGTTGTTCGGCGTGTCCGCAAGTTGCTGCCCGAGCAGCACGACGGCAGCCGCAGTCGTCGGCCGCGGGAGCGGTATCAGTTCCCCTTGGCGTTGGCGGTGGTTCTGCTGCTGTTGCGCCTGAGCGTGGGGGAGCGCAAGTTTGCCGCCCGTCTTGCGGCAGCCTGTTTGCTTGCCGGTGTCGTATTGCCGTGTGGCGCCGACGCGCGGCAGCCGGACATCGCCGAGTTGGAGGCCCCTGGCGCGGGCTCGGATCATGCGGAGGCTGAGATGGCTGAGCAGGCCGCCGCTCTTGAGGAGCAGCTGGCCCGAGCCGAGGGGCGCGAAGCCGCCCGGCTGATGTTCAACCTGGGCGTGCTGAAACATCGACTCGAAGAATTAGAGGAGGCCGAGTCCCGCTACTTTCAGGCCATGGACCGGGCGGAGGACGATGGCGAAATCGCCTCCCGCGCCGCGCAGAATCTGGGCGCGCTGAAGCAGCAGCAGGCCGACGCGGTGATGATGGAGAACCCCGATCAGGCATTGGAAATACTCGAACGGGCGCAATCCCACAACCTGGAGGCCCTGCGTCGGAATCCCGACAACGAGGGGGCCGCGCGCAATCAGGAGCGCATCCTCAACCGGAAAAACCTGGCGCGCAAACTGAAAAAGCTCCGCGAACAACTCGAACAGCAGCAAAACGACGCGCTAAAAAAAACCGAACAGGCCGAAAACGAGCAGAAAAACGCCAACCAAACAAGCGATCCCTCGGAACAAAAGCAAAAACAGCAGCAGGCCGAGCAACGCACGCAGGAGGCGCAGGAGACCATTCAAAAATTGAAGGAAACCGCCCGGCAGGCAGACGACCAGAAAACACAGCAGCGCGCCCAGGCTGCGGAGGAAGCCCTGAAAAAAGCGCGCCAGGCGCAGCGCCGCGACCAAGGCGAAAAAGCCGAAAAACACCTCGCCGAAGCACGCAACAAACTCGCGCGGAATGACGAAAACGACGGGGATTCCCAGCAAAAGAAGCCGGAGGAAGGCGACTCTCAAGACTCGCGAACCGACGACAAGGATGAAACCGGCGAGGGCAACGACGCGAACGAGGACGGAGAGGACGAATCCGCGTCCAATGGCCGGGACAAGTCGGCGGGTGAGAATCCCGCTTCCGAATCAGACTCCGCCGAAGAAGGGGAAGGTCAGTCTGCCGCTGCGGATGAGATTGGCGAGGATGTGGCGCGCAGCCTTCTGCTGCAGATGCTCGAGGAGGAAAAGGAACTGCGCGACGCCCTCAAGGAACATCGTGACCGCAATCGCAAGCTTGAGCCTGTGGAGAAGGATTGGTGAACTCTCAATGAACGGCGACATCATCAATCATCGAAAACCGTTTTCGGGAACGGAGTTTGTCGACTGGACCGTGCGGAGCAGGCGACGACGGGTTGGGTGTGCGGCGTTCTTAGCCCTTGTGCTGTTGATGTGTGCGGTTGCGGAGTCCGCAACCTTGGACATTGACATCAAGCCCATGCCGCCCGTGGCCGGCGAGGCTGCGCAGCTGCGTCTGACTTCTGAGACGGAGGTTCCCGCGGTGACGGAGCTGCCCGAGGTCGAGGGCTTGGAGTGGCTCACGCCGGCGAATTCGCCGCAGCGGTCGATTCGGACCGCCTGGATCAACGGGCGGCAGCGGCGCCAGGCAACGGCGGTCTACTTGTTTCGAGTGCGGACGGCGGGCAGAAAGTACCGCATTCCGGCCATGAAGGTTCGCCTGGACGAGCGGGACATTGAAACCGATCCGCGTGAATTCACTGCCACCAAGCCGCGGGTCCGGACTCCGGACGGCGATGATCTTGATCTCGAGTCGGCCCTGTTCACGCGCCTGGCATTCAACGGGCAGGGCGAACCGCCGGAGCATTTGTATGTGGGCGAATCGTTGCGGATCACGCTGAACGTCTATGTTTTGGAGTCCATCTTCAGCAGCATGAGTTATCCGGAATTGGATATCGAAGATGCCGTGTTTCGTGACTACTCCGAGGAAAACCCCAAGTTTCCGCGCTTCCGGAAAACGTCGCCCCGCCGGGTTCGGCGGGGAAACCGCATGTACGTGCATGTCCCCTTCACTTTCGTTCTGTCGCCCATTCGGGCCGGACTTCTGGCGGGGCGGCTTGCGGCTGCCTGCGAGATTGAAACGGGACGCACCGACGCGCCCTCCGGACTCGGCAGCTCGCTGTTTCGCCGTTCGCGCACCCGACGGCGAACCGTGGCCGCCGAACTGCCCGAAATTCCCGTGCGGCCGCTGCCCCCCGTGCCGGCGGACCAGCGATTCCTGGGGCTGGTGGGCGATTGGACGGTGACGGCCAAACTTGACAAGGGCGAGGTGAGGGCGGGTGAATCGGTATCCTTCGTGCTGACCGCCGCCGGACAGGGCACGCTCGAACTGTTGAGGAAACCAAACCTGAACCTGCCGGGCTTTCGAGCCTACGAGCCGGAAATTGAACGGCGCAGCCGCGGCGACACCGCCTTCGCCACGCTCACCTGGGTGCTGGTGCCATTGGCGGAGGACAGCCGACTGCCGCCGCTGGCATTCTCAACCTTCGATCCGGAGGCCGAGGACTTTCGGGTACGAAGACTGTTCCCCGAGCTGACCGTTCTCCCCGCCCGCAACGGCGCCAGCGGCAGCCTGACTTTCGATGCCGACGACGAGTTTGAAAACGGCGATGACCGGCAACGCGACACCGCGAAGACTGACATCCTGTACGTGAAAAAAACGCTGGGCAAAAGCATTTCCCCGCCCTTGTGGAGCCGCGCCGTGCCCCATCTTCTGCTTGGGGCGGCGGGGCCGGTCGTCTACCTGCTGCTGTCCGCGGCAGCGCGACATCGGCGTCGCTTGAGGCGCGATGCCGGGTACCGTCGCCGGTCCAGCGCCGCTCGGGCTCGCTCCCGTGCGCTCCAACAGCTGCGGCATGCTGGAGAAGCCGACCGCGCACGCATCATACGCGAAGAGCTTGTGCCCGCCCTTTCAGCAGGCCTCGAGCTGCCGCCGGGCACCACCCCCACCGAACTTGCCGAGCAGCTTCGGGACAAACACCCTGAATTGGCCGACCAGTTGCGCCAGGCCGAAGCGTGCCGCTACATGCCTGAGCAGGGCCAGGCGCTCGATGTCGCGCTCATTGCCCGCCAGGCCGGCAAACTGTTTGTTCTGCTCCTGCTGTTTGCCGTCGGCGCACGCGCGCAGTCCTCCAGGCACGAAGAGGGAGAGGATAACCTTCTGGACGCCGCGCGTACCGCCTACGACCGCGGACACGTCGAACAGGCGTTGGCTCATTACCGGCAGTTGTCGGAAAACAACCCCGGCAGTCCCGCACTGTTGTACAATCGGGGCAACTGCCGCTATCGGCTCGGGGAGGGCGGCCGGGCCGTGGCGCTCTACGAGCGTGCGCGGCGCCTGGCGCCGCGCGATTCGGACAGTGCCGAGAATCTACGCTTCGTTCGCCGCCAGTTGGGCTTGCCCGACCGGTCGCACGCGACCGATCCGTTCGAGCTGCTGGCCCGCCTGCGCGACAGCCTGCGCCCGGACGAATGGTTGATCCTGGCAGGCTGGACGCTGTTTGTGTGGGGGGTGATCGGTGGTGGACTGCAGTTCCGCTACGGTCCGCCGCGATGGCTTCACTGGTTGGCGGCGGCGTTGGTGCTGCTGAGTGTGACGGCTGTCTCGCTGCAGTATCGAGGCCCCTATCGCAGCGGAGTTCATGCCGTGGCGGTCTCCGCCTCGCCAACGCTGCTGCGCCTCCCTGCGGCTGATGCCGATGCGCTTGACGTCGACGTGCGCGAAGGGCGAGTGCTTCGTGTGGTCGAGGAGCGCACCGACTGGATGCGCGTCCGCGTGGGCCGGAACGAAGGGTGGATGCCGCGCGACGCTATTCAATTCGTCTGGTGAGCCATCCCCCGGACGGAAGGCGCGCGCACAGCGCGCTGGTGTGTGTGTGTGTTTGTGGGGAAAAAGTCAGTCGATTGCCGTCCTTCCCTTTGCAGACAACTGTGGCTGATCCCGTTTGTTGCGAGGATTCGACGATGTTGCCATCTACTGTCGTCGGAATTCCTGGCGGAAACGTGTCCGATTCCACATTGCGTTTCAAAACTTGGGGATGGTCAGGGTGGTGGCTTCGGTGGTGAAAATCCAGTGGCCCCGGCCCGCATCCAGGGTGTCCGCTCGATGGTACTTGCCGTTCCTCCAGGTCCAAATGGAGCCGTAAATGGTTGGGTTGGAGCTGACAAGTTGCCGGGCGTCCATGTTCAGGGGGGCGACGATGAATCCGATGAAGTTCCAACCTTTGGACAAAGCGATTTCGTAGGAGTCTGCATCCGCGGTGCTGCCGGGTTCGGCGGGAAATTCGATTTCGGTGGGCGCCGAGCTGTTAACCCAGTAGGCGCGCCCCGCTTCGATGGTGTCCGCCTTTGCCATGAGGCCGTTGTTTTGGGTCCAAATGAGCTCGGAAACCGCATCGTCGGCCTGAATGGCTTGGAGGATGTCCGCGCCCTCGGCGCTGCCGGTGGAGACCGTGTTCCAGCCGGCTTCGAGCGTCAGGACGTGCCGGTTGGGATCGGTTCCCCGCCGATATTCGGCGTGGTTGGTCCATCCGTCACCGTCGTTGTCGTTGTGGGCATCGTCGGCCGTGGTTTCGAGGCCGTGTTCCTGCTCCCAGGCGTCGGGGATGCCGTCGCCGTCGTTATCCTCGGCAACGTGCGCGGCGAGGGTGGAATCGGCTGTGGGGACGATCCCGGTTTGCGGGGATCGCGGCCAGGTGATGGTTCCCTCCGGTTCGAGGGTCCAGTGACTGAAGGCGAAGCCGTCGCCGGTCGAGGCGGATACCGACAGCGGCGAAGTTCTGGATGTGTCGAACCTCACCTCGTCGGTCGGGGACGTGCTTCCGGCGCCGCCCGCAGTTTCCAGGCTGATGGTCCAATACTGCTCCGCACCCTCGTGGGCCTGCAGCTCCAGAGGATCGAGTGCGCGGTCTCCTGCGATCCACTCCACGGTGAAGGTGGCTTCTCCGGAGGCAGTGTCCGGATCATCCAGAGCGGACAGCCAGACGGATTGATAGGTGTCCCAGTTCTCCGGAGTGAAGCGCAGTTCCGCAGTGTCGATTTCTTCGATGGCGGGCAGCAGGACGAGATTGTTGCCGGTGACCTGTTCGCCCTCTTGCCAGTTGTGAACCGGCAGTTCGGTGAATGCGCCGCCCACGTTAACGATGGGCAGGTCGGCGATGGCGTCGGCCACGTCCATGCCGTCGCCGAGCACTTCACCGAATGCGGTGAAGCCTTCGTTTTGGATGTCGAGGTTCCCTGAGTTGTCCGCCAGGTTGACGAACCACCCGCTGGTGGCGCTGTCGGGTTGGTCGGAGAGTTTGGCCATGGCGAGCGTGCCGCGCGTGTTGGAGCGGACCGGTTCGTTGACCACCGGCGGATCGGGGGGAATCTCGGTGGCACCCTGCACTCCCCAGGTATAGCTGCCGGCTTGGATGATGAAATCCTCCACTGAACGATGGAAGAAAGTGTTGTCGAACGCCCCGCGGCGCAGGTAGTTGAGGAAGTTTTCGACGGTCTCCGGAGTGTCCCGTTCATACAGGGCGGCGTCGAAACTGCCCAGGACCGTGGAAACGCGCACGGCCGGGGGAATGACCAGGTCGGGATCGCCGTTTTGGCGAGTCACGCGCAGCACCATCTCGCTCGGCGGTTCCTCTTCAAGGCGGATGCGGAAGGTCCCGTACTCGTTTTCCGAGACGGTGATGGAGGCTTCCTCTGCCTGGGCGGCGATGGCGAAGGCTTGGTCGGCTTCGATCACGGTCATCTCCGTCGCGGGCAGGTCGTCCACCGTGATGTTCAGGGTGGCGGTCCCGTTTTCCTCGTCTTCGTCGGTCGCGGCCGCCACCACGACCTCCTGCGGAACATCCCAGTTTCGGGGGGTGAAGATCAGGGTGGCGCCGTCCGTCACGGTGATGTCCGAGTCGCCTTCGGTGCGGGCGGTCCGCACCTCCACGGCGTCTTCCGGCTGGTGGGAAAGCTTTACCCGGACGGGCGCGGTCCGGCCTTCCGCGACCACCAGTTCCGCGGGTTCGACAACCAGAGACACACTGTCGGGATCTTCATTGACTACCTGCACGTCCGCCGCAGCGTATTCTTCGGCGGAAAAGCGCACGGTCGCCTGTTCGTCCGCGACATTGTGGTCCCGTCCGGCGGAAATATACACCGACTGCCACTGGTCCCAGTTCGTCTCGTCGAAGGTGACACTGCGAGATGCGGCAACGCCCAAGGGATACAGGTAGACGGGGAAGTTGCCGTCCTCGGTTTCAATTACCGGGATGTTGTTCCCGTCGATGGCCAGGATTGGCAGTTCAGCAATGGGATCAATGACCTCTTCCATGCTGGCGTCCACCACTTGTCCGAAAACCGTGAGTGCGGGATTCGCGGCATCAAAGGCTTCGGAATTGTCGCTCAAGTTGAAGAACCAGGCCTTGGCGGCGGGATTGGTCTCGCTGCTGCCGCTTTGCATGGCCAGCGTGCCGCGCGTGTTGGAGCGGGTGCCCTCGGAGGGCAGGGGCACTACTTCGTCGGTGATCTGCTGCAGGGAACCCTCGATAACTTCGTACAGGCCGCCGCTCAGAGTCTCGCCGGGTTGCAGATTATGAGCAATGCCGTCTTCATAGCCCCCCGTCTCCATGTAATCGAGAAATGCGGCGATGGTTTTCGGCGTGTCCTGGTCGAAAAGAATCACGTCGAACATCGTGCCGCCTTCGTCGGAGGATTCGGGGTAGGTCGAGGTGAAGCGCACTACCGTGCCGGGGGCCAGGGAGGCATGCCCGGAGATGCGTTCCGCGTCCACGGTGACGGCTTCGCTCGGCGCTTCCGAAAGCCGAACTCGCACCTCGCCCGTGTTCCCTTCCGGAATCGTGAGCGAGGACTCTTCGGTCTCGATGGCGGGCTCGCCGCCGGCGGAGGCGCAGAGCAAAGAGGTGCAAAATAGGGCGAGAGAGGCAAGCGGATTTCGGTATGAATTCTTCATGCTCAGTACGGTAAGGCGTTTTCACAATGCGTCAAGTCTGACATTTTCGATTTCCACATCGTCTTCCTCCGGCAGGTCAGCCATCGATGCGAACCCCATTGTTTCGAATGTATTGCGAAAAAAAGGGACCAAAAGCTCCCCGGCAGGCAGGTCTAGGCTGCAGCGGACCTCGCAACAGGCAGGGATGCCCGTTGAACTTGATGCAGGCGCAAACACAGCTGGTTGAACTCAACCAATTTTGCGTATGCTGAATTCAACCTTGTCCCGAACTTCGTTGCGGCAAATCAGAACACGCTTGACCTCGATCCGGCCTTCGTAAATAGTGATCAGTGCGGTCGGCGCACCATTCCTGTTCTCCGTTTTCCAAGTTCCCCATCCGGCGCCGAATGCGAAGAACATCGGCCGTGGTTGTTCCGACAAGGTAAGCGTGGCTGTCACGCCGTCATAGTGAAACCCGCAAAGCGCGAGCAACTCTGTCCAGGCCGCCATCGCGCGGGCGTAGTGATGACCGCACTCGGCTTCGTCGAAGGGGTTGCGTTTTTTGCCGTCGTACCGCGCCCGAATGTGTTCGGCCAGATTGATCCCCTCCTTTGTGAGTCCTTCATACATGAGATGTGCGGCCAGCGTGTGTTCAAATCCGGTCATCACTTCATTGTAGTAGGGAAACGGGCGTGCCGGGCGGTCGCCGCGGGGATATGAGGCCATCAAAACGGCCGTCTCGTCGCCGAGCGCATAATTGCGCAGATGATTGAAGTGATCATAGAAACCCTGCTTCAGGTTGTACTTCATTATTGATTTGAGAGTGGTTGTGACATGGTCGGGGTTCAGGATGTATCCAAGACCGCAGACATGCGCCATGTACTGCCCCACCAACTGATCGATCAGGCATCCCTTGCCGAGTTGCAGTATCGGCTTGCCGTCGGCGTCCAGCCCGCCGTTGTTCGTGGTGTTGGGGTGGATTTCGTCGGGCACCTGAATTTTGTGCTCGTAATACTCGCCGTTGAACAGTTCGCGGTCGGTCCATTCACTGCCGTGGCGAAACAACTGCTCACAGGTTTTGGCAAACTCGGCCGCTTCAGGATCCTTTCCGGTTTCGGCGACATATTCAGCCATTCGCACGGCTGCCTTCAGGGCCCCCAGGTACCAGCCCTGCATCTGGGGGTTCGGACCGTAGTAATCGACGTCCATGGTGTTGTGCTGACACCCTTCCATAACACCATCATGGTCGGCGTCCCAGCCGCCGGGCGCCCATGCAAACGCCAGTGCCGCCCGCACTTTCGGCCAGTGCTTCAGCAGAAACTCATTATCGCCTGACAGCTTCCAGTCCCGGCACATCTTCATGATGCAGCCCATCTGTCCGTCGGCTGCTGCCTGGCCCCCCTGCTCACTGTTCCGCGACAACGGCAAGAGGGCGCGGAACCGCATTTTGCCCTCGTCGTTAGTGGCATATCCGAATTCCACGTCCCGCATGCTGCGGCTGAGATCGGCGAACAGATGGGCGGACGTCTGTTCGTAGTTCCAGACATGGGTACAGGAACCGGGGCATGAGCCGACCTCGTCATGGCACCCTTCCCAACCGAAGAAATGGCCGTCCGGGATCCGGAAACACGTCTGGGTTCGCAGCGTGCCGGCATTGAACAGTGCCGCCTCCTTCACCACGTCCGGCAACGGCGAGTTGCAGAAAGCACGGACAAAGTCGAGGGTCCTTCCGGCCAGATTGTCCCATTGTTCAAGAACATAATCCGAGACGGCAATCGCATTGGAAAAACGCTCGGCGTAATGGTTGCCGACAACCGTTTCGGACCAGCCTTTGCGATTGGGAAAACGCCAGGTAATCAGAAAGTGCAGCTCAGCAGTCCCGCCCGGTTTCAGCACACATTTCCGGGCGATTGAAGACAGCAATTTGAACGGACCATCCCCCTCGCGCCCGGTAACCGTGCCCGTCGTGGAAAATTCGTCCCAGAAATCAAGTATGCTGTCGCCCCAGCCCAACTGTGCCCAGGCGGTGCGAGTGCCGGCCGAGTCTCCACCGGTTGCGGTGACGCACATGTCGCCGTAGGCCTCGTTTGTCATGTCCTCACTGTCCGAGACCAGATGCAATCGCGTACCGTGAGTGGAGTCGACCTCCTTGTTCCGATTGTGGTCCCAGCCCAGATGCTGGATGCGGCTGCCCCAGGCCCGCTTCTTCTGCCTGCCATCGCACCCGATGGGGTTGAGCATGGTTCCGCAGATGCTCGTTTCCACCGCGCTGTCCGTGGGATTGTTCATGTGAAACGTGAGCATGGCGCACGGCAACGAACTGGCCGCACTGTCGCCCGGAATCATCGGGTTCATCGCCCGGAGTTCGACCTGCAACGGGACGGCATCGTCTGTAAACTTGACGACTCCGAGTGGATACCCTGCTTGAAATCTTGCTTCTCGGAACCGCGGGAAGCCTGAGTTCGGTGTTTTACAGCCTTCCGGGCCTTCGTATTCGCTGGTGTCAATCGGACCTTCCAGGCAGCGGCTGACGCGGTTGCCCTCATGCCGCGTGGAAATGGCAAAGAATGACCCGAGGTTTTTGAGCTCGGGCAAGGCTGGAGTGTATCCTTTTGCCGGGGTATTCATGATTTCCCAGGCGCGCAGGTCGCCGCGACCGCCGAGCGATATGCTCCCAGTGCCGATGCCCCCAAGAGGCAACGCGATACGACGAAGATGTTCGCCACTGTAACTCTTGAGAAACGGCCAATATGCTTGAGGTGATGTCATGATTCACAAGTCCTTCTGGAGCTCTTTGGGGTTTAATGTGATGGGCAACTGTCATCGCGGACGGACGGCGGGCACCGAGTACTATATCCGCAGAATTTGGTTGGATCCGGTCAGTTGAGTTCGCAATGGCTTTAGTATCAACGGGCATCCCTGCCTGTTGTGAAGTTCTCCGCACCCAGGACCTGTCTGCGTCGCATCGCGACAGGCAGGTGGCCGCAGTACGTAAGCAATCCAACCAAATTCTGTGGACATAGTTCTGAAGTTCTGTGGACATAGGGCACGCCGCCCCCCCAGAACGGATTTGTCCTGGCCATCATGGTTTGATCCTTGTCAATACTTTACATCCCTGCTACAGTAAAATTGAGGACGGTCCCATGACTTTTTCTTCAGGCTGAATTTATACGAACGCAGGAGAGAACGCTATGCAGTGCAACGAACACGCGGTTATTTTGAGCAAGTGGTTTTTTGCCGCCCTTGCGGCGGCATCGGTATTTCTTGCGATTCCCGGTGCGGGGGCGGATGGGTATGCCGAGCAGCGCAGAAAAATGGTGAGGCAGCAGCTTGTGCGGCGCGATATCGAAGATGAAAAGGTGCTGGCGGCGATGGGGTCGGTTCCCCGGCACGAGTTCGTGTCGGAGGGGCAGAAGCGCCGCGCGTACCGCGACCGGCCTTTGCCCATCGGGCACGGACAGACGATTTCCCAGCCTTACATCGTGGCCTACATGACCGAGTTGCTTGAGTTGGACAAGAGCGACACGGTTCTGGAGATCGGGACGGGTTCCGGCTACCAGGCAGCGGTGCTGGCGGAAATTGTCGACAAGGTCTACACGATGGAAATCATTCCGGAGCTGGCCGAGAGCGCGGCGGAGCACTTGGAGTCCGCCGGCTACGATGAGGTTGTGAGCAAGGCCGGGAACGGGTATTTCGGCTGGGAGGAGCACGCTCCCTTCGATGCGATCATCGTGACGGCGGCGGCCAGCCACATTCCCCCGCCGCTGATCGAGCAGCTGAAGCCCGGCGGACGGATGGTCATCCCGGTGGGACCGGTGACCCAAGTTCAGAAGCTGATGCTGGTGACGAAGGAGGACGGGGATGTCATCAAGCGGCCGAAAATGCCTGTTCGCTTTGTGCCGCTGACGGGCTCGAAACAGTAGGATTTCAAGCAATGAGCAAGTGCGAACTCCGCAATTTGGCGCCGGCCCTGGCTCTTGTAAGCGGTGTGGGGATCGCGTACGAGCTGGTGCTGATGCGTGTGTTTGCGATTGCCCAGTGGCACCACTTCGCCTATATGATGATCAGCCTTGCGATGCTGGGGTTCGGCGCGGCGGGGACGCTGCTGTCGCTGTTCGGCGAGCGTGTTCGGCGGTGGGCGCCCCGGCTGTTTGTCTGGGGTGCGGTGCTGCTTTCTCTGTCGATCCCCCTGTCCCATGTGGTGAGCCAGCACATTCCCTTCGAGACCTTTCGCCTGGTGTCCGAGCCGGCTCAATGGTGGTATTTGCTTCTGTTGTACGTGCTTCTCGCCGTGCCGTTTTTTTTGATTTCGGCCTGCATCACCGCGGCGTTTCTGATGCGTCCGGGACATGTCGGGGTGGTCTATTTCCTCAACATGGGCGGTTCCGGACTGGGGGCGCTGACCATCACGGCGGGGATGTATTTGGCCGCGCCGCAGCACTTGGTGGCGGTGCTCGGGGTACTGTCGCTGGTGGCGGTTCTGCTGGTGGCGCTGCCCGGTCGGCGCTTTCCGAGAGCAGCAATTTTGAGTGCGGTCGGCGCCGCGGGGCTGGCCGTTTGGAGCGCGCAGACGCCGCCGTCCATTTCCGAATACAAGGGTTTGTCCTATGCCTTGGACCTGCCCGGGGCGCAGCTGGCGGCGCGGGCCCACAGTCCCATTTCCGAACTCCACGCGGTGCGCTCCGAGCACCTGCGCGAAACGCCCGGACAGATTTCCAACTATCCGATGAGTGAACTCGGACCGCTGCCGGAGCAGATCGGCCTGTACTTCGACGCGGGCGGCGCATCGATGATCAACCGCTTCGACGGCGATTTCCAGTCCGTGGCCTATCTGGACTATGTAACCGCGGCACTGCCCTACCGTCTTCTGGAGTCACCGCGGGTTTTTGTGGTCGGCGCAGGCGGGGGGACGGGGGTGCTGACGGCATTGCGCAATGGTTCGCCGGAGGTCATTGCCTGCGAGATCGAGCCGAATGTTTTCGAGCTGATCGAGGAGCAGTTCGGCGAGTTTTCGGGGCATTTGTACAGTCGCGACGATGTCCGTCCGGTGATCGCCGACGGGCGCGGCTGGCTCGAAGGCCGTCCGCAGGAGCGCGTGGACCTGATTCAAATCGCCCTGCTCGACTCGTTCAGCTCGTCCTCGGCCGGCGTGCACGCGCTCAGCGAGTCCTACTTGTACACCGTCGAGGCCGTCGAAACCTATCTGGAGCACCTCACCGACGACGGCATGCTGGCGGTGACCCGTTGGCTAAAAACGCCGCCGCGCGACGCCGTCAAGATGTTCGCCACCCTCGTGGAGGGCGCGGAAAAGGCGGGCATTGCGAACCCCGCAGAGCACCTGCTGTGGATTCGCTCCTGGAATACCGCGACGCTGGTGCTCAGCCGCCAACCGCTGGATCAGCAGCAGGTGGATGCCGCGGCGGCATTCTGCGAGGACCGCAATTTTGACCTCTGTCATTCGCCCGGCCTGAGGCGCGAGCAGGTAAACAAGTACACGCGGTTTGACGAACCGGTCTATTTCAATTCCGCTCAGGCTATTCTGGAGAGAGAGCGGCGGGCGCGCTTTTATGACGATTTTCTCTACCATGTGCGCCCGCCCACGGACGACAGCCCGTACTTTTTCCGCTTCTTCAAGTGGAAGTCGCTGCCCAAGCTTGTGCGGGGGATGGGTCGGCAATGGGTTCCGTTCGTGGAGTGGGGTTACCTGGCGTTGCTGGCGACCGTTGCGCAAAGCGTTGTGGTCGGGGCGGTGCTCATCCTTCTTCCGCTGGTTGTGTTTTCGGGGCGCTCGGGGTCTTCGGTGCGGGGGTATCGTCTGCCGGTGATTCTCTACTTTGGTCTGTTGGGTCTGGGATTCATGCTTTTGGAGATCGCGTTCATTCAGAACCTGATGCGCTTTCTGCATTACCCGGTCTATGCGGTGGCGGTGGTGCTCACCTCGTTTCTGTTTTTTTCGGGGATCGGCAGCTTGGCGGCCGATCATTTGCATAGTTTGGCGCGGCGGGCGCAGCCGGTCGGCATTGCGGCACTGCTGTTGACTGCGGCGATACTGGTTGCCGGATCGCCGTTTCTGTTCGAGTCGTTCATGAGCTGGCCGGACGGGGGGCGCATCGCGCTTGGGCTGGCCATGCTGGGGCCGCTGGCGTTTTTGATGGGTATCCCCTTTCCTCTGGGGCTGCAGCAGGTCAGCGACCGGGTTCCCCGTCTCATCCCGTGGGCTTGGGCGATCAACGGCTGCCTGTCCGTGACCGGAGCCACGCTTGCCACGCTGTTCGCCATCCACTTCGGCTTCCGGATGCTGGTTGCGCTTGCCGCCGTCTGCTACCTGGCGACCATCCCCTGCTTTCGGCGGCTGTCGCGTGAGCAAACCCCGGCGGCGGAGTCACAGCCGGATCAGTGACACCACGTCCTTCAGAACCCGCGGCAGCGCCAGACCGCCCTTTGAAGCCAGGTATTTCGGCCTCCACTCGGGGTCGAACTTTTCCTTGAACTGGCGCAGGCCCACGAAATTGTAGAAGTGGTCGCCGTGGAGATACACATAACCTCCGACGCGATTCCACAGCGAGGAGGGCTGGCGGTCCTCGAAGCCGGACAGCGGCGCATTGCCCAGGTTGAACCACTCGAACCCCTGCTCTTTTCCCCAAAGCATCAGCTGGGTGAAAAGGTAGGTCATCATCCCCGGCGGACACTCCGGCAAATAGCGCATCATATCCACGGATAGTTCGGTTTTGTCCGCGCCGGCCAGGACATTGGTGAAGGCGACGGGCGTGTCATTGATGCGGATGATGGCGGCGGGGAAGCGGCGCAGATAGGTTTCGTCGAAGAATCCGAGGGAGAAGCCTTTTTCCTTGGCATTGCGGGCCGAAAGCCAGGCGTCGGAGATGGTTTTGAATTGGGGCAGCAGGTCCGGGACGGCGCCGGCGGGCACCAGCTCGAACCGGCATCCGCCCTTTTCCGCGCGGCTGACCTCATGCCGCAGGGACCTGCGTTTGCCCCCCTCCAAGCCGAACTTGGAGAGTGGCACGTAGCCCTCCTCGCCTAGTTTGAGCAGGGATAAGCCCAGTTCAAGGATGAGGGGCAGACTTTTCTGCCCGAGGTGGTAGAAGACGGGGCGCACGCTGTGATGGTCGCAGAGTTCGCGGAAGCGCCATGCCAG
>CAZSBQ010000045.1:0-21008 GCA_964604795.1 uncultured Victivallales bacterium | reverse complement strand
ATCAGGGCTTCAATCTCTTCATACTTGCAAAACGTTCGGGCATGCGCCAAGTCCTGGGAAAACGTTTCCGAGGTCACAGACAGGGACAAATACTGACAGTCCAGGGGACTTTGGTTGTAGCGCACCGTGCAGGACACGCGAAATTCCCCTGCCTGGGGCAAACCGATCAATATGCTTTCGCCGGTCTCGAAAACCACCGGGTCGGAAATTTTGAGCGTCTTTCGTTTGGCGACCTGCGTTCGCGTTTCGGCTTTGCGCAGTGCTTCGGTGAACTCTGCAGCGCTGCCGTCGGCCACGGGAGGTTCCGCACCGTCTATCTGAATTTCCGCATTGTCGAAGCCGAGAGCGAATAGCGCCGCCAGCAAATGCTCGGTGGTGTGAACCTGTGTGCGTCGGTCGCATAGGGTTGTGGCGCGCCGAGTGTCGGTCACATGGTCCAGCGATGCCCGCACTTTCGGTTGGCCCGGCAGGTCGGTTCGACAAAACACGATGCCGCGGTCCGCTTCGGCGGGCAGCACCCGCATGTGGATGCGCTCGCCGGTGTGCAACGCAATCCCCGATACGGAGACCGGCCGCTTCAAGGTTGTTTGCCGGTTCCCGTGCACGGGCACATCCGCAGTTGTCATTTAAAAACGAAGTCCGAAGCCGGAGTGGCTCATCGCCTGCGCCCGGCATCGGCGCCAATACAAATCAAACAAAGATAACGGGGAATGTAGCAACTCAAACCGTAATTTCAATGATGCTGTATTCGTCGGAACTCCACCTCGCTCAAAAATACTGAGTCAACGCCTTGACCCTTTCGCGAAACCACCTATATTCCCCTTGTTCTCGGCTCTCAATCGACCGCGCGCGTAGTTCAGTCGGCTAGAACGCTACCTTCACACGGTAGAGGTCACAGGTTCGAGTCCTGTCGCGCGCACCATCGCCTTCGCGCTCCACGCCAGTTGAAGCCGCCCGACCTCATTGAGGGAAACAGGGCGGGAAACTTCTTCCGCCCATCAATGTTCGGACGCCGAAGAGCAATGGGCGGAAGCAAGTTTTGTCGGGGCAGCCGCCATCCACCAATAAAAACGCCCTGCACCATGGAGGCAGGGCGAGGATGAATGGTGGGCGATACGGGATTCGAACCTGTGACCTCTTGCGTGTCGAGCAAGCGCTCTAACCAACTGAGCTAATCGCCCCGCGAAAGACTGTACTATACTGGTTGTTTGCAGGGATGCAACTGGAACTGCCGGTCTGCTCCGATTATTCCTGTGTCCACGAGAGTGCCACAGGCATCCCCTCCTGTCCGGCTCGCTCTCATATTTCCCTCTTCCTTCCCCCCGCAAAAAAAACAACGAGGAAGCACGAAGACCCCGCCTATTTTTTGCCGGCGGGGATTCGAGGCTTCTCAAGGTCCTCCATCTGAAGGGTCTGGTAAAAAATGTCCTGCAGCAGCTTCAGCAGAATGGCGCGGGCTTCCAGGCTGATTTTGACATCCTCGAATTCATCGGTGAGCTCGCCCCAGAAATTTTCCACACTGCCCTCGACAACTTCGGCGTTGTCGCTGGCCGAAATGCTCTGGACAAGTTCCTGCTCGCGCACCACCATGCGGTTCCAGAAGTCGGTCAGCTGCCCTTCGATGGTGAGCGTGTTGTCCGCCTCGTAGTCGAGCTTCCGGATGAGGTTGTTGAACTGCCGCCGCAGAGCGGGCGTGAGCTTCATCTGGCGCGCCATGTTCGGCCAGTCAATCCGATGCAGGATGAGGTCGGCGAAGCTGTTTTGCTGCTCCAGGGACTGCTGGAGCGCCTTGATTGAGGCGTCTCGCTCCCGCAGTGTTGTTTGCGCCTGGTTGAGAGTCTCCTGAAGGCGTTTGGCTTCGACTCGCTGTTCCTCGTAACGACTCTTCCACAGCTCCAGCTCTTCCTGGTGATCGGCCAGCTCTTTTTTGATTCGGGCGATGTCGCGGTCACGCTGCTGAGCGACGTTGGCCGTGCTGGCCGCCAGCGTTTGCTCCTTTTCGGCCAGCTCGGCGCGCAGCTTTTTATTTTCCGTCTGGGATGTCTCAAACTGGTTGCGCAGTTGGCGAACCTCAGCGGTCAGCTCCTTTTTCTCCTGCCGCAGCATCTGCGCGGCAGCGGCGGCTTTGTCCGCCTCCTTGCGGGCTTGAGTGCGGTCGGTTTCCTGGTCGGTCACCTGCTTCCGCGCCTCGGCCAGTTCACCATCGAGCTGCTGTATGCGGTCGAGCAACTCCTGGTTTTCCCCTTTGCCCTCCAGAATGGTTTTGGCTTGTTCCTCGGTGAATTCGAGAGGGCTGAAGCAAAGCAGCAAACGCCAGCACGGCAAGTGCTGAACCGAGAAGAACTCGTCGAACTTCTCCTGGGGCAAAACGTAGCGATGCTCCTCGATATCGTTCTCGTCGCGGAACGTCTCGTACTCATTGGAATGGAAGTAGTCTTCCAGCTCTTGATGCACGTCGCCCTGCAACGGATACCAGGCGGCGAAAAACGGGTTGGTGAAGGCCGGGGCGAACTCGCTTTTCCCCGCTTCCTGCAGGGCCGCCTTCTCGATGCGTTTACGCTGTTTCGGGTCTATGCGGTGGCCACCGGCGGTACACCGCTTGTGCAGTTGAGAATTCGCCTGCACTATGGCCTTCAGGTTCTTCCAGGGCAAATCCTTCAGCATTTCATTGAATGCATTCGAAAGATTTACCCCTTTGATGGGTTCGTTATTACCCAACATCCAGGAGATACTCCTCTGCAAGTAGTTGTCGGGAGCCTTTGATCAGCGCGGCCGCCATTTGTCGACGCAATGAATACTCGACTTTTTGACGTCCGGCCGAGAGGCCTTCGACCATGGGTTGATTGTTTTCGCGCTCGGCTTTGTCGCACATGCTCATGAACAGAACGAGCGCTTCGCGCCAGCGTTGCTCCTGGCAAAGAGCGACACACTTACTCATCGGGTCATCGGCGGGGGGGGGGGGCGGCGCTTCCACCGCCGCGCCTTTGGCGGGACTGGATTTTCGTTTTGCTTTGGCCATAGAAAAGGGTTCAGGAAAGACGGAGAGATGGTATTGTGAGGACCCCGTTCCACAGGGTTGTTCCGCATCGTTTTGACTAGTATGGAGATGGAGGCGCGGACCGGATTCGAACCGGTGATAAAGGTTTTGCAGACCTCTGCCTTACCACTTGGCTACCGCGCCGATACATTGTTGCATCCTCTCGGCGGACGCACACGCATCACCCAGAGGCGGGTACTATAGATGATATCCGGGCGCTGTCCAGTACGGTATCGCTGCTATACTTCCATCAATTCCTTTTCCTTTGCTTCCACGAGGGTGTCGATCTCGTTCACGTGACTGTCGGTTATTTCCTGAATTTGCTTGGTCATGACGCGCAAGTCGTCCTCGGTGATTTCGGACTTCTTCTCCATGGCTTTGGCCGCATCGTTGGCCTCGCGCCGCGCGTTGCGGATTTCCACGCGGGCGTCTTCGCCGCGCGTGCGGACCATTTTGGCCAATTCAGCGCGGCGCTCCTCGCTGAGTTCCGGGATGGGCAAACGGATGACCCGTCCGTCGCTGACCGGACTAATGCCGATTTGCGATGCCTGGATGGCTTTTTCGATGCTTTTAACGGCGGACTGGTCCCACGGCTGGACCACCAGCATGCGGGGCTCGGGGGCGGTGATGCCGGCGATGTCCCGCAGCCGCGTGGCTGTACCGTAGTAGTCAACGGAGATGTTCTCGACCAGGGACGGAGAAGCCTTGCCGGTGCGGATGGCGGCGAACCCCTGCTTCATGGCCTCAACCGCAGCATCCATTTTCTTCTCGGTTTCGGGAACAAGGTTGTCTGCGTTCAAGGCTGCCATTGTGATGCCTCTTTTTTGCTGCGTTCTGTTTCTTGCGCCTTCGATCACTCGGTTCGACGGACTCCGCCGTTGGTCGAGCCAGTACACTAGCAACTGTCGGCGCGATTTGCAAGCCGGGTTTCGCATGCTCCGACATAGGTGGCCGTGGAGCGGTCGCCGCGAACTACCCGGGCGACTCCGTTTTCCCGGAAAAAATTGAACACCACGATCGGGATTTTGTTGTCTCGACAGAGTGAAAATGCCGTGCTGTCCATCACCCCGAGGCGGTTGTGCAGGGCATCTTCATAGGACAGGGTTCGGTACCGCTTTGCATCGGCGTCGACATGCGGGTCCGCAGTGAATACGCCGTCGACCTTTGTCGCCTTGAGAACGGCGTCGGCTCGGATTTCACAGGCCCGCAGGGCGGCCGCTGTGTCCGTGGTGAAAAACGGATGCCCCGTTCCGCCCGCGAAAATGACCACCTCGCCCGCATTCAGCTCGGCATCGGCCACGGCATGATTGAACGTCCTCGTCACGCCGGGGATGCCGAAGGGCGTGAGCACGTGCGAGACCACGTCGAGCCGAAGCAGAATCTCCTTGACGGCCAAAGCGTTCATGACTGTTGCGAGCATGCCGATATGGTCGGCAATATTTCGCTCCATGCCGTCTTCGCTGGCGCCCAAGCCGCGAAACAGGTTGCCGCCGCCCAACACCAAACTGGTTTGAGTTCCCGTCGTGACGAGTTGCTTCAGCTGCTCGGCCAGAGTATGCACCGCTTCGGCATCAAGACAATCGTCGACGCTGCGCAGAGCTTCACCACTGACCTTCAGTAAAACTCTGCGAAAGGACTCCTCTGTATCCACATCAGTCTCCGTTGACCGAACGGCAGTGTTCGGCGCGTATCACGGGGTGCCCGCAGCGGCACGAGCGAAGCCGCATTCCCGTGCTCACACTACTACTGTTGCTCGTCGCCTTGCTCTGCTTCGGCGGCGGCCACCTCGCCGACCTCCCAACGCGCGAATCGGTCGACCGTCAGATTGGGGGCCGCCTTGGCCAGGCAGGTTTTGTCGTCCCGCAGCCACGGCTGGCGGGTCAGACAAGTTTCACTGTACCATTTGCCCATTTTGCCGTCGACAATCTTCTCGATGATGTTGGCGGGTTTTCCCTCCACCTGCGCGGCGGCGATCTCCCGTTCCTTCGCGATGACTTCCGCGGGGATGTCGTCGGGGGTGATGTACCGGGGGCGAAAAGCGGCGATGTGCATGCAGATGTCCTTGAGAAACTCGGCGTCGGCCTCGCCGTGCACTTCGACCAGAACGCCGATCTTGCCGCCCATGTGAATGTAGGACCCGAACAAACCGTCGCTTTCCCAGCGCTCAACGCGGGCGATGATCATGTTTTCGCCGATTTTTCCGACCAGGTCGGACAGCTTCCCGTCCTCGGCTTCGCGGACGGCCTCGGTCACATCGCCGTCCCCGGTTTGGCTTTCGACTGTGCGACCGAGCAGGCCGTCGACAAACTCCTGGAAGACTTCGTTGCGCGCGACAAAGTCGGTCTCGCAGCTCACTTCGGCGATCGCGGCCGCGTTGTTGCCGATTTTGACCGCGATGGTTCCCTGGTTGGTGGCGCGGCTGGCTTTCTTCGCCGCTTTGGCGATTCCGCGCTTGCGGAGAGCCTCCATGGCGCTCTCCATGTCGCCGCCGACTTCCTGGAGAGCCTTCTTGCAGTCCATCATTCCCGCGCCACTTTGGTCGCGGAGCTCTTTAACCATTGCTGCTGTAATCTGTGGCATCGTTGCTTGTCCTTGCCGGCTTGGATGTTTATTCGGCTTTCTGCGTTTGTTCTTCGGTCGATTCGACGGCCGTTGGTTCCGGCGTTGTCGCGCCGCTGCCCTCTTCGGCTTCGGCCTCACTCTCCTGGGCGGCGGGCATTGTTGGGTGGACTTCCTTGCCCTGAACCATGTTGCCGGCTTCGACGGCCGCCTGTACCGCGCTCATGATCACGCGGATCGATTTGAGGGCGTCATCGTTGCCCGGAATGACGTGTTCCACCAAGTCCGGATCGCAATTCGAATCCACCAGGGCCACAACCGGAATGCCCAGTCGGTTGGCCTCGGCCACGGCAATGGCTTCGTGAAGAATATCGACCACGACCATGGCGGCGGGCATGTCGTGCATGTTGACGATCCCCCCAAGCGTGCGTTCGAGCTTTTCCTTTTCGCGGCGCATGGAGGCCACTTCCTTCTTGGGCATGTTCGCGAAGGAACCGTCCTCCTCCATGGCGCGTAGCTTCTTGAGGTATTCAATGCGTCGCCGGACCACCTGGTGATTGGTGAGGGTGCCCCCGAGCCAGCGGTCGCACATCACGTGCATGCCGGTCTGGTCGGCCAGCTCCCGCATGGTCTCCTGCGCCTGTCGCTTGGCGCCGACGAAGAGAATCTCTCCGCCTTCGGCCGCCGTGTCGCGCAAAAAACGGCACGCTTCCGCGAGCTGCCGCATGGTGATGGTGAGATCAAAAATCGTGATGCCGTTGCGGACGCCGTAGATGTATGGTTTCATCTTCGGGTTCCAGCGTCGCTTTTGGTGTCCGAAATGAACTCCAGCGTCCAAGAGAGCGTTTACCGTTACTTTCGCCACGTCTTTCTCCTTAGCCTAGTGCAGCTTTGCGGTCGGCTGCCGGCCCGCTCCCGAGGCGAGGCTGCGCACGGGAATGAGCCGGCTCGTCCGAACGAACCGACTGGTCATGTATTTATTGCCCGGCGCTCTGACCGGCATTCATCAAAATCCCGTACTATAACGTGGTTGCGCGTCAAAACAACTGCCAACGTGAAAGTTGGCGGAACTGCCTTGTCCTAAACGGGTGCCGAGGATCGCTCCGAGGGGGACGGGGGGGGCGTGCAATCGCCCTCTTCGCGGGTGGCGAGTGTCTCCCGGCTAAAATTGAACCGCCCCGGCCGCCGACGGGGCGGTCTTTTTCTGTCCGCACATGAAACGTGATTCCGTCCACTGATGGAGGGGCAGGGTCGCTTGGCTGTAAGGGACAAAGTCAACTGCGAGTGTCACGATTCGCCTGTCTCAAAGGTTCTCCAGTTCTCGTGCCTTTTCCATCTGCATCTCCACTTCAACGAGTTTCTCAATCATAGATTCGTTCCCGCGCTGTCTTGGCCAGTCGCACCCAGCGTTTTAGACGTTCGGGTTCGCACTGGATGGTCTGGATGTCTTTCATCATGATTTCGGCTCGGCAGTCGTTGGCACGAGTGATCTCGAAGGTTTCAACCAGTTCCTTGAAGATCGCGTCTTCGTCCACGGCATGGGTCGATAGCGGGCTGGGGGACGGTTTTCGCGAAAAAACGTAGTCCGAGCCGATGGCTTCAGCAGCCTTGACGACATCCGCCCAGGGCGAGATCGAAATACGGCGAAGGTTGCGGATGGTGCGCAGCGCCGTCACCCAGTCGTGCAGCGGTTCGCAACAACCGTAGCTGCCTAGTCCAAAGCGTTCCACGATGGGCAGCAGGTGCGGCAGGAACAGTTCTTCGAACATGCTCGGGGAGATGCCGACCAGATCCTGCGACTCCACCCCGCCCCAGATATCGCGACAAGATACCCGAGCGGGGTCGGCGTCGGCTTGCGGCAGTTCGTCGGAACAGCCGATACCGCCGGTGTGAATCCATTCGCAGCCGTTGTTGAAACTGAGGTATCCACCGTCTTCAAGCTGATCCAGTGCCGCGTGATGGTCTGCGGCGAGTCGCGCGATGTATTCATGAACCCACTTGGGATCGTCGATAATGTCCAGCATCAGCGTGTCCATGCCGCGCAGAAGGACCGCAGTCTGGCAGACGCCGCCGATGGTCTGCCACCAGTGTCCGCGACGACGGACCTGGAGGATGCCGTCGAACAGGTCGTGGGCGAGTTCGAGCCGGCGGTCGGACTCGTCATGGTCGACGTGCAATTGCGGAGTTCGCAGTTTGTCGATGTCCGAGCGTTCCTTCAACGACGGCTCGTAGTGGACCGCGCCATGGTCGGACTGGCAGACCAGGTTGAGGTTGGAATACGGGTGCAGGTAATAGATTTGCTGTTGTTCATTCCCAGTGGCGGCCACGCCCACATCGAGTCCGCAACCGTCGAACCAGCCATGCCAGCCGACGTTGAAGACCGCGTCGATGGGCTGATCGTCGTCGAGGAATTCGTGCGTCAGGATGGCCATGCGCAATCGTGTTTCCCAGCCGCGGAACACAGGATCGATACAGAGCAGTTGCTCGGGCGGTACCAGGTCGAGCCAGCCCGCTTCGGGAAAGCAATAGATTCGCGGCGGCACCGGCTCGAGCCGGTTCAGCGCGCGAACCGCCTCGCGTTTTTCTTCCTGCTCCGGCAGTGCCGCGATCTCGGCCACGCACCGGGCGAGTTCGCTTAAGACGATTTGTTCGGCTTGGCTTATCTTTGACATTGTATCTCTATTTCTGATGAGTAGTATCAGCGGGTGAGAGTAGAGAGCATAGTTCGCCCGGCGAGTAATGCAAGAGTGTACAGGGCAATACCTCGCGTCCTTAACTTGCCCGGATACATCACCGCAATTCGCGCGCGGAATATCGACACAGGTCCCGGCCGTTGATGACGACGCTGCCGCCGGTGGGCTTCCAGCCGCAACAGCGTGCGCTCGAGAGTCGTCCTCCCGCACCCCGATTCGCCGACAAGCCCCAGAGTTTCGCCGCGCTGAATCGTGAAGGACACGCCGTCCACCGCGCGAATTAGCCCAACCGCGCGCGCAAGAATCCCCTTGCGGATGGGGATGACCACGCCGCCTTGCAACCGTACATCCAACATGACGATCGTCAATCTGGATGTACGGTTTTTTTCTATGGGAGAGGGTTGGGGTCACACCGAATGCCCCACCCCAATCTGAGAATGCACGAAGGCTGAACTTGCTTCTCCACCATCCACCCGTTCTCGGTTCTCCGTGTCTCCGTGGTAAACAAGCCGGCTGCCTGCATCGCAGTCGTACTGAGAAAGAACTGCACCCTTACGGACGCGGTTTCAGTACAAAAATCCGAAATGGTACAAAGGAATGGTCCGACCGGCACCCGTCAGGATGTCGTCCTTCACGATGTACCCGTTTTCCTCGGCGCTCTTGATCTGGCTTCGGTCCTTCCCGCGTCCCCCCACTTCGAACACCTTGTCGTCGATCCGGAAATCACCGATGTCGTCACCGTATGCAACGGGTAGTCCAGCGCTCTCGGCGGAGTTCAGGAAGAACAACTCACGGTTCGTCCCGGCGTCGGGTGCCTGCCCCAATTCATGGCAGACGGCATGATACAGCGAAGGGTTGTCAAGAAAAAGCTTTTCAGGTTTCCGCAGCATAGCCCCGCCCTTTTTTGCGGACAGCAAGCCCCGGCAGAGCCCCGTTTCCATCACCATCTGCAAGTACTTCCACACCGTCTTGTCATCAACGCCGAGATTCCGTCCCAAGCTGTGGACATTCAGTTCGCCCGGTGGAATTGTGGCCAGGTAGTACAGAAGCTTCTTGAAGTAATGCAGGTTCTCTGTCTTCAGATTGTAGAAATTGGCGATGTCTTCGTATATCGTCTTGTCGATCACGACCTGGATACGGGAGAAAAAATGCTCCGGTTCCCCGATAGCAAACGGGTAGTAACCGTATGTACGGTAGTCTCTGAAGTGTCCGCGCAGCCCCCGGATCCCGGCGATTTCGCGGAGACCGTCATGGCCGCTCAGAATATCGCTCAGGGAAAGCGGGGCATAGTACGTCCCCAGCCGAAAACGAAGATACTCTCGAAACGAAAGTCCGGGTAGCCGGAACAGGAGCGCACGCCGGGAGAGATCGTACGTTCCCCGCACAAGATTGAGGCTGGAGCTGCCGGAGAATACGACGCGGACATCAGGGAACGAGTCGTAGATGTTCTTAAGCTCCTGCGCCCACCCGCGGTACTTGTGCACTTCGTCGATGAAGAATCGGCAGATGCCGTCCGTCTCGTATACCTCCCGCACAAAATCGAAGAGCCCCGTCTTGCTGAAGTAGATGTGATCTGCGGACACATAGAAGGCGTCGCTGGGTGAAGCGAGTTTCTCCCGGAGCAGTTGCAGCAACAGCGTTGTCTTACCAACACCGCGCTGCCCGACCAGCCCCACCAGGCGGGGGCCCAGGTCGAACTCGTCGAACAGAAATCGGTGCGTGGCGTATTTCGATACGTCCTCGGCCAATCGGAAATGGATGTCTCGCAACACATCGATCATTTGGAGTATACTCCTGTTTATGGTTTGTCATGTTGGACTCTACTCCAATTCATAGGGATGTCAAGAGGCCGTTGCAATGCAGATACGTGTAAATACAGATATAGGTGCCGTACGCGCAGAACCAATTGCACCGGAATAGGTAACCGTGCAGGATACGCCGTCAACCGCGCGAACTTGGCCAACCGCGCGTGCAAAGATGTCCAAATCCGGGATGCGTGATGGAAACAAGAGTTCTGAAGCTAAGACACCCCGCATCGGCGGTCCTTCTGTTTTCCTGCGTCTTAATCATCCCGCCAAAGCTTCCGCTTTTTTTGCCCGTGCACGCATCTCGTGCTATAGTGTATGTGTGCAGAAAACAAGCGGAGTTGAGCAATGACTAGAAACGTGACAATTCGAATGGACGAAGAGCTACTGCAGCGGGTTCGGCATCGGGCCGTTGACGATCACGTATCGACTTCTCGGTGGATCGCCAAGGTGTTGGATGAGGCTGTCGCGGCAGAGGACAGGCAGAGGGCGGCGTGCCGGCGGGCTCTCCGGCGGCTCGATCGCGGGTTTGAGCTGGGCGACAAGCCTTTGACGCGGGAGGACAGCCATGCCCGGTAAATGCTTTGTCGATACAAACATCCTGGTTTACGCCCACGACAGCGACGCGGGCGACAAACACCGGACAGCCAAAGACCTGGTGACCAGTTTGTGGAAGGCCGACCGATGGCCGTCCATAAGCGTTCAGGTTCTCCAGGAATTCTATGTCAATCTGCAACGCAAAGGGGTGCAGGCAGCGGAGGCGAGAGCCGCGGCAAAGGACTACGCGGCATGGCGTGTAGTCGAAAACACTGTAATCTTGCTGGAGTCAGGCATTGACGAGATGGAGCGCTGGCAGTTGTCGTTTTGGGACGGCCTCATCCTGGCGGCGGCGCGTCACGCGGGTGCACGGGTCATCTACAGCGAAGACCTGAACGACACTCAGGATTACGGCGGCCTCCGTGTCAAGAACCCGTTTTGTTTTCCGCAGGGAGATTGGTGAGACCGGGGAGGGTAGACCATACTACCACCGGGAAAATGGCGGCATGGCCTGACAGGCGAAATGAATGAAGCGAGCATTCGCCCGGGCGATCCCCTTGTTCAAGTGAAAGATATCCGGAATGTTTGTTTTTCAATGCCGCGCGCGCACATGCTGCGGATCAGCCGCATCTATTCGAAGAGAGCATGGGAAAATGCTTCCACGTCAAAGGGCTGCAGGTCATCCATCTGTTCGCCGAGCCCGACATAGCGGATGGGAAGCTTGAGTTCCTTGCGGATGGGGATGACCACGCCGCCTTTGCCGGTGCCGTCCAGCTTGGTCAGGATCAGGCCGGTCAATTCGCAGATGCGTCCGAATTCACGGGCCTGGAGCAGTGCGTTGCCGCCGGTTGAGGCATCCACGGTGAGCCACACTTCGTGGGGAGCGCCGGGGCAGGCTTTGGCGATGATTCGGCGCACTTTGGCCAGCTCCTCCATGAGTTCGCGGCTTGTGTGCTGACGCCCGGCGGTGTCGACCAGGAGCATGTCCGCCTGGCGGTTTTGAGCGGCGACAACCGCATCGTAGGCCACCGCCGCGGCGTCGCCGCCCTGATGTCCTGCGACAACGGGGCAGCCCACGCGTTCGCCCCAGATCTTCAGCTGCTCCACACCGGCGGCCCGGAAGGTGTCCGTAGCCGCGAGCACGACCTGATTGCCGTCCTCCTTGAAGCGGTGCGCGAGTTTGGCGGTGGTGGTGGTTTTGCCGCTGCCGTTGACGCCGACAATCAGAAACACGGTCGGGCCGGTGTCGGCGCTCCGAACGGGCGGCTCTTCCTCGGCCTTGAGTTGCTGTTCGAGGTCTTTCTCGGCGACGGCGAGGATATCGGCGGCGGTCTGAATTTGGCCGCGCTCATATTGAGTGCGGACATCCTCGACGATTCGTACGCTGGTTTCCACGCCGATGTCCGCGGCGATCAACGCGGCTTCGAGGTCCTCGTAGGTTTCCTCGCTCCAGGCTTCGACATCGCTGAAGGCGGTTTGAATGTTGCGGACCAGCTTGGTCTTGGTCTTCTGCAGGCCGCTTTTGAAGGCGCCGAAAACGGATTTCATTGTTGCCTCGAGTTTTGCGCGAAGCGGTCGAGGATGCCGTTAATGAAGGCGGCGGAGTCCCGGTCGCCATAGCGCTTGGCGATCTCGACGGCTTCGTTGATGGTGGCATTTGGCGGAATATTTTCCAGAAAGCGGATTTCGATCGCGGCCACGCGCAGAATGTTCCGGTCGATGGCGGCCATGCGCTCGAGGGTCCAGTTGCTGGCGCACTGCTGAAGGCCCTCATCGATATCCTCACCGTGTTCATGGTAAAGACGGACGAGTTTTTCCGCGAACTTTCGTGCGCGATTGAGGTCATTTCCGAAGGGTGCGTCCTCCTGGTCCTCTACCTGGCGCCAGAACGCGTTCAGGTCGTCGTCGGCAATATCCCAGTCCCGTCGCTGATCGACCTGGTAGAGGAATTGCAGAGCGCACTCGCGCCCGAATCGGCGCTGTCGAAGGAAGGCGTCGGAGTTTGCGTTGGGTTCGGCGGCGCTCATGAGGATTTCGCCTCCGGGATGACGCGCAGTAGGTTGGCCATTTCGATGGCTGTTCGTGCGGCGTCGGCGCCGCGGTTTCCCGCTTTGGTGCCGCTGCGTTCGATGGCCTGCTCAATGGTCTCGGTGGTCACCACGCCGTAGACCACAGGGATTCCGGATGCGTTCGACAGGGTCGCCAGTCCCTTGGCCACTTCGGCGTTGATGTATTGGGCATGAGCCGTCGCTCCCTGGATGACCACACCCAGTGCGATGACCGCGTCGTAGCGCCCGGAATCGACCATTTTTCGGCATCCCAGCGGAATCTCGAACGATCCCGGCACCCAGGCCGACTCGATGTCTTCGCTCCGACAGCCGTGGCGCACCAGGGAATCGACGGCACCCTCCAGAAGCTTGGACACGAAAAATTCGTTGAATCGACTGCACACCAGTCCGATGCGCAGGCCGTCGGCAATCAGTTTGCCTTCGTAGGTTGCGGCGATTGTCATGTTGTTCATGGTTCCTTCTCCGTTCTCGGATTCAGGGACTACAGCATGTGCCCCAGTTTCGCTTTCTTGGTATCCAGGTAGATTCGATTGTGCTCCCCCGCAGTCATGACAATGGGCACGCGCTCGACAATTTCAAGCCCATAGCCCTGCAGGCCGATAATTTTCTTCGGGTTGTTGGTGAGCAGGCGGATACTGCGCACCCCGAGCTCGCGCAGGATTTGCGCTCCCAGGCCGTATTCGCGCAGATCGGGGGCGAAGCCGAGTTTCACATTGGCGTCGACAGTGTCCAGGCCACCGTCCTGCAGGTGGTAGGCATGCAACTTGTTGACCAACCCGATTCCGCGGCCCTCCTGCCGCATATACACCAAAACGCCGGCCCCCTCCCGCGCGATCATCTCCATTGCGGCGTGCAGCTGCTCGCCGCAGTCGCAGCGCGCAGAGTGAAACACGTCCCCGGTCAGACACTCGCTGTGAACTCGAACCAGGACGTTTTCGCGGTTTTCCACGTCGCCCTTAACCAGGGCCAAATGTTCCTGCCCATCGGTTTTGGACACATAGCAATGCAGCTGGAACGTGCCGAACTGGGTGGGCAGACGGATGTCGCGCACCCCGACGACCAGGGTTTCCTCCTCGGTGCGTCGGGCAATCAGGTCGGCGATGGTGCCAAACTTCAGTCCGTGCACCTCGGCGAAACGACGCAAATCAGGCACCCGAGCCATGGTGCCGTCCTCGTTCATGATCTCGCAGATCACTGCGGCGGGCGCACGCCCGGCCAGACGCGCCAAATCCACGGCCGCCTCGGTGTGACCGGCACGCATCAGCACGCCTCCGGAACGCGCGACCAACGGAAAGACATGGCCGGGAGTGATGAAGGATTCGGGGCCGACGTCAGAGTCGGCGAGCAGGCGAACCGTCCGTGCCCGGTCGTGCGCGGAAATGCCGGTGGTGATGCCCTCGCGCGCATCGACACTGACGGTGAAGGCGGTGTGGTAGGGATCTTCGGGGCGTGCCATGTCGGTCAGCTGCAACACCCGACGGCGCTCTTCGGTGATGGGCACGCAGATCAGTCCGCGTCCGAAGCGGGCCATAAAATTCACCGCCTCCGGGGTGACCGCGTCGGCGGCCATGATCAGGTCGCCTTCGTTCTCGCGGTTTTCATCGTCGGTTACCACCACCATCTCGCCGGCGGCTATCGCCTGAACCAGCTCGTGCACGGAATTGAGCACATCTACACCTCGCAGTGCGAGCGTCCGCAGGTACCGGAGGGAGAAGCGAGGCAGGCGTGGCCGTCTTCTCCCATCCAGACTGTCACTGTCGGCCCCGGAATCTCACCAGGTCAGTTCCGTTTCGGAACTCGCGGGCTGTCACCGCCGGTCGGGAATTGCACCCGGTCCTGAAGACGCATTATTCTCATTCATTAGCAACAGCTGTAAATGTAGCGCGCATTTCCGCCAAGGCAATAGATGCGCGGTCAAAGATGCCCAAAGCCGGGATACGTGATGGCAAATTGGCATTTTCCGGTTCCCTAACAGGGGTTGACTCATTCCGTCAACCTCAATCCGCCTGAGTACGGACACTGATTTGTGCCTGCATGTGCTTCTTGACCGAGCATTTTTCAGTCGCTCGAACAATGGCCTTGCGGTATTTGTCCGGGAAATCATCTGGCAACTCAAGCTGGACGCTGACATCGTCGAACAATCCGCTCTTCTCGGTTTTTTTCGCCGCAACGCGCACTGCCAACCCGGCGGTATCGATTTCTCTTGCTTTGCAGAACTCGACTGCGTAGTTGGCGGAGCAGGATGCAAGGGCGACAAAGAGCATGTCCAGCGGCTCCGGCGCGCTACCCTCGCCGCCGGAACTCTCAAGCAGGTCGGTGCGGACGATGTGATTGTCCACGTTCGTCTCGATCTTTTTTCCGCCTGCGTGGGCGGACAGGGCGATAATTTCCATCGTTCTACTCCTACGGGTGATTCTCGGATGCCGACGGATACCATCTCGCGCTTCATCAGCATCTTCGGCATCCCCGGTGCTTATCCGGTCCGAACCCGGCGATACAGCTCCAGCAACGACTCCGGGTCGAGCCGAAATTCGGCGCCTCTGCCCTGCAGGAAGCCGTGCTCGCGCAGCATGTGAATGCTCAGTGGAGTTATGCGCAGTTCGCAGCCGCTCGTCCGGATGTCGATGACCGCCTTGTGGGCCAGATGTCCGTCGCCGAAAGGACAGGGAATGCGCCCGCGCACTTCGGTGGCCTGCGCTGTGACCGTCCCGTCATACAGGGTTGCCGGCGCTTCCTGGTTGGCGTCCGCGGCCTCGTGAATCTCGTCGAGGAGGTCGGCGATGGCCTCGCGCGACACACCGGCGTCGGCCAGCACGTCCATGTCCGCGGAGATGATGTCGTCAAGCGGCCGCTCATCCGATCCCAGGAATCCATCCAACGTGAGGGCGCCGGGCGCCATTCGCTCCCGAACTGCCGATTCCGACGGATTCTGTTTCATGAGGGACCTCCGGTCATCAGGTTTCTTCAAGTGCAATTGGCTCAGGCGAACTTGTCATAGAAAATGCTTTCGTCGGGCAATCCGTTTTGCGTCATGACCGCGATGGCGGCGTCGATCATGCCGGGCGAGCCACACAGATAGCCCTCGTGCTCGGACAAATCCGGGAAATGCCGGTTCAGAACCTCGGTCACCAGCCCGGTTTCGCCCTCCCAGTCGTCCTCATCGGACGGTTGACTCAGGCAGGGCACAAAGGTGAAATTGGGCAGATCCTGCTCGAATTGGCGCATGGCCTCCAGGCAAAACAGGTCCCGCTTGGTCACAGCCCCGAAAAAGTAGGTGCAATTGCGCTGGATGCCGCGATGCTTCATGTCCGCCAGAATGCTCAGGAAGGGGGCCATACCGCTGCCGCCCGCGACAAACACCATGTCGCTTTCCGATTCCTGAAGACAAAAGTCGCCGTAGGGGCCGTTGAACAAAACGTCGTCTCCCTCGGACAGGTGGTCGAACACCCACGTGGTGCAGATACCCTCGGGCACCCGCCGGATGATCAGCTCCACATGCCGGGTGTCGCGCGCGTCCGAGGAGACCGAATACGCGCGGTACACAGGTTCGGGATTCTTGGCGTATACCGGCGCCTGCAGCTGAATGTATTGACCGGGCGTGAACTCGATGGTTTCCGGATCGATGAGTTCCAGCCGCAGCCGCTTGATGTCATGGGTCAAGTCCTCAATGGATGCCGCCGTTGCGCGATATTCACGGATCGAAAACAGCTCCGGCGGAATCTCTATGTCCATGTCCTCGCGCACCTTGATCTGGCACGACAGACGGACGTTGTCGGTGACTTCCTCCGCGTTAAGATGCGGTTCCTCGGTGGGCAGCAGCGGCGGAGCGCCACTGTGAACCTTGAGTTTGCACAGTCCGCAACTGCCCCGCCCGCCGCAGGCCGAAGGAATGAACAGACTTTCCCCCCCCAGGGTGCCCAGCAAGGTCTCCCCGCCGGTGACCTTCAGCTCGCGGTCGCCGCCGTTGATGCGGATGCGACATTCGCCGTAGTCGTTGACAAAGCGGTCCGCCAGCACCAGCAACGAGGCCAGCACGCCGCAAATGGCGCAAAGTGCACCGACAGCCGTGAAAAACAACGACATGAAAACTCCTGCTTGTTTCCGATATCTCTCCGAGGCACAGCCCCGGCCCATTGACAGCTCGGAGCATGCGGCACCGCCACCGGCCGCAAACGCCTCGCCCCGGCAGAACCGCGTAGCTTCAACGCGGCGGGAAGAACCCCGCGATGCTCGTCGCGCTCGGTTATTCACGATTCAATATAACGACTCCGCAAGCGCCCGCAACAGTCCGAGGGAAAGAACTCAGGGCAATTCCCTTCTGAGTGGGGCGGCATGATCGCGCCCCCCCCCGATGAGAGGGCGAGACTCCGTCGAGCCGAGGTCGCCGACACTGGAACCCCGGGTGTCCCCTCGAAGGGGACGCGTCCCCCCCACGTGCCGTCGAGGCGCCGGCCCCTACCAAGTAGAGGGCGCGGCCTCCGCGCCCCGTGTCGGTCTCCCGAATACTCCGAAAAAAAAACTTCCCCCGGCAGCGCAGGCCGTTGGGGGAAGTCTTGCAGAGCATCACGTTTGCGGGGACAGCATCACGGCCCGCCGCGGCGGACCAGGTCAGCCGATGGCGTCGTGCCCCTCCTCGCCGGTTCGGATGCGGATGCACTCGGCAAGTTCGGCGACGAATATTTTGCCGTCGCCGATATTGCCGGTTCTGGCGCCGCTGATGACGCCCTCGATGACGGCTTCGACAAAATCGTCGTTCACGCCGATTTCGATGCGCACCTTCTTGAGCAGATTGACTTCGATGTCGACGCCCCGGTAGGATTCGTGGTACCCCTTCTGCTGACCGCAGCCGAGGGCGTTGGTGACCGACATTTTGAAGACGCCTCGCTCATAGAGCGACTGCTTGACGGCGGGCAGCCGTTCGGGCTGCACGTAGGCGATGATCAGTTTCATGATAATTCTCCGTTGGTTAAGATTCTCGTCGGGATTGCAGTACTGTTTGGGAGCTTGAGCGCCGCCGGAAACAAGCGCGCCCGGCGGCGCCTCCGACCGCGTTACTGGGCACTGAATATCTGAAAACCACTATAAGCTTCCATGCCATGCTCGTCGATGTCCAGCCCGCGCAGCTCCTCTTCCGGACTGACCCGCAGTCCGATGGTTTTACTGACGGTCCAGAACAGGGCAAAGCCCAATCCGAACGCCCAGACAAAGGCTGCAACCACACCGATCACCTGGATGCCGAGCAAATCGAGGCCGCCACCGTAGAACAGACCGCCGTCAATGTTGAACAGCCCGCACGCCAGCGTGCCCCAGGCACCGCAGACCCCGTGCACGCTGATCGCACCGACTGGATCGTCCACATGCAGAACGCGGTCGATGAACAGGATGCTGAGCACCACCAGAACACCACCGAGCAGGCCAATCAGCAAAGCGCCGCCGCCGGTGACCGTGGCGCAGCCCGCCGTGATCGCCACCAGGCCGGCGAGAGCCCCGTTCAGCGTCATCGATCCGTCGGGCTTGCCCGTGGTGATCCAGGCCGTGAGCAGCGCGGCGATCGCGCCGCCCGCCGCCGCCAGATTGGTGGTGACCGCAATCCGCCCGATGTGCCCGTCACCCAGCGTCGTGCTGCCCGGATTGAAGCCGAACCAGCCGAACCACAGGATGAACACGCCAAGCGCGCCAAGCGCGATGTTGTGACCGGGCAAGGCGTTGACCTGACGGTTCGGACCGTATTTGCCGATGCGCGGACCCAGCACGACGGCACCCGCCAGGGCCAGCCAGCCGCCCACCGAATGAACCACGGTCGATCCGGCGAAGTCGCAGAAGCCAAGCGCCTCCAACCAGCCGCCACCGTCCAGCAGGCCGCCCCACGCCCACGACCCGAAAACCGGATAGATCACGGCGCAGATCACCACACTGTAGGCAAGATAGCCGGTGAACTTGGTCCGCTCCGCCATGGCCCCGGAGACAATGGTCGCCGCCGTGCCCGCAAACACGGTCTGGAAAATCAGGAACGTGAAATTCCAGTCCCCGCTCGCCCAATCCGCTCCGCTAAGCCCGAACAGAGTGGTTCCGAACACCCCGTTGGACACCCCGAACATCAAACCGAAGCCGATCAGAAAGAACGCCACGGTCCCGATCGAGAAGTCCATCAGGTTCTTCATCATGATGTTCACTGTGTTCTTCGCCCGCGTGAAGCCGCTTTCGACCATCGCGAACCCCGCCTGCATGAAAAACACCAGGAAGGCCGCAACACAGGTCCATACGATGTTGAGGTTGTGCTGCACGTTTTCGGCGGTGACCGCCGACTCCTCGGCATAGCCGGGCGCCGCCGCCAGCAGAACGGCCAGCCCGACCGCCCAGGGTCCATTTCTGTAGAGTCCTCTCTTCATTGCCTTTTCTCCTTTTTTTGGGTGTTTCGCTGCGCTCCCCATTGCCCGGGATGTCGGGGAGAGATTCTCTCCATAAACATTGTCGGTGCCAACTCTGCCAATCAGTGCTCATATCTCTGTAATACGGCAACTTACGACGCATAAACTCGACATGCCCATATCCACGAATGCTTACAAGAATGCCCGCAAATTGTATTTTTTGTGACCTGTGATACATTTCCGTAACCAACAGACCCGTCAGCCTAAACACCATTCCACTCAACTCGGACAGCTCCATGAATACTACCGCATCCAGGTCGTTTTCCTACACGCAATTGGACCTGATTGCGCGCGTGGCCGAACACCTTGCATCCACCAGCGGCGACGTCGGCGGTGCCCTCTCTCAGGTTCTTGAGTGGCTGGACGCGGACTGTGGCATGGAGCGTGGGGTCATCACACTGATGAAGGAGGACGGCAGCGAGGTACAGGCCGACATCGCGGGTCGAACGGTGCCGACTCGGCAGCACAACAAGATGCGCTATCGAGCGGGAGAGGGCGTGACGGGTCAGGTGTTCGCCACGGGCGAGCCGGCGTTTCTGCCGCGGATGGACGAGGGCGACTTTCTGGACCGCTCGGGTCTGCGCAAGGGAATGGATTTGTCGAAGCGCTGCTTTCTGTGCTGCCCGATCAGCTATCGCGGCAGCGTGATCGGCACATTTTCGGTGGACAAGGAGTCCGCACAGGTCGACGATCCCGGCTTGGAGCTGGAGTTTCTGGGACGCATTGCCCGGCTGATCGCGCCGTTCGTCCAGCGTCGGCGCCTCGAGGACCGGTGGGAGACTTTCCACCGCGAGAAGCAGCCCGGCGGCGAACTGAACAAGCTGGTCGGCAAATCCGAAGCGATCAACCAAGTGCAGAAGCTGGTCGTCAAAGTGGCCGACGCCCGCACCACGGTTCTCCTGACGGGCGAAACCGGCACGGGCAAAGGCGTGATCGCCCAGATGATTCACAACCTGAGCGCGGCCAAGGACCAGCCCTTCGTCGAGCTGAACTGCGGGGCCATCCCGGAAAACTTGGTCGAGAGCGAACTGTTCGGCCATGAAAAAGGCGCTTTCACCGGCGCAACCCAACGGCGCCTGGGCGCGCTCGAGCGGGCCGGACGCGGAACGGTCTTCCTCGACGAAATCGGCGAGTTGCCCCTGAACGCCCAGACTCGGCTGCTCCGAGTCCTCCAGACACGCGAGTTCGAACGCGTGGGCGGCAGCAGCACGCTGCGCAGCGCCGCCCGAGTCGTCACCGCCACCAACCGGGACCTCGAAGCAGGCATCGTTGACGGCGCCTTCCGCTCGGACCTATTCTATCGCCTTAACGTCTTTCCCATTAACATCCCGCCGGTCCGCGAGCGGGGCAAGGCGGACATCATGCTGCTGGTCGACCATCTCGTCCAGCGCCTGGCCGACGAACTGGGCAAGCCCGTGCACCGCCTCGACACACCCGCCATCGACATGCTGACCGCCTATCACTGGCCGGGCAACGTGCGCGAAATGGAGAACGTCATCGAACGGGCCATCCTCCTGGCCGACGGCGATGTCATCCACGGCCACCACCTGCCCCCCTCCCTTCAGATGAACCGCTATTCGGAACAGCACGAGAATCCCGGCGACTTCAACACCGCCGTGCGCAACTTCGAAATCGAGCTGATCACCGAAGCCCTCAAAGACTCCCAGGGCAACCAGACGAAAGCCGCGGAATCCCTGGGCATCACCAAACGCATGATCCAGTACAAGGTCTCCAAGTACGACATCGACTACCGCCTATTCCGCTGACCCGAATTCCTTGGGAGTGGAAATAGGGGGTTCCATGGTCCGAGGGTCACGGATCCTCAGAACTCTTGATCTTGCGGAAGATTCAGTGGTGCCGAATTGCCTTCGGGCTGAAAG
>CAZSBQ010000044.1:0-21057 GCA_964604795.1 uncultured Victivallales bacterium | reverse complement strand
AATTGGCACACTCAATCCCGCCCACTATGGTGCATTATTAAATCGGCGGTGACATTACCTAGCAAGTCTCTTGCCAGCGGGTGCCGCACGAGTGTCTCATCGCGGAGCTGCGATGCGTATGCCTTCGGTTTCCCGTGCCGCCGCGCCGCTCGTTTGCACCTCGTATATTTCTCACTTCCAACTACATGCGACATCCTGAACACTGTCACTCAGAGGATTCTCTGCTGATAGCTCCAGACCACGCGCACATCTCGAATCCAGGCCGCCCACGCGCCACCATGACCGCGCATCAATGCATTATGCGTCACATAGTCAAGCCCTAGTCGCGCATAATGCAATGAAAGCTCCGGTTGGTAAACGGCCACGGTCAACACAAGCATCACGCCGAGAGGTGTTTAGCGCCTGATCGTGGTTCCTGGCACGGTAGATGCATGTCTGAATGCAGGTGTAGCAGAAGCTGATGCGGGCATTGCCTGCACACGCCCTGCGCGAAACACCAAAAACAGACACCACAACACACAAGGAGGTACGAAATGCCAGGTGGAGATGGAACAGGCCCTGCAGGAACGGGCCCGATGACAGGACGTGCGGCCGGCTACTGTGCCGGCTATGGAGTTCCCGGATTCATGAACGCGGTTCCCGGCGGGGGACGCGGCATGGCATGGGGTCGAGGCGGAGGATTCGGACGTGGGTTGGGTCTCGGCTTCCGAGGAGGTCGTCGCTGGGCAGCCCCCTATGGGTACCCTCCCCCGTACGCCGCGTACGGTGCCGGTCCGTCCGCACAGCAGGAACAGGACATGCTTAAGGAGCAGGCGGACTACCTGCAGAACACCCTCGAGGGTGTGCGCGAGCGCATCCAGGAACTCGAAAAGACCCAATCCGGCGAATAGTCCTTCGCCGCGTGCGCAAACCGCGAGCGACTGGGGCGATTCCCCTTCGTTCGCGGTATTTCTTCGGTCGTGACAAGTTTACGCAAGCATTTTATGGAGGTCATCATGGATCGCAAAGCAAGAATATACACGGCATTTACCATGGCGGACCTTTCGGGAAGTTCGCAGACCTATCCGCTGCATCACCCGGACGCTTCCATTGTCAAAAACGAGGATATTCTGCGGAAATTGCGCGAGCGATGCCCGAATGTCGAGTTTTTCGGTTCCCCCCGAATCGAGACGCCGGAGTACACGCTTGCGAACCTCGCGACTCAGCGTCGGAGCGTGGACGGCGTGCTGTATTTCGGTCCCGTGCCCGGCGAATTGTTCGAAGTAGGCGTGCCGGTTGTGGCCGTTCACCCGCTCTGGGCGCAATGGCAGGAACCCTTCAACGGATATGTCGGCAAACCGGTCCTGACGGCAGTGCTGCCGGTGATTCCCGACGCCTCGGAAGAGGTGTTTTCCGCAAGGCTGGACGGAATCGCGGAGAAGGTGCGATTGATGCAGACAGCGGCACAATTGAAAAAACTCCGCATCCTGGCGGTTACGGACAGACCGGCACTCGGCGAGTACGAGCCGACCCCCTTCCAGACGGCGGCGGAGGGGCGCGAGCTGTACGAACAGAACTACCTCGCGAACCTGACCGATCTCGGACCGGAACTCGTCGTGCGCCCGCAAACGGAACTGATTGAGACCATGAAACAGGCCGTCGAACGAGAGGTCCGCGAGGTAACGGACCGCTGGATGTCCGAGGCTGCGGGAGTCAAGGGAACCACCGAGCAGGAGATTCGCAAGTCGGCCGCCCTCTATCTCGCCATGCGGGATATGATGTGCGAATACGGCGCAACCGCCGTGACGACCGAAGGTTATGGTGTCTTCATGAACTACCCCGGCGGCCCGATTCCGTCGCAGGGCCTGCCTTCTTCGCAATTCTGCACCGACGGAGTTGTAGCGACGTCCGAGACGCTGTTCGACTCGCTGCTGACGCAACAACTCGGGCTGTGGACGACCGGGTCCACCGGATTCAACGGCGACTACATCGTCGATCCGGACATCGGCAAGGCCTACATCGGCCACTGCGAATGCCCGTGGAATCCGTACGGGGACGAGCGCCGCGTTCCGTTCGTCATTCGCAACTTGCCCCAATACCCGGTCGACCAGCAGGAAATCGGCGGCGCCTGCGTGCGCGTGAAGCTCCCCGACGACGAACCGGTGACCGTCGCCAAATGGAGTGTTCACGACAAAAAGCTCGCTCTGTTCGAGGGCAACACCGTCTCTGGGGACAGCTTGTTCAACGGTTGGTCGGACATCCTTTGCCGGACCAAGCTGGCCATCGACACGGACGCCGACGCATTGATGCGCAATCTGGACTGGGTCACCTTCGGCAACCATCGCGTGGCCTTCTACGGCACGCATCGCAAGACGTTCGAAGACTTGGCAACGCTGCTCGGGTACGAATCGCTGCACAAAGACACACTCGCGTAACGACGCGCCTTTCCAATCTCAGCAAAGGAAGAATTCAAGATGTCTGACAGTCTGCCAAAACCTCGCATCCTGACCGTTTTCACATCGGCGGGGCACGGCAATCCGGGGGCTGCCCCCGAATCGTTGCTGACCAACGAGCAGCTTATGGCCAAGCTCGAGGCCGACTGCGGAGACATCGAGTTCGTTGTGCGCGATTTGACCGCGCCCGGCGGAGTGGCCGAGAACGTCGCCGAGGAGATTCAAGACCTGTCCGAGAACCTCGCCGGCGTGCTGACCGTCGGGTCCGTGCGGAATTACGCTCTGGCGCTGAACGGGTTGCCGACCATCGTGGTGTACAACCTCTTCGAATTCATGAACGCGCCCTACAACCTGTTTACCTCCGGCGAGGAAAAGAACAGCGTTCTGACCGGCGGGCCCGAGCTGCCGCAACCGCGCGTGATCACCGCCCAGTTGGACCGGCGAAACGTGGCGGCACCGGACGTGACCGAAGCCATGTATGCCGACCTTGTCGAAAAGATCGGCACCGTCGCGGCCCTTGGGAAGCTCAAGCACTCGCGCATCCTCTCGGTCACCCCGTTTGCGAACGTTGCACAGGTGGACTACCAGGGCGACACCCGCAAACACTTTCCAGAGGACCACAACGCAAGATTCCGCGCCGCTCTTCTCGACGCACTCGGACTCGAAATCGTGAGCGCCTCGCCCGACGAGTTCTTCGAGGCCTGCCGGTCCATCGAATCTGCGGACGCCGAGCGGGTTGCCCGGGAATGGGCCGAAGGCGCCGAGGAGGTCACCGCCGCCTTTCCGGAGATCGTCAAGACCGCGCGCGCATACCTCGCATTGGATGCGCTGCGGGAGGAACGCAACTGCAACGCGGTTTCGACGCACATGCGGTTCATCGCGCCGGGCAATGACATGAAAGACCGCTTTTGGCCGGGACTCGGGCTTGAGTGCGGTTTCAAACCGCGCGGCATCCAGGCTGTCTGCCAGGACTATCCGCACATTCTCGCGACCCAGATGCTCGGCCACTTCATGACCGGACGGCCCAGCATGCTGGGCGATTTGATGACGGACACGTTCAACAACGTCGACATTCTCACTCACTGCGGCGCGCCGATCAATCCGTACGGAGACGGGCGTCTCCTTTCGTACTCGATTCACACCCACGCCGAAAGCCCCGTCCGCGACACCCAGGATCCCGGGTCTTCCACCGGCCTGAAGGTCGAGTGGCCCGTTGGCGAACCGGTCACGCTCTGGAAACTCTACCCGCAGGCGCGAACCATCGGTCTGCATACGGGCATGACCGTGAACGGTCACGAACTCTACCGCGAACTGGACGCGATGATGTGCCGAACGAAGCTGGTGGTGCGCACCGAGGCCGCTTCGGTTCAGAAGCACTACTCGCCCGGAGAATACGGTATTCACCGCGCCGCAACCCTCGGCGATCTGCGGAAGCGCGTTCGCGATCTCGCCACCCTGCTCAATTTCGAATTCATGGAAGAAGACCGAGCCAATCAGTAACTCCAGCCAGAAGAGGACCCGCTGTGAATGCAAAACCCACCATTCACGTGATTTTCCCCGCCAATCAACCCGACCGTCCGTCCTGGCCCTACATCAACTACGATGTCGAGGGCAAACGCAACGAAATCCTGGGCGCACTGCGGCGGCGGCTGCCCGGCATGGAGTTCGATGGCAGCCTTCTGCGCACCACCGAAGAAGCCGAATCGCTCATCGAGAAAGAACAGGGGCAATACGACGGCTACTTGGTCTACATGACCGCGCTGTGGACCGGCATCGGGGAGGTTATCGCCCGCAAGGCTCGCCCCGTGGTCATCGCCGATGATCTGTACGCGGGGTCCGGCGGCATTTTGGGCGTGCATACGACCATTCGCAACGAGAACCTGCCCGCCGTGACCGTCGCCTCGTCGAACTTCGACGATGTGGTGTCGGCGGTGAGGTTGTTTGAGGTGATGCACCGTCTGCACGAGGCGCGAATCCTGGTCGTGCGAGACACGGCGGGAGGCATGACCGACGAGCGGGAGCGCATCGAGCCGCTCGGGACGACACGCCTGTTGCTCGGTGCCGAGTCGCTTCTCGCCTACTACGACCGGACGGACGCCGCCGCGGCCGCAGAGTACCAGCGGCTTTGGATGGCGGATGCGGTCAAGATGGTCGAACCAGACGCGGACGAAATTCTGAAATCCGCCCGCATGTATCTCGCCTTGAAGGCGGCGATGAAGGATCACGCAGCGGATGCCGTCACGGTCGACTGCCTCGGGCTCTATTACGCGGGCAAGCTTCCGGCCTACCCGTGTATGGGATTCTTTCAGCTCAACAACGAGGGCTCCACCGGGGTGTGCGAGGCGGACACCGATTCCACAGTCACCCAGCTCATGCTTCGCTATCTGACAGGGCGTCCGGGCTATGTCTCCGATCCGGTTATCGACACTGCGTCCAACCAAATTGTCTACGCGCACTGCGTGGCGACCAACCGGGTGTTCGGCCCGGACGGATTGCGCAACCCATACATCATCCGCTCCCACGCCGAGGACCTGAAGGGCGCTTCCGTTCAGTCCCTCATGCCGCTGGGGCAACCCGTCACCACCGCCAAATTCAACCCCGCAAAACACTGCTTCGCCATCCACAGTGGACGCACCGTGGCAAACGTCAACGACGACAAGGGTTGTCGAACGAAACTGGCTGCGGAAGTCAACGCCCAAGCCATCTTGGACAACTATCGCTCGGACCTGTTTTCATGGCACCGGGTCACATGCTACGGCGATTTCCGGCGTGACTGCCTCAACTTGGCCCGGCTCTACGACCTGGAAGTCCACGAGGAAGACATCCGGCAACGATAGCACGAATCAAACCTCGCCATCCAATGAAGAAAAAACATGTTTGCAACACTGCAGGTCAATCCGTGAATGCGGACGTTTGGTTTGATCGCCACGCGGAAGGGTTCCTGCGCCGAATCGGCGTGCGCAAATGCCAGCGCATCGCCGACATCGGCTGCCGCAACGGCCTATACACATTGCCAGCCGCCCGTGTCGCCGGCTCGTGCGGCAAGGTCTACGCTGTGGACAAGGAGCAAGGACCTCTTTCCACGATCAAGGAAAAGGTTCAGGAAGAACGACAGTACAATGTCACCGTTGTCGACGCCGATCTTGCCGAAGCCCCCGCTGCCCCCATTGCGGACGAATCGATTGATCTCGTTTTGCTGTTCGATGTCTTGCATGGCGGCTACATGCCGGAGCAACGCCAACGTTTGACCCTGTTGAATCACATCGGCCGCATCTTGGTGCCCGGCGGCATCCTCTCCTGCTACCTCACGCACCTACGGCAGTTCGGTCTGACCTCTGAGAGTCTCCTCGACGAAATCCGGCAAGCGGGATTTCGCCGGGCAGGCGATGCCCGCCGCCGCCTCGCCCATGACGGCAAGGTGGTTCGCGGGCGCGTGTTTCGCTTCCGAAAACCCGCCGAGAACGGATCATGATCCATTCCGCGGCAAAAACGGAGATCACTATGCAGCGAATGATGCTCAAATCGAAGATTCACGGAGCGGTGCTGACGGGCAAGCAGTTGGACTACGAGGGCAGTGTCACGCTGGACCGAACCCTGTTGTGCGCGGCGGACATTCTTCCGGGTGAGCAGGTTCAAGTCCTGAACCTGAACAACGGCCGGCGTTTCCTGACCTATGCCATTGAAGCGCCCACCGCCTCGGGGACCGTCATGCTCAACGGACCGGCCGCGCGTCTCGGCGAGGTGGGCGATCCGGTTCTTGTGCTGTCGTACGGGCGGTACGAGGATGCCGAGGCCAGGGACGCGAAGCCGCTGGTCGTCCGCCTGGATCGCAACAATCAGCCCCTTTCCGCCGAATAGAGAGCCGCAACCCACTAACGACAGGAGAAAAACCATGCCCTGGATCAATGAAACAATGTGCGCCGGCTGTCAGCTCTGCGTCCGGCAATGTCCCGCCGACGCGATCTCAATGACCAACCGCGCCGCCGAAATCGACGACAACGCCTGTATCCGGTGCGGCATCTGTCACGAGGTCTGCCCTGTCAACGCGGTGCGCCATGACGGGGAACGGATTCCCGCGGATGTCCAAACCAACCTGGACTGGGTGCAAAAACTCCTCCAGCACGACCACTACGCCGGACAGCCCGAACGGCAAGCGAAGTTGCTGGACCGACTAAAGAGGCGCTTCGAGAAACAGCGAAAGGTTGCGGAGCGGACCTTGTCCGAGTTGCCCGCAGATATCGCAACCTCCGCCCAATGAGGAGACGCGCTATGCATGTCACCCCGAACGAAACCGTCAATGTCAAGCCCGTATTTCTGAACCTGGTCCATTCCAGTGCCTACGAAGGTCCCTGCCGCACGGGCAAGCGCGAGAATCTCACCCCCGAAGCTGACCGGCAAAGAGGCCGCGAGGCGTTCGAGCGATTTTTGCCCGAACTCCGAGAAAATGTCGGGGCGCACGTCGTCCTGCAGACGCCATGCTTCCTTGAACGAAGGGACGATTTCGTGGTCCCCGAAAGCGAACTCCGCAAGCTGGAACCGGAAATCTACGATGCGGATCTCGTGCTGGTTGCCGGCAGCGGCTTGCGGCAAGTTCCCTCCCTGGCCATTGCCGCGCGCTACGGCACTCCGATCGGTCAAATCGGCTGGGTCGGCACAGTCGACACTGTGGCGGCTCTGCGCTCGCGCGGCCTGGAGGGATACGCTTTCCTGGACTACGCGGACTTCAACCACTTCACCGAATTGCTGCGCGTCCGCAAGGCGTTTCGGCGGACGCGGATGATGATCGTCACCCAGGACAACAGTTTCCCGTCCGGCGGCGTGGTGAGCAGCATCACCGATCTTGCCGGGCTGCAGCAGCGCCTCGGCGTGAACGCCACGTTCGTATCCGCCTCGCGCGTGACAAACGCCATGGACACTTTGCCCCCCGAGGCGGAACAGGAGGTCGAAGACCTGACAAACCAACTCATCAGGGACGCGACCGCCTGTCACATGGCACGCGAAGATGTGGTTCCTTCCGTTCAGTTCTTCATTGCCGTCAAACGCTTGCTCGAGCAGTATGAGTGCAATGCATTCACGATTCCGTGCTTCGAAATCTGCGCCACCAAGGTCATGGAGGAGCGACGCGTCATGTTCTGCCTCGCCCACACCCTCCTGAAGGACATGGGAATCCCGTCGGCCTGCGAGGCGGACACCAACGTCCTCATGGCCATTTCCCTGCTCATGAATCTGTCCGGAAAATCCGTCATGATGGGCAATTCGTGGGCCGAGGACCGGGAGCGCAACGTCCTACGCGTCTGCCATGATGTCCCGGGCTTGAAAATGAACGGGTTCGATCAACCGCCCCTGCCCTACGAGCTGCGCAACTTCACCGAAGCCGGATGGGGTGCGACGGTTCGGCACGATTTCACGGCCGAGACCGGACAACGCGTGACTCTGGCGCGCTTCAACCCGGACGGCGATGCCGTGCTGGTGGCCGGCGGGACCATCGTCGGCAGTGCGGGAGTGGACACCATCGGATGCAGTTTCGCCGTCGACATCGAGATCAACGACGTTGCGGACGTGTTCGAAAAGGAGCAGGATTTCGGGCATCACCTCGCCGTGGTCCTGGGCGACTACGTCGACGACGTCGTCCGCCTGGGCAAGATCACCGGCCTTCGAATTGTCACCAGTTGAGGACACTGCAATGGAACCTTTCACATTCGATCAGGCATTTCGCGATCAGCTCCGCGAGAACCCGCATCACAACGGCGAAATCGAGTTTCTCGAGTCCGTTCTGACACCGGGTATGATCGTCATCGAAGGCGGCGCGCACTGCGGAGTCACCACCGTGGCAACCGCACGCGCCGTCGGTCCAACCGGTTGCGTTCATGCCTTTGAACCCGTCCCGGAACACTTCGACTGCCTGCAGAAGACCTTGGCGGCGAACGGTATCACCAACGTGGCTCCGCACAACTTGGCGATCAGCGACCGTGCGGGATGCCTCCCCTTTTACCTGCACGGCACCGGCAGCGGTGTGACGCCGGCGGACGACGCGGACAAAATCGAAGTCGATGCGATCACGTTGCTCGAGTTTCTGCGCTCCGAACACGTGCCGCGCATCGATTTCCTCAGCTTGGACGCCGAGGGAAGCGAGCTGCTCATCTTCCGCCACTCGCGCGCCATCCTCGAAAAGCAGCATCCGGCCATTTTCTGCGAGGTACACCGCAGCTACCTGGAGGCGCTCGGGCAGTCAGTGGGCGAAGTGGTGACCTTTCTGGAGGCGGCCGGGTACCGCGTGCGGCCGATTCAGGTGGAAGATCTGGAGGGGGCGACCGACTTCGACACTTGCTCGCATATCAGCGCGGTCGTGGCATGTTGAGAGCGATGCCCAAAACACGCGCCTGGATGGCGCTGGATAGGCGACTACGCCCATGGGTTCGTAGCCGACGGCGGCTATGAACTGTGGAGCAACGGACGGGATGGACGGCGCGCGGGGCCATCCTGTCCATAGTCCCTTTCGTCCATGGAGTCCATCCCGTCCATAGTCCATGTTTGTCTCGCACTTCGTCGCGTTTCGACGCAGGTTCTGAACCCGGTTAGTCACAGGAGGATGGTATGTCAGAAAAACCCACGCAATCGGCGGAAGGCGGCTCCGATGAGACGGTGCTTCCCGGCTACGTAGACGAGGAGAAGTTGGTTCACCGCCTCGGCGAGGAGGGCATTCGTCGGCTGGCGTCGCGCTATCTGAACCGCGACAATACGGGGCGCTTGAACGAGACTGTGGGCGAGCGCCTCTACAAGGTCGCTCGTTCGACGGCCGAGGTGGAACGGGACTATGGCGCCGACGAAGCGAGCATTGACGATCTGACTGAAGCCTTCTACCGACTGCTCGGTTCGCTGGACTTTTTGCCGGGGGGGCGGATTCTGTCCAACGTTGCGTCGAGTGTTCCGAGCCTGTTCAACTGCTACGTGCTGCCGGTCCCCGACGATCTGGCCGGCATTTATGAACAGGTCCGCAACGCGGCGGTGATTCACAAGAACGGGGGCGGCACCGGCTACAATTTTTCCGATCTCCGCCCGCGCGGCATGTACGTCAAGAAATCGCAGGGGGTTGCGTCCGGTCCGGTTTCGTTCATCGGCCAGTTCGACAAGGAGACGGAGATCATCAACTCCGGCAACCGGCGCGGCGCGAACATGGGGGTGCTGAACATCACGCATCCGGACATTGTCGATTTCATTCACGCGAAGACCACGGAGGGGAAGCTGGCGAATTTCAATGTGTCCGTCGGGATCACCGACACGTTTTTGCGGGCGGTGCGCGAGCAGGGGTTCTACACGCTTGAGTACCCGGCGGGGACCCCTTTTACGGCCGAGGCGCTGCGGGCGATCTGCGAGAATATCGAGGGCAACATCGGCGGCGCGGATGTTGGTTCGTCCCCCCGCCCCGCCTCCTTGCGGATCGACGGCGACGATCTGTTCGACACCTATGAGAACGAGCGGATCGGGCGCGTCGACAGGAACGGGCAGATGCAACTGGATGCCGCCCGGCTGTTTCAGCGAATCTGCCGCCTGGCGCGCAACACCGGCGACCCGGGAATGATCTTTCTTGACAGCATCAACCGCCACAACCCGCTTCCCTCCAAGGGCCCGATCGACGCAACCAACCCCTGCGGCGAACAGCCGCTGCACCCCTACGACGCCTGCAACCTCGGCTCGATCAACCTGTCGCGGCATGTGAAGACCGACGGAGAGGCGCCGGAGGTCGACTGGGAGAAGCTGCGGGGCACGACGCGCCTGGCGGCGCAACTGCTCGACAACTGCAACGATCTGAATCGCGGTCCGATCGACGAAATCGAGGAAACGGTTCGGGAGCATCGGCGCATCGGGCTCGGTGTCATGGGCTGGGCGGACATGCTCGGCGAACTGGAGATCCCGTACGACAGCGAGGAGGCGCTGGAATTGGCGGAAGAGGTCATGCAGTGCATCACCGACACGGCGCGGGCGCGGTCGGTGGAACTTGCGCGGGAGAAGGGGCCCTGTCCGGCCCTTGAGAACGGTCCGTCGGAGGAAAGCGGGGACCCGCGGCCCCGGAATCTGCAGGTGACGACCATTGCGCCGACCGGGACGATCAGCATGGTTGCCGGTTGCAACAGCGGCATCGAACCCTACTTCGCCGTGGTCTATCGCAAGCACCTGCGCGGCGGCGAGCAGGTCGACATGGCGGCCGCGCCGCTGCGGCGCGCCCTCGAGCGGCGGGACGCGGACTTCGACGGCCTGAAGGATGAGATTCGCCGCAACGGCGGCACGTTGCGCGGACTGGACACGATTCCGGAGGCGGTGCGGCGGGTATTTCCCACCGCCCATGACATCGCCCCGGAATGGCACGTGAAAATGCAGGCCGCATTCCAGAGAGCCACCGACAATGCGGTGAGCAAGACGGTGAACCTGCCTGCCGACGCGACCGAGCAGGATGTCGCCGACGCCTTTCTCCTCGCCTGGGAGCTACGCTGCAAGGGGGTGACGATCTACCGGGACGGCAGCAAGCAGGTCCAGGTGCTGGACCATTCGACTCGCGAACCGCCGCGCATTCAGTACCGGCACGTCGAGCTGCCCAACAAGATGCTTTCGCGCACGCCGGGCGCGCTGGGCATGGAGCACTACGAGATCAAGCGGCCGGTGGAAGGGGACACGCTGCACGTGCTCCTGGAACCGAAGTTGTTCCGGAAGGCGGAGAACAAATACGTGGAGCTGGTGCATGCGATTTGGCAGAGTGTCAAACCGCTGGGCACGGAACGATCCGCGGAATTCGCGCAGTCCGGCATTGATCGCTCCAAGGGTTTCCTGCAGGCGGACGACCCCGATTGGGCGGGGGTCGTCCGGGATCTGAAAGCCGTGGTCGGCGACCGCGCGGAAGGGTTTGGCCCCAACCGGGTCGACTCGCCGTCGCACGCCGTGGGCCTGTGCCTGGAGCACGCCCTTCTTTCCCGCGGGGTCATCGGCTACAACGACCGCCGGGAATTGGTGAATCTGCTCAAAAAGCCGGAATTGGAAGAGGTCCCGGCGGACGAGGCGGACCGCATCTACAGTGAGTGGATATTTTCCGAGAAGGAGCGCACGGAGGAGGGCGACATGCTGCCGATGAGCGGGGGGCGCGGGGGGATGCAGTTCCGTTGTCCGGAATGCGGCGCGTCCGACTACCACATGGAAGCCGGCTGTCCGGATCCGGTGTGCAACCAGTGCGGCTGGAGTCGAGGCGCCTGCGGCTGATGGCGGGACACGCTCCGGGGCGGACTCCGCTGTGGACCTCTGGAGCTGAGCTGCGGGTGAGAAAGCGGAATCGGAACAAGCGCCCGTCCTTTTCCAGCATCCCGGTTCACGCGAAATCCGATGTACGCGGGGAAGGTGCTCATCCTGGCGGGGGGGCAACTTGCGGGCGGCGCATGTGGATGGCTGCCCGTGGCCGCCTTTGCTGTGGCCATGGGCCGGTTGTTCATCGTCCCGGAGGAACGCCTCCTCGCCGCCACCTTCGGCGACGATTTCCGCCACTACAAGGGGCGCGTTAGGGAGTCGGAAGGTTGAACCAGCAACTTCAATTCCGAGAACGGGCCGCAACGCTTGTCCGATAGACTTCAGCCATGCTCCCCGTGCCCACGGCACGGGGAACGGCATGCCGGGGTTTGTCGCTAGAACGTCCAGGCGACCGAGACCGAAAAGTAGTCCGCATCGTCATCGTTCCCGTAGACCCCTTGGACGACATCGTCGCCGAAGATGTGGCAGTAGGAACCCGACAGGCTCCAGTGGAAGTTCAGCTTGTATTTGACCAGCAGGTCAATCTCCTGCGAAAGCGCGTCGTCCCCTCCCGAGGGCCGTCCGATGTACCCGAAAATGCCGCCCTCTTTCTGGGTAGGTCCCGAGCCCATGTACCATCGGTCGTTTTCCTCGTTCAGACGGAGGAGATGATAGTCGGCACGAACCATGAGTTTCTTGAGCGGATGGGTAATGACCTGCGCGAACAGGTCTTCGATGTTCATGAGGTCGCAGTAGGGCAGCATGTTGTATTTCCGTGTTCCGGGCGCCATCTGAAAGAAGGTTCCGTGGTCTCCATCGTTCGGGTCGTCATCGCCCGACCCCAGGTAGTATCCCAACCGGAACCAGGGTTTCGCATACACGTCGGTGAACTGATATCCCGCCTCTGCAGCCAGTGCCCAGGCGGACTGATCCAGTTCGTACCAGTCGCCGAACTGGTAGCCGCCCCATAGCAGCACGTCGGCGACTCCGGGACCGATGTCATACGTGCCGACGGCGTGACCGCCGATCATGTCGATGTCGATATCGACACTGTTGGCGGCGTTTCCGGTGTTGTCGACACGCTGGTTGACGCGGCGGTCATCCTGGTACTTGTAGTAGAACCCCGCCAACTCCATGCCGGGCAGTAGAGTGTCCTTCTTTGCCGTCAGTGTGACCGCACCGATGATGATGTCCTCGATGGTTTCGTCGACATCTTCCTCCCAGCCGCCCTGGGTCGGGCAGGAAAGCATGCCTGTTAGGTTGAACGAATCCGTGTCCCAGGCCATCACACCGCCGTCGAAGCTGCGCCCGAAAGCAGACCATCCGAACGAACTGATCAGTCGGTCGCCCAGGTGGATGGTTTTCAGCATGTTGAAATGCTTGCCGTCTTCGGGATCTAAGACTTCCATGCCGTCGCTGTATTCGAAGCGTCCCAATTTTAGACTCAGTTCGTCCTCGGGCGTGTGAAGGCGAATGTAGGCTTGGTGAATGCCGACATCCTGCGGCTGGTCGTCGTCATTGTGCAGATAGTAAAGCCCGCCCATACCGAAGGGGCCCTGCGGGGGGCCGGCGAAGGCGTCGTCCGGCACGCCGAACATGCTGACGTACTGCGGTTCAACCAAGACGCTCCAGCGCGGCGTTTTGTACCTCAGCTGCAAGCGCGTTCGCTGAAACGCGTAGTCGTATTCGTTGTCTGCGCCGGCTGCGGCAAACCAGTTCCAGTAGGCGTAGCGTCCGAAGATAGACCCGCTTAGGGTCAGCCGTTCCTTGCCGTCGTCGGATTTGTACAGTTGGAAGCCTCCCGCAGACTGGTCGTAGGCGGGCAGCTCGAACGGAAAGTCTGCCGCTTCCCCTTGCCCGGCGCACACGCCGGACAGAGCCAGGCCAATTGCGAAAATCGCAAGCCACGCTTGAGGACGGATGCTTGATGCGGAAGACGGTAGCAATCCGGACTGAGGGGAGGATTGCGGGGAATGGAGTGCGCGTTTCATGATGAAATTCTCCTTGGAAATCGATGTTTACAGTCTTGTTTTTATTCTGGCAGAGGCTATAGGGAGCAAGTGCCACTAGGACAACAGGTTCCGGTCGGACATGAGGAAGCTGCGGCAGAGCTTCCCCCGTCCTCCACATTCGCCGTGAAGGTCGACAGCTGTTTCGTGACCGATTCGGCTCCGCACTCCGGACACGCTTCCGGCTTTTCCGACAGGCGCTTCGCAAAGAAATCGAAGTTCGCTCCGCACTGCTCGCATTTGTACTCGTAGATGGGCATTGTTGGTGTCTCCTGCTCTTTCGGGGTTCAGGTTAATGTTCAGGATGGAACTATTGCACAATCAAAACAGCGGCTCGTGATGAACAATCCACTCCACGTCGACGGGACAGCTCAGCGAATGCGAAACCGCGCACGCATGCTGCGCCTTCTCGGCGGCCCTGCGGACAACGGCCTCCTGGGCCGAATCCGCGACCCAGATATCCACCGCAACACCCACTCTGGTGATGCGCAAGCCCTGCTTCGTTTTGTCCAGCGTGGCGCGGGCATGGCTGCTGAAGCTTTGGATGTCTCCGTTGGACCGGTGCAGAAAATACCGGAACGATGTCATCAGGCAGCCCGCGACAGACGCACCCAGAAGAGCCTCGGGCGACCAGTGCTCCTCGTCACCCCCGAAATCCGCGGGAAAACCGACCGACACCGCATCCGCCAGCCCGGAGGCCACCATGCCCTCCAGCGCCTTCGCTGATCTCAGCGTTACATCGAAATTCCACATTGTTTACCTCCTCATGCGACAATTCGAGATGGAGCTGGTAGCCGCTCAGCCGGCACCGCCAAACAGGCGCTGTTTCTTACCCGGCTGAGCCCAGAGTTCGCCGCGAATAATGTTTCGCTCCCGATCAGAAAGAGAAACAAACTGGAAATTCGCGGTTTCCACCGCCCGGGCCATGCCCAGGTTCTGTATTCCCTGGATATCGCAGGCCTGCAGGTTGGTGAACAGCAGGTTGGCACCCGCCGTGTCCGCGCCCGACAGAAGCGATCCGTTCAAGGTCGCCAGGTTCAGGTCCGCCTGACGCAGATCGGCATCCCGGAAGTGGCAGGTTCGCATATCCGCCTGAGGAAGTTTGGCATAGCGGAAATCGACAGCCTCGAACTCCGAGGACTCCACACTGGCCTCCATCATGGTGGCGTGCTTGAAGCAGGCTTCGTTGGCCTTGAGAAACGGCAGAACCAGGCCGTCGGCGTCGAGGCCGGTCAGGTCAGCGCCTTCAAGAATCACGGGATTGTTTTCCAGGTCGTCCTCGCGCAGCCGGTTTTGCAGCTCCTCGAAGCGCTCGTGCCGCGCGAGCGAAAAATACGGTTCCAAAACGATGGTTTTGAAGTTTCGCTCGCCGTCCAGCAGTTTCTGGACGAACTCGTTGCCTGACATATGGGTGCGTTGAGCAGCCATGGGTCCTCCTTTGGGCGGTTCCGCCCGGGTCGTGTTTTACAGATAGGGGATATCGCCTTTGAACGTCGGAGCGACATCAAAAATCGACTTATTGATCATGCCCCGAACCGTCAGCACCATGTTGACGGCCCACCACACGCTGAACACAGCGGCCAGTACCATCGCCACGGTTTTCAGCATTGGCAGACCCAGCAGCTTGGAAAGCAACAGGGTCGCGATCGTATACGCGGCGGGCGGGAAAATGAATGCCCAGTACCCCAGAGTCACCGGCACCCGGTGCTTGGCAAAATACAGCGCGATGACAAATAGCGCATACAGAAGCCACCACATCCCGAATGCCCAGAAGAACAGTGATCCGAACCGGACGAGCCCCGCAAACAGGGCGGGATCGATCAGGTCCAGACCACTCTTCTTCAAAACCGGCACCAGCGTGTTGAGCGCAATGATCGACACGCCGACCGGCGCCACGCCGATCATGAAACTGGGTGCCACATCCCGTCGCGGGAAATTGTGAAACAACGCACGAAACAGAATGATCGTGTAGTAAATCCCCGTGAGCGGAATCGCCACGCCCAGAAGCAGAATATTCACAAACAGGATCGCCCTCACCGAGGCCGGATTGCTCATGTGCGCCGCCCAGAAATTGCCGGCGAACACAAGGACGAAAAGTCCAACCGGGGACAGAAACCAAAACCCCAGCGCACGCCGTGGTTCGGCGTGAGGCCCGGTGCTTACCTTGTAGGGAGTGAAAAAGAGAAAAAACACCCCCTCCACAAAGGCAACCCACCAAAATCCCGCGGCAAGGGTATGGGCCGCCGGTTGCGACAAATACGACAGCGGAATGTTAAACAACCCCGTCGCACAAACCGCCGCGGCAATCGAGATCGCTGAATAGAACTGGATCAGACTCGCGTGCCGCCACTCTTTCTGCACTTCCTCCCAGCCAACGAAAAGACGCACAATCATCAGAACAGCCGACGCGGCAAAAATCGCCAGAGCCAGACCAAGAAACACCTCTGCCAGCGTGTGCAGCGGGCCGGAGGCCTTGCCGGACAGCAACTGGTAGACGTTTGCGAGCGCACCGGTTCCCATCACGCTGATGAACCAGCGCGGAGAAAACCACTGCAGAATGTAGCGGACAGACAACGATTCGGAATTCGGCATTTCAACTCACCTCTTTCGGTTTACAGAGTGATGCACAACAGCCTGGAGCGCGAGCTCCGACGAGCCATTCAGGCAATGCTGCACTTGGTAGTGACTCAACAGCGCCGGGTACGCAGACAGGTCCGGTTTAGAACCCGCACAGAATCCGCGATTCCGGAATCTCCCCGCTCGAAGCAATCTGCTCGCGGGCCTGCCGCCGAAACTCCTTCATCTCTTCCGACACCCCCTCCTGATCGAGAAATTCCGAGTTGACGAACGTGTCAACGATGGCACAAGCCGATTCCGGTTCGACGACGGATGCGCCTAAACAGAGCGCGTTCATCCCGTTCACTTTGCGTGCAGCCTCCGCCGTCTTGACGCTCTCGCAATTGCACGCGCACACGCCCCGATACTTTGCGACGCCGAGGCAGCCACTCGTCCCAAAATTGCAGACGACCACGCCGAAATCCGCATCCCCCGTGTGCAGTGCATGAGCCACCGCTTCGCCGACGGACGGATACGCAACGAACGTCTCCCTGTCGTAGCATCCCAGGTCGAGCACGGTGTGCCCTTCCTCCAGCAAATGCTCACGGAGCTTCTCCTTCAATTCAAATCCCTTGGTCACAGCGCCTACGGCAACGGTCCGTTTCGACATACTCCTCTCTCCTGTTTCGCATGATTCTTGTCGTGCATCGCCAAGTGCGATGGTCCTGCCCATAAGCAGGGGGAATGCCAGATTATGAAAACATGCATTTGCAACTGTCCCTCAACCTGTTGCGGCGTTTTGAACGCCCCCCGGCAACGATTGCATTTGCAATAACTCCTGCAAGTGCAATATTGCGGATGCAAGGAGTTCAGCACATGGAAGAAGAAGTCTACAAATCAATCCTGCGCTGCTTGTCGGAAGCGGTTTGCGCCATTCATTCGGACGGTCGCGTATGCTGCTTCAATCTTCAGGCTCAGGAATTAACCGGCATTGATGTGTCCGAAGCGATTGGCGCACCGTTTCAGACCGTGCTTCGCGGGGAGGACGATCAACTGTCCAACCTGATTCAACGCGTCAAGCGTACTGGACAGACCCTTCGTGGAATCAACACCCGGATAGTGAACACAGTGGGAGAGGAAATCCCGATTATCGCAAACACCGCACCCGTGCTGAATCGGGACGGGGAAATCGACGGAGTCGTCGTCGACTTGAAAGACAACCGGCAGATCGAACTGCTGCGGCGAGAACTCCAGGAGAAATACACTTCCGGAGATATTGTCACCCGCAACCATGAGATGCAGCGCATTCTGACGGGAATTCCGGCAGTCGCGCAGAACGACACGACCGTGCTGATCCACGGCCCCACCGGCACCGGCAAGGAACTGCTGGCCAAAGCCATTCACAACGCCAGCCCGCGTCGGGAGGGCCCCTTCGTCGCGGTTAACTGCGGCGCGCTCCCGGACACCCTTCTGGAGTCCGAGCTGTTCGGGTACAGGAAAGGCGCGTTCACCGACGCCAAGCAGGACAAACCGGGCCGTTTTGAGCGGGCCCAGGGGGGCACCCTTCTGCTGGACGAAATCGGCGACGTTTCCCCCGCGATGCAGGTCAAGCTTTTGCGCGTTCTCGAGGAGAAGCAGTACGAACCGCTGGGCGCAAGCGAATCCGTCGAATCCACGGCCCGGATCATTGCCGCAACCAACAAACAACTCGACCAGCTCGTGGACTCCGGAACCTTTCGCGCCGATTTGTACTACCGTCTGAACGTCATTGAATTCCGGCTCCCCGCCCTGGCCGAGCGTGCCGAAGACATCCCCGTCCTTCTGCATCACTTCATCCAGTTGCTCAACGCCGAAAAGGGCCGCGATGTTAGACGGGTCTCCCCGGAGGGAATGAACTACCTCATGCAATACGCCTATCCAGGCAACATCCGCGAACTCCGCAATATCCTGGAGCACAGCTATGTGCTGTGCTCCGGCGATGAGATCACCCCGGCGTGCCTGCCTCCCCGCGTACGACAGATACCGCCGGGTGACGCGCCCACACCCAAGGCCGCTCCACCTGCCGCTTCCGTACTCAACCTGCGCAGATTGAGCGACGACGAGCAGAAACAAATCATCAAATCCACCCTTGAAAAACACGGCGGACACCGAACGCGAACCGCCGAAGCGCTCGCCATTGATCCGTCAACCCTCTGGCGAAAAATGAAAAAATTCGGGATATAGTCCCAAACGAAAGGACTGCAGTCCCATGAAAACGCAGAATCACTTGTTCGACAGGAAAGCCTAAATACGGAGGACGGACGTGTTTGAGAAACCTTTTCACCAAAAGTTGATTGCCGCTCAGAATGATGGGCGTCGTTTGGTCGTGCCGCTGGTCGGTTTCCCCGGTGTGAACATGACTGGAGGCACGATCAAGCTTGCTCAACAGAACTACGGAGAGCATTTCAGGGTGACAAGAGCCCTTGCGGAGACATTCGAACCGGATATCATCTTCCCTTTAATGGATTTGGCCGTCGAGGCCAATGCCCTAGGACGATTTACAGTCTTTCCGCAGGCAGAGTCCGCCACAGTCCCGAAGGCAGCATTTTCTATGGAGGAACTGGACCGGGCATCGCAAATCAACATCACCCTGGATGCACGGCTTGTGGGATATATCGAGACCATGAAGCTGATGTGTATCGCTCTCCCGGAGTCGATCCTGAAGGGAGCATATGTCACAGGCCCGTATTCCCTGGCGGCTTTGCTGATGGGGGCCGATGAAGCTGCAATGGCGACCGTCCTGAACCAGGACGACTTACACACCCTTTGCCGCTTCACTACGGAAAGGATACAGGAATACGCACGACTGCTCATCGCGGCAGGGACCCAAGTCATCTGCATCCTCGAACCCAGCGCAGCCATGCTCGGCCCGGAGCCGTTTGAAGAATTTTCCGCTGTGTATGTTCGCCACATCATCGAAAGTTGCAAGTACACCGGCGTTGCTACGGTCTATCACACATGCGGAAACACAATGGCCCTTGTGAGCAAGATGGCAGAAGCAGGCGTAGATGCCGTCAGTTTGGATTCGCCGGACGCAGGCGTTGACCTTCCGGAAGTCGCTCGCACTCTTCCGCCGGACGTTGTGGTGATGGGCAACATCAACCCTACGGGGCGCCTGCTCAATGGCAACCCCGCGGATGTGGAAGAAGAGGTGTCAGTGCTTCTGAAGGAGATGCTGCCCTACCCCAACTTCGTCCTTAGTACCGGCTGCGATTTGCCCCAGGAAACACCCTTGGATAACATCCATGCCTTCATGCGAAGTGGCAGACGGCACCGAGTGTAGTTCTGCGGCATGGAAAGAAATCGAATCTGGGCAAGGGGGTCTTTAGCTCCCCCTCCCCACACACCGCACAAGCGGGTCCGTAAGCGGCGGAATCTTGTCGCTCTCAGCTGCAGCCCGGTCGCTCCGCCCACCCACTGACGCTCGGGACGGCTCGCCTTGACTTCTCCTCGCCTCGCCTGTCCAGACAGAAAAGGCCAGGGGAGGACAAGTCCGAGTGATCTGAATGGACATCCGGCGGGGCATTGCTGGCCGCCCGGAGTATAAATCGTCAGATTTCAGATATAAATCATCACAGTGTGACATCGCTTTGTTGTCCCTCTGTGGGTGAAATCCGGGCGGGCGGCCTTCGGGCTGTCCGCCCTTTTTTTTGGACTTTGGCTTCGTTTTTTTTCGCTTTCAGGCGGGCTTTGTTTCGCTGGAAAGGCTTCTGACAGCCAGGCAGGGGAGTAGTGCGCCGAGGCGATTTGAGGGCGTTCTCGATATCTGAGCCCTCTTGAGATTCCCCCGGCGGGCGGGCAGTGTGAATCGCCGATTTTCAGGCATACATCATGGCTGTGGAAGTCCATGCGGAAGTGCCTCCGCACCATCCCACAGCCAAGGAGTATGCCCATGTCCACCTTTTCACCCCCGTCCATTCCCCCCAAGGAGATGCCCGCCGCGCGGTTGGCGGAGCAGTCGGCGACGTATCTGAGCGATACGGAGCTTCTCTCGCTGGTGCTGGCACGGAATCTGTCCGTGCCGCGCAGTCTGGAAACCGCACGGAGTCTGCTGACGAAGGCAGGCAGCGTCAAACGTCTGGCGCGCATGAGCTACGCGGAGCTGGCCGAAATCGACGGTCTCGGTCCCGCGTCGGCCTGCACGGTGCAGGCGGCGCTGGCTCTGGCGTCGCGGCTGATTTTCCCGGATGCGGACTGCCGGCCAAAACTTGAAGCACCCTCATCGGTGGCGGAGCTGATGCGCGGTCAGTTTCTCGGCAAGGAGCGGGAGGAGTTCCACGTTCTCCTGCTCGACACGAAGCACCGCCTGGTCCGCGACGAACTTGTGACGGTCGGCCTGCTCGACCGCAGTCACGTCCACGCCCGCGAGGTGTTTCGCCGCGCCATCCGGGAAAACTGCGCGCGGGTGATTGTCTGCCACAATCATCCCAGCGGCGATCCCACGCCGTCCCACAACGACATCGCGTCCACGAAGAGTCTCAAGGAGGCCGGCAAGATCATCGGCATCGAGCTGCTCGATCACGTGATCCTCGGCGCTCCCTCCGCCTCACGCCCCCGAGACTTCCTCAGTTTCCGCGAGGAAAACCTGTTCTGAACTCAATTCGCCTCTGAAGAACGCAGGGCTCCGCCCCGCACCCCGGCAGGGGAAACGTGGTTCCCCCTGCACCCCCCAGGTAGGTTCGCTTTTTCAAAAAAAGCTAACCTGCTGGAACCGGGTCGGGAAGTTGAGCGGTTTGCCAAAAACCGTTCAAGTT
>CAZSBQ010000043.1:0-21078 GCA_964604795.1 uncultured Victivallales bacterium | reverse complement strand
TATCTGGAGCTGCCCGGCGTGGCCGCCGCCGGTGGAAGCTGGATGGTCAAGCGCGATCTCATTGCCGACCACAACTGGGACGAGATCGGCCGGCGGATCGACAATGCCCTTGATGTCGTCGCGAGTTGCCGCAGGCGCTGACGGAGCAAGGCTAGTGTCCGGTACTACCAGTCGTCTGCTTGTGGTGCGCGCAATCCCTGCCCGTAGAGCCTAAACTGTCCACAGCCAAGGGTGGTTGTGCCCGCAGAGCATGGTTGGTTTCAGCCGCCTGAGGTCGCATCTCATCAGCATCTACGGGCATTTCTGTCCGTTCCGAACGTCACTGCGGCCGGGAGGAACGCAGTACGCAAGTCATCCAGGAAATTCGGCGGTTCCGATGGACGGTGATCACGGATTCACGTCAATATTCAGCATCATCCGGTCGTTGCGGATATAGATGCAGATATCCGCAAACACCATTACGGCATTGAGGATGTACAGTACGATCACCGGATCCAGGTTAAACAGAGCTTTGTGCAGTACTCCGCTCAGATATCCGCCGAAGATGATGCACAGAAATCCAAAGCTTTTGCCCTCGTTGCGTCGTGCGGTATAGGATTTCCAGATGGACACGGGCCAGGCGGTGCCGAAACAAATGACCATCAACGCTTCAAACGGACTGAACATGTCTTTCTCCAATACAATTATTAAGGATGGGGTGATTCAGAAACTTCGGATGCCGGGGGCGGGCGATGGCGCATCGCGCACCAATCCGCCGTTTTCCGCTTCCAGCGCTCCATTTGTCGAACATAATAAAGCACGGCAAGCGGACGGATGCAAACTGCGTCGAACAAGGTGTCGCATCTTTGCATTTTCTCTTTTGGCGCTGTTGGCGGCGATGGGGTGCGAAAAGCGGAAAACGGCCACCTTTGACAGCGAACCGGCTGGGGCGACCGTCTGGGTCGGGAATCAAATTTTGGGTTCCGCGCCGCAGTCTATTCCCATTCCGGAAGATTCCAGTGTGCGGATTCGCCTGGCATTGCCCGGCTACCAGGACTGGAGGAAGCGCTTTGAAACTGATGAGCTGAGCGTGGGCCAAACCTATCGGGTGGAGCTTCGTCCGCGTGATCTGCAATCGGTTTGGTTCCGTTCGACCCCTTCCAATGCGGATGTGCGCGTCAATGGCGAACTGCGCGGACGAACGCCGCTGCTGCTGGGCGATCTGCCTCCCGGAACCCTAACCGTTGTGTTTTCCGCACCCGGACGCGAACGCGTGCGTCGCGCCGTCGAGCTGAAGCCGGGCGATGAAACCCGAACCGTCGCGGTTGAACTCTTCGGCATGACCGAGGAAGTCTACCGCCGGCGCATGAAGGAAAACCCCAACGACCTCAACAATTACGCCGACTTGGCCCACTACCTCGTGCTTCAGCATCGGTTTGAGCAAGCCGCTCGAGTGATGGGAGACGGGCTTCGCTTGTATGCGCAAGGAAAGAGCGGGGATGGCGCCAAACGTCTGCTGCAGGAGCTGAAGCGGATTCCGGCTCCCCAGTTCGACTACGGAACGAGCAAGCATGTGAAGCAGGCGCGCCAAGCCTTGGTCCGCGAGCTGGAAAACATCATCGAGGACTATCCGAAAGCAAACGTCCAAATGTATCGCGAACATATTGACTTGCATCTCAAGTTGGGACGGAAGGAAAAGGCGGAGGAAATCACCCGCCAGGCTATCGTGCTGTACCCCAAGGACGACCATCTCAAGCGCTACTGCAAAAAACTGGGAATTGAATTGGAAAAGAACAAGGACGAGTAGCACGGAGACGTTGAGCACCGAGCATGAAGTGCCCGACTTGATTGGTTGCCCGTCCGACAAACGGCGGAAATCATCCCTTGTCATGCTGTTCCTGCCGAGTGTGCTATATTTCGTGCGTCTTTCCGCCCGCATCCCGGAGGGGTGGCTGAGTGGACGAAAGCAGCGGTCTTGAAAACCGCCGAGGCGAAAGTCTCCGTGGGTTCGAATCCCACCCCCTCCGCCAGTTCGCAACTGCTCCTAATTCATTGGGTTATACCCTTCCTGAACTCGCAAGTCTTTTCGCGTTTTATGCCTTTCTTGTTGTTTTCACGGAGCAGGAAAACGTCGTCCGAGCTCCTCGCGTGCCGGGAAAAAACATGTACGTCTTCACCGGCTCGGTGATCGAACACAACGGGACCTTCCACATGTTCTACACCGAATACGCCCCGCAATCGATCGAAGAGGAGAAGCCGAAAAATCAGGTTGTGCATCATGCCGTCAGCACGGACCTCAACAACTGGCACGCCAATGAGCAGTTCGCGCTTGAAGCCGGCGAGGGATACGCGAAGGACACGTGGCGCGCCCCCTTCGTCTTCCTGAAGCCGGAGACCAGCGAGTTCAACATGCTGCTGGCCGCCCGCCGGTCGCCGAAAGCCAACTGGTCATCTTCGCAGATGACACGGTGATGTTGTGCGGCCGCATCTACGAACACAAAGGCGACACGCTAGCCATCTACGTCACCGAAGGCTCCGCGGCATTCAGCAAATTCCGTCTGCGAACCCCTTGATTCAACGGATGATGCGCGGATTCAGGCGACACCTCCTTTGAGCACTGACTGATTCATGCTTAAAAATAATCGAGAATAGGTTGACATCAGCGCCAAGTTGGAATAAGCCAGTTAAAGACTTGCCAACCCCGACTGACGAACCCTTGCTTGCCTCTCCCGATTTGCGGACACGGAGCTTTTGGATGTTTTTCATCCCGACTCCGACTCCCACTCCCACTCCGAAACCGTCCAACTCGGCGCAGACGGACTGGTCGAAATCGGCTTGGTGCATGCTGCATCCTTCAGAAAAAGCGGTACTGGGGGGCACCGGTTGCCAGGCGCTTGAGGTAGACGGCGAGTTCCATGGCGTGATAGTCGCCCCACATAGTGGATTCGCCGGCCGGCACGCTCATGCCGTCGGGGATGCGGTCCCAGCCGTTGGGCTGATGATACACCGAATGCAGAATCAGCCCTTCATGCTCGGGCGACGAACTCAGGTAGTCCGCGGAGAACAGCGTTCGCACCGCAGTCAAGCCTGCCTGCAGGTAGCGCTCGCCTTTGTCGGTGTCCCCGCGCTTCTTCAAGTAGCGGCCAAGCCGCAGCAGTCCCTGTGCGGAGATCGCGGCTGCGGAGCTGTCAACCGGCTCGAAGGGATTGTCGATTTTGGCGGGTTCATCCAGATAATCGCCCAGCTTCGCCAGCCCCGGTGCGCCCGTGTCCCAATAGGGGATGCCGTCGGTCGGAGTGTTTTCGATGTGGAAATCGGCCACGGCCGCGGCCACCTCGAGAAACCGTTCGAGCGCGGCGTGTTTGTCGGCAAACAGCTCGGGAACCAGACCGTCAAACTCGGATGAGTCAACCTCCTCGATGAATTCGAGCTGCTCGGCCAAGCCGGTGAGCACCCAGGAGAGACCGCGCGTCCATGTGGTGAACGGCGAAAACCCCTGCTGCGAGTTTGGACAGCGGTAGACGCCGTTGCGGGTGTTGAAAATCGACTCGTGGGCGACGCGTCCGCGCACGTCGTAGGAATCGCGCCCGTCGCCGAAAAAGACATTGTAGCGGGCCGTGGTCTCCATGTGGCGAATCGCCCGCTCGAGCAGGTTGATCTTCGCATCCTGCTCGCCCATCAGCACCTGCCCGAGGGAGTGCGCCACCACCAGCGACCGGCAGGACCGGATCGTATCGGCAAACAGCGAATGCGGTCCGTTGAACGACTGGATGAACCCAAGCCCCTCGGGCAGTTCGGTCCAGCGCGCGGCCTGCACCGCGCCGGAAACCTTCAGTGCCAACTCCAAAAACGCCCGCTGCCAAGCGTTCTCGGGTATCCGTGCCTCGTTCATCAGGCGCAGCAGATTGCCGTAGGTGCTGACGTTGTTGAAGCCGTGGTCGTGCACGCCGGTATGGGACACGTGGGTGGCCATGCGCTCGAGCGTGCCTGCTTGCCCCCGGCGCAGAAATTCCTCGTCGCCCGTGCCGTCGAACAGCAGCAGCGCACAGCCGAACTGAAACCCCTGCGTCCATTCGGTCCAGCCGCGCGTGGTGTACGTGCCGTCCATTGTGAAAACCGGCGTGGGATCGCCGAGTCCATAGCGCTCGTCCAAGGCGCGAATTTTCGGCCCCGCAACCGCGAATACTTTGTCGACCTGCGTCTGCAGACTCTCGGGCGTCAACTCATTGTCCATCCTGATCATCGCAAAAACCTCCGCTTGCAACTGTCAACCATCGCGAAAAGCCGAATCGGGCATGAGTATGCCGAGTCCTGCGGAAAAGTCAAGCGCTTCCTCAGGTCAGAGCCGGGCAATTCCTTTCTGAGGGAGGGGAGCGGTGTGATCCCGCCCCCACGATGGAGAGGGCGAAACTCCCGTCGAGCCGGGGGGCTTGGTACCGGCACCCCGGATTTCCTCCGAAGGCGACGGGATTTCCGGTGCATGCGACCCGCGCCGCCATTCGCCAACGGCGAGACTCCCGTCGAGCAGGGGTGCTTGCCACCGGCACCCCGGGTTTCCTCCGAAGGCGACGGGATTTCCGGTGCATGCGACCCGCGCCGCCATTCGCCAACGGCGGGGCTCGACGGAGTCTCGCCCTCTCAACGCGCCGGCTCGTGCAGTCCCACCTGGAGAGGGCGAGACTCCCGTCGAGCCGGGGTGCTTGCCACCGGCACCCCGGGTTTCCTCCGAAGGCGACGGGGTTTCCGGTGCAGGCGGCCTGCGCCGCCATTCGCCAACGGCGGGGCTCGACGGAATCTCGCCCTCTCCAACGCGTCCCGCGCGAGTTTTACATTCCCACACAATCTGTTGCAGGAAAAATTTCTAACACGTTAGAAAAGAAGCCCCCCCAGGTCAAAGCCTGAATAGATGTCCGCTTGGACTTGAATTGACCAGTTTGACGGCTACTTCAGAACATAGTCAAACGCAGGTGGTTGGCGGTGCTTCAGGAAGGTGTCTTCGAGGCGGGCGGCGGGAGAGGGGGATTGCCTTGCGGGAAACGCGGACAGAGAGCGCGCGGCAAGCTGGGCGAGAGCCTGGTTTCGACAGCGAAACTCCGCGGGCATGACCGGAATCAAAACAGGGGTGTCGCCTGAAGACCGTGGGGGGGATTCCGCCCATCGTCGCCAGAGAGCAAAGTCCTGACGGGTGACGGCGGCGGCCCTTTCGGGACGGAATCCGGCGGGTGGGGGAGAGACCGCCGGCGAAACGGGTTCCTGCATGTCCACCGCCAGCGGCGCGAGCATCCAGTGGGCGATGCGGGCGGCATCCCTCGGCCGATTGGCCTGAACCGCCGACCACCAGGCCGCCGCCGCCCGCCGAAGGCGCTTTTCGCCATGCTTGTTGGCCGCCGTTTGATAGCGCAGGTTGCCAATGGCTTCCTGCAGGCCGGGCAGCCCCTTGAGCATGCCGTTGTGGATGCGCGCATTGTAGAGCAGTTGGCGGTTGCCGGCGTCGAACGGATACAGCTGCGCCTCCAGCTCGAAATGTCCCAGGGCATTGGCGTGCTGACCGAGTCGTCCCAGCGTCAACCCCAGATAGCGATGCAAATGTCCGATATAGGGTTCCTCGTCGTACGCCCAGGCAAGCAGCCTCAGGCTCAGCATCGGTCGATCAAGGTACTGGGCGGCCACGGTGCCGGCAAGCAGATAGTCTCTGGCGTTGTTGGTGAGATGAGCCGCGCGGACATATTCGCGGGCGGCGCGGCGATACTCCCCGTCCCGCTCCGCCAGGCGCGCCCGTCGGCGTGCCGCACCGGCGGGGATGTCGATTCGAAGACAGACAATACCGACGGCAAGCAAGGCCAGCGCGGGCAATGCCCGGCCGAGATACGAACGCGGGCCCGCTGCCGCTGCTGCCGCCGGCGCCGGCTTGCCGGCACAGAGCGCGCTCAGCGGGCGGCGCCACAGCAAGCCGATGCCGATGCAGGCCAGCAAATCGGTCGGCGGTTGCACCATTTGCTTGTCCAGCATGGCATGAGCCACCAGCATGAAGGTCATGAAATGCACGGCGCGCGCCCAGCCCTGGCGCCGGGGGGGAGCGACGACTAGGGGGCCCAGCAGGACGAGCCAGAGAACTGCGAACGGCACGCCAGCAGTTGCCGCCAGATGGAGAAATTGATTGTGCGGATGCTCCGTGATGTCCGCAGCCACCACCCGCTGTTTGTGCGCCGCGCTCCGATAGGCGGGAAACTCTCGGCGATACTGGCCCGGCCCGACCCCAAGCCAGGGCGAGTCCGCGATCATCGCAACGGTTCCGCGCCAGCAGGGCAGTCGGATATCCTGTGCCGCAGCCTCCTGCAGGGAGTCCCGCGTCAGCCATGCGCCGGCCAGCAGAATGCCGCCAACCGCCGCTGCGAACATCGCGCGCCGGGAGCGCCGGGGAATAGCCCAGAACCCCCACCACAAGACGTAGGCGAACAATGCCACCGCCGTCGCCCGACAGCGCGTGTGCCATTGCAGGAACACAACAACCGCCACGGTCAGGAGCACAACCGCGGGCGTCAGCCAGCGCACACGACCGCGACGGGTTGAAAAGTCATGGGCGGCCACGACCGCCCACGGCGCCAATGCCACGGTCAAAGCCGACATCCAGTTGCGGTTCCCGGTCACGCCCACCACGGAGAAACCCACACCGACCTGCCACAGTCCATGCAGAACGTGCGCACCCCATAGAGCCACTAACACCAACGAAACCCGACGGGGTAACGCGTGCGGTCTCTGGCAAACGGCAAAGTACAAGGGGACCCCCATGTAGCCGGCCACAACAATCATGCTGCGAACGTCGAAACGCCCGGCGAAAAGCGCGCTCAGCAAGGGAACCGCCACACCGGCGAACAGAAGCGAAACCACAATCCCGCGCGCGGGCCAATGTCGACGGAGTAAAAACCCGCCGACGGACGCGATGCAGAACGCCGAGGCGGCCAAAAATGTCGGCAGCGACCACTCGTACGTCAGCGGAATTCCCAGCCGCACCGGAACAAGCAGCGCCACGGGATACGCGAAGAATAGCAGGAGGAACGGCAACCAGGCAAGAATGCGCTCGGAGGCGTTCGCCTCGGTCAAGCCGGAGCATGCATCCGATTCAAGCGCGCCGTCTTCGACCTGCCGTTGCTTGTCAGGGGCCATGAAACCTCCTCGATGTAGTGGAAATCCAAGGATACTATAGCGGTGCGGCGTTCCGGAAAAAACTGATTCCGTGAAAAATCCGGAAAGTTTCGTTTTCGCTTTTGCAGAGGACCGGAAGTGATGGTACGGTAGAGCAGTAACACGCGCCGCAAGAAAGCATTCATTCAAGTTCATCCCCAACTATCGGAGCCCCTCGTTTATGAAGACCTCGTCAGGATACGGAGTTTGTGCATTGTTCATGCTGCTGCTGGGCGGCAGCCTGCTCACTCCCGCCGTGGACGCGCAGGCGGAAGACGCGGAAGCGCCGACCACTTCCGCACCCGGTTTTCCGCGCCGGGGCACTGTCACTGCGGAAACGCTGAATGTCCGCGCGCGCCCCGGCTTGTTTTATGAAGTCATCGCCAAGCTTGAGGCCGGCGTCAAAGTACAAGTGTTGGAGCGGCAAAACGACTGGTTTCGCATCCCGGTTCCCGGCGATGCGGAAGCTTGGGTGGCCGCCCGTTTCGTCTCCGACGACAATCGGATCACCGGTGACGGAGTGCGTGTGCGCGCCGGCACCGGCGTGGCCTTCTCCGCCTATCACACCCTGGACCAAGGGACAACCGTTCAACCGACGGGCAAAACGCGCGACAATTGGCGCCAGATCACCCCACCCGACAACGCCACCGCCTGGGTGAACGGACAGTTCATTGAACTGGCACCAACCAAAACCGACGCCGCGGCGGAGACCAAGACCGACGAAGAGGCGGCGGATGAAACGGAAAATGGCGAATCGACTTCCGAACAGGCGGAAGACGGCGAAGCGGAGGAATCAGCCATCGACGAGAAAGAGGACGCAGCTGAGCGAGAAGAGGATGAGAAAGCTGCAGAGGAAGAGTCGCGAGTTGCAGAGCAAACGGCCGAGCCGGAAAGCGAGGTTGAAGACGAGAGCAAAGGCAAGGAGAGCGCGGTCGTTGACTTGAAAGAGCAAGATCGCACCGGCCGGTCGTCGAGCGACGAGTCGCGGGAAGTGGAGATGCTCCCCCCCATACGTCTGCCGGAAACAGCGACACGGAGCGAAGCCGATACGAACGTCCGCACCACGCCGCTGCTTGTGACCGGGCGCGAGGAGAAAACATCCGAACGAGAAACCGATTCGTCCTTGGTCTACACTGAGGTGATTCCCAAAGATGACGACAAAGACGCGGACGTCGAGGCGGAAGCGATGCGCGCGGAAACCGGGACGCGGCGCCGGCGCCGCAACTCGATGGAGGAAGTGGAGGCGGAAAAGCCGCAGTCGGATGAAACGCGCAAAACAGCGGAGGCGGACAAACCCGAGATTCCCGCCGCTTTCCGCATTTCGGGGATTGTGGTTTCACTGGGTGACCGCGCCAATGAAGCGGCCAGCCATGTCGTCGTGCGTTCCGCGTCCGGTCGCATAGCGCCGGTGGCCTACCTGCGCAGTCAAAGCGTCAATCTTGCCGAGTGGGAAGGGCGAAAGCTTCACGTCTACGGAAAACGCATTCCCTGCGATTGGAGCAAGCCTCTGGTCGCGGTCAGCGGAATACTCATCGCCCGATAGGCGAACAAACACGCTCACAAAAGCAGGACGGCAACCGCCAAGGCGCAGCCTGCGACAACCACCGCACAGAGCCCCAGCCGCAGCGGCGTCAAATGAACAATACCGTCGACCTCTCGCGTGAAACCACCTTTGCGCGACGCACGGGCCGCGTGTCGGCACTCCGCAGAACAGAACACATCGCGACCGTGGCGAATGATGCACTCCGAACACAGCGGCTTCGAACAGTGCGCACACGAGGTCGTCGCATGGCGCTCAGGATGGTGAAGACAAACTACGGGCATATGCTATCTCCTGTGGGACTGGGGGTTCCGATTTCAGTTGGTCACTCGGCCTAAAGGCCGGTGGCACTATATGGGGTGCCAAGTGAAACTCCTATTTCAGCCACTGCCCCTCCCTGATCAAATGATTGTAGGCCTTTTCGCCGTCCAAGGTGTTCGGTGCCAGAAAGTCGCCGCGGTGGAAGGCGTTCCAGCTGGACAGCACGATGATTTCCGGCCGCTCCATGACGGCTTGCCACAGTTGCTCGCGAAAAGTCCGCCCCCCGTTTCGTTCAACGATCCATTCGCTCGTTTCCCCATCCCAGTACCCGGCACTAACCAGCGCCTGGCGACCGTTGCCCCCGAACTCGGCGTTTCGCTGCGCTCCGTCCGGCGCAGCCCAAGTGGTCGGGCTCGGCCCTGCTTGACGGACGGAAAAGGCCGGGTGACGACTCGACGTGCTGCCGCGCCCCTCCAACAGCAGCAGCGGCCGCCCGTCCATGCGGAACCAACCGGTGGAATTCGGCGCGCCGCTTTGGACCAACATCAAAATCAGACGGCGAACCTTTGACGGGGTCACGTCATCGCCGCCCCGAATCCAAACGGCCACCCGGGGAACGTCCTCTTCGAGTTCTGCGGCCAAGCGGACGAAATGCGCGACGCGCTCCACCTGAAATCGCTCCAAACCGGCGGCATCCAAAACCACAAAGACCACGTCGAGCTCCGCCTTCCCCATACGCCGCAGATCCATGTCCATGCGCCCTCTCGTCCATCCCGAACGGTCTGGCTGAGGCCGCGCCACATGCTGATCCTCGCCCTTCGCAAACGGATAGTACAGAATACCCAGAACCGGATCATACGATGACGGAATCCCGGGCGGCACGCGCGGGGCTGCGCAGCCAACCAGTGCGCCGAGGACGGCAATGCAACAAAGGTGTCGGATGATTCTGCAGGCGACATTGTTCACGATGGGATTCCTCGTTGTATCGAAACGATTTAGGTATTTAATATACCCGACGTATTTGTGTTCTGCAATTCGGACAGACTTGTTTTTTTTCGGATACACAAGGGGCCGCTTTTCTGACGTAACGTGCAAGATGCTTGTATGTAACAGGTTTTGTGTGAATGCATAACCCGCGCGAGTTTTTCATTCCCACACAATCTATTGCAGAAAAACATTTTACACGTCAGAAAAGAATTGCCCTGGCGGATTCAGGCAAGCGCTTGCGAATTCGACAAGCGGAGATACATTTTGTGCTGACCGGGCTCCGACGCGGGTGTAGCTCAATGGTAGAGCTCCAGCTTCCCAAGCTGGTCACGTGGGTTCGATTCCCATCACCCGCTCCACTCCCCTGAACGTCCGGTGGTCTTTTCGCTTGACGTGGCTACATTAGCGCCCTTGGCAGGCGCAATATTTTCACCCTGCGCAGAAAGTGTTCGAACCCCCTCGACAGCGAGGTACCAGTGCAGTTGCTTATGGATTTTGCTGAACAACTTTCTTCGTCTGTTCTGAAGTGGATCGAGGTGCTCCGCCAGCAGGATATTGTGGTGGATCCGATTCTGCTGCTCCTGCTTGCCGGCGTGATCACACTGTGGCTGGGATGCGCCTGCTGGTCCTCGTCCATCGCTGAAGCGCGCGGGTACGGCGCAAAACTGCATTTTTTCATCGGTCTGCTGCTGCCGGCAGTCTATCCTCCGATCATGTTAATGGGCCTGGACGTGAAGAAGTCCGGCACATCGAAGGAAAAGCCCGCGGAGAAGCCCGAAGAGAAACCGGCGGCACAGGCGCAAGCCCCCTCCCCCATTCCCGAACCGGTCCCGACGGCGAAACATGAGCAAGCCGAGTATCCGCAACCACCGGAGAAAAAGCGGGACAACTCGGCAGACGATGACATCCCGGATGCGCCGGACCTGATTCTTCCCGAGGACACGCCGGAGACAGCGCAGACCGCCAAGCCGTCCCCACCGGCCGCCCCGGCAAAACCGGCGCTTCACCCATTGCGTAAAAATTCGGTGCCGGACGGCCCGGCCCCTTCCGGCGCGCACGCGGACAATCAGCCGCGGAAATTCAATCAATCCGCCTTCCGAAAAATGGCGGAGCAGACGGAAAACTCCGGCGCACGCTTCCGCATCCGCTACGCCGGCGGACACGAGGTGACGGCTCTGGATATTGTCGAGGCAACCGCCCAGTATGCCGTGGTCAGTGTAGAATCCGACGAAGGCAGCTCGCAGCGCGTCCGCATCCCCTATGCGCGCGTGGAAGCTGTGGAACCCGCAGAATAAAGATTTCCAACAGCCATGTTTGAACCTGTAAGCAATCAAGTTTCGTTCCCCGATTTGGAAAAAATAATCTCCGCGTTCTGGGACGAGCACGACACCTTTGAACAGTCGCTCGAACTGCGGCGAGGCGGCGAGCGCTTCGTCTTCTACGACGGCCCCCCCTTTGCCACCGGCCTGCCCCATTACGGGCACCTCCTGGCCGGCACGATCAAGGACGTGGTGCCGCGCTACCAGACCATGCGGGGGCGCTATGTCGAACGCGTGTTCGGCTGGGACTGCCACGGGCTGCCCATCGAAGCCCTTGCCCAGGAGGCGCTCGGCGTCTCCGGAGCGCCCGCCATCAAGGAGCTGGGCGTGGACGTCTTCAACGAAAAATGCCGCTCGATGGTGATGACCTACGTCAACGAATGGCAGCGCACGGTCCGCCGAATGGGGCGATGGGTCGATTTCGAACACGGGTACAAAACCATGGACACCACGTTCATGGAAAGCATCTGGTGGGTGTTCCGCCAATTGTGGGACCAGGGGCGAATCTACCGGGCGCACCGCATCATGCCCTACAGCTGGAAGCTGAACACTCCGCTGTCCAATTTTGAAGCCAACCGAAACTACAAGGACGTCCAGGATCCCGCCATCACCGTGCGCATGAAAATCGCCGCGCACGGCGGATTGAATCTGCCGTCCGACGCCGACGCCTATTTCCTGGCCTGGACCACCACGCCCTGGACACTGCCGGAAAACCTCGCCCTGTGCGTGGGACCGGATATCGACTACGCCGTGGTGCGGGACACGCAAAGCGGCGACGTCTACGTGCTGGCCGAGGCCCTGGTGAGCGCATACTTCCGTGACGAGACCGGCTGCGAGCGGCTGGCGACGCTGCCGGGTTCGGCCTTGGCGGGGGCGAACTACGAGCCGCTGTTCCCCTATTTCGCCGACCATCCCAATGCGTTCACGGTACTGGTCGACGACTTCGTCAGCACCGACAACGGCACCGGCATCGTTCACATGGCCCCGGCCTACGGCGAGGACGACTACCGCATCTGCCGCGAGGCCGGCATAGAGCTGGTCGACCCGCTCGACGAGGATGCGCGTTTCACCGAGCCGGTCTCCGATTTCGCCGGCATGCACTGCAAGGAGGCGGACAAGGCCATCATCCGCTGGCTCAAGGAGCGCGGCAAACTCGTGCATCAGAGCACCATCGTGCACAGCTACCCGTTCTGCGAACGCACCGACACGCCGCTGATCTATCGAGCCATCGATGCCTGGTACGTGCGCGTCGAGGACATGCGCGGGCAATTGCTCGCCTCCAACGACCAAATCGCCTGGATGCCCGAGTACGTCGGCGAAAAACGCTTCGCCAACTGGCTCGCCGAGGCCAAGGACTGGAACATCTCCCGCAATCGCTTCTGGGGCAGTTGCCTGCCCGTCTGGGTCAACGACGAGGATCCCGACGACATGATCTGCGTCGGTTCGGTCGTCGAACTCGAGGCACTGTCCGGACAAATGGTCTCCGACCTGCACAAGCACTTCATAGACGAAATCGTTATCCGCCGCGAGAGCAAAACCTACCGCCGCACACCCGAAGTGCTCGATTGCTGGTTCGAAAGCGGGGCCATGCCCTACGCACAGAATCACTATCCCTTCGAAAACCGCGAAATGGTCGAGGAGCATTTCCCAGCCGACTTCATCGCCGAAGGACTCGATCAAACCCGCGGCTGGTTCTACACCCTCACCGTGCTGGGCACCGCCCTGTTCGGCAAACCCGCCTTCCGAAACGTGGTAGTCAATGGCCTGGTGCTGGCCGAGGACGGCAAGAAAATGTCCAAGCGCCTCAAGAACTACCCGGATCCCGCCAAAATCATGGACAAGTACGGGGCCGACGCCCTGCGCCTGTTCATGCTGTCCAGCCCCGTGGTCCGTGCCGAGGACCTATGCTTCAGCGAGGACGGCGTCAAGGAATGCCTCCGCGCGGTCATCATCCCCCTGTGGAATTCCTACAGCTTCCTGGTCACCTACGCCCGCGTCGACGGCTGGGAACCAGCAGGCGAAGCAGGACCGCCGGCCACCCCCGCCAACGTTCTCGACCGCTGGATTCTCTCTCGCCTGCAGCAGGCTACAGCCGATGTCCGCAAGCGCATGGACGCCTACGACCTGCAGCGCGCCGCCCAACGGTTTATCGGCCTCATCGAGGAGCTGACCAACTGGTACATCCGCCGCAGCCGACGCCGGTTCTGGAAAAGCACCAACGACGCGGACAAGGAGGAAGCCTACGCCACGCTCCATCACGTGCTCCTGACCTTCTCCAAACTGGCCGCGCCGTTCATCCCGTTCGTCACCGAGGCCATCCACCGCAATCTGCGAACTCCGCAGATGCCCGAATCCGTCCATCTCTGCGACCTGCCCCAGGTGGACTCCCGCCACCTGGACGCCGAACTCAGCCGTCAAATGGCCGACGTCATGACCGCCGTCTCGCTCGGTCGTCATCTGCGCACCCAGGCGGGCCGACGTGTTCGCCAGCCCCTGCAAAGCGCCGTGCTCGTCTCCGCCGATCCCGACGTGCGCCGGCATCTGGAGAGCATGACCGACGTGATCGCCGAAGAGCTGAACGTAAAAACCGTATCCGTGCGCGAGGACGAGGAGGAACTGGTCCATCTGGAGGCGAAGGCCAACTTCAAAACCCTGGGACCGCGCTTGGGCAAAGCCATGCCCCGGGCCGCCAAGGCCATCGCCGCGCTCTCCCCCGCGGACATCCGCCGCCTGCGGGCCGGAGAAACCGTCGACGTCCAGCTCGACGACGGCGCGCGCCTCGAGCTGGGGGAGGAGGACGTGCTCATCCAACGGCGCGAGCGCGAGGGCATGACCGTGGCCAACCAGGACGCCATCACGGCCGCCTTGGACACGCGCCTGACTGAGGAACTGGTCCGCGAGGGGTGGGCGCGCGAACTGGTAAGTCGGATTCAGAACCTCCGCAAGGAGGCCGGCCTGCAGGTCGAGGATCGTATCGTGGTTCTTCACAACCTGCCCGAAGAACCCAATGCCGCCCTCGAGGAATTCGCCGAAACCGTGGCGCGCGAAACCCTGGCGGTCGAAATCAAGCCTGAGGCATTGCCCGACACCGCCCCCGTCGACATCAACGGTCACCCCTGCCGGATCGCCATCCGCAAAAGCTAGACCCTGTCCAGGCAGATTCTTGAGCATGAAAATTCAGAACTCTCGATATTGCGGAAGATTAGGTGGCACCGAATTGCCTTCGGGCTGAAGACCCGGCCCAGTTTCAGCCCAGGGCTCGCAGCCCTGGGTAAAAGATACACCGATAATTGCGGGCTGAAGGCCCGCACCAAGTGGAAATCGTTGCGGCAAAAGATTTTGGAGCGGACTTTCAGCCCGCAACTTGTTGCTTGCTTTTACCCCAGGGGCGCGGACCCTACGCGCCTGTGAGCGCTCGCGGACCCCGCTGGCGCGCGGTCGTTCGCAGGCTCACTCCGGGCACAATAAATGGGCCGGGCCGTTGGCCCGAGAACCAAGCTGAGCTACCGCAACTGTACCACCTTCATTGTCCGCAACGGCACCGCTGTTCGAGGTCAAACGATGCCAAGAGATCAAGAGTTCTGTAATTCAGAATTCAACATTCAACATTTAAACATTCAGAAGTTAAATGGGACCGTGTAATTTTCTGTGAAGCCAGGAGTTCTGGGGGTAAGCCCCCTCCGTCCAGTTGCCATGTCTGATGCGGAAACAAGCAAATTCGTCGCGGCCGGCTGGACCGATGCAGTTTTGGAATTTTGGTTGTCCGGCGGCCTCCTGCTGATCCCCCTGGCGGTGATCGGCTGGCTGATCTGGCAGCGCTACTTCGCGGCGCGCGCGGAGCTTCGTTCCGCCCTGGGCACCCCCGACTCCTTTTCCGAAGAGCTGGAGCGCCGATGGAAGAGCGGCGCGGATGCTCCGCACCTGGACACCTGGCTGCGCACGCTCCCCGGCGCGGTCGTCGCGCATGTCCGCAACATTTTGCTGATCACCCAGTGCGGCGGCGGCTTGGACGAGGCGGCAACCGATTCGCGGACCCTGCTGGCGGACCTCGAACATCGCACCTTCGAGGGACTGGCCGCACTGGTGGCAGCCGCCCCGCTAGTGGGCCTGCTGGGCACCATCCTGGGGATGATAGAGACGTTCCATGGCGTCTCCATGCGCTCCGGCCAGACGGCCGACCTGGTCGCCGCCGGCATCAGCAAGGCCCTGATCACCACCCAAGTGGGGTTGATCGTCGCCCTTCCGGGCGCTTTCGGCATCGCCCACCTGCGCCGCCTCCGCAAAACACTCTCCAACCGGCTGGACCTGGCCGAAACCCAACTGCGCATCCTCAAGACACAGATATAGATACTACATTTTTCTGGTCAACAACAAAACTAATAGCAACTTTTTTTCATGATAATAATTTCAACTCCATAGCATAGGGTAATAGTTTATGGATCATGCTACAATCAAGGGACAGCGCTTTGCGTATTCTGACGAAGGGGAAGGCCCCGCCCTGCTATTTGGGCACAGCTATCTTTGGAACCACCGGATGTGGCGCGAACAGGTGGCACGTCTTCGAGATTCCTATCGCTGCATTATCCCGGACCTGTGGGGCCACGGCGACTCGGCGCCGCCGCCCAAGACGCCATATTCTCTTGACGACCTTGCAGAGGACCACTACTGTCTGATGCGGGGACTGGGGATCGATCACTTCGCTGTGCTGGGACTCTCGATTGGCGGCATGTGGGCGACGCGTCTGGCTCTGCGTCATCCGGATGCCGTATCCGCACTGATTTTGATGGACACTGCCGCCGGAACTGAACCGGAATCCAGTCAGCACCGCTACACGGAAATGTTTGCAGCATGAGAGGGCGAGACTCCGTCGAGCCGGGGTGGTTGGTACCGGCACCCCGGGTTTCCTCCGAAGTCGAGGGGGTCTCCTGTGCATGCGACCCGCGCCGCCATTCGCCAACGGCGGGGCTCGACGGAGTCTCGCCCAACGCGCCCCGCGCGAGTTTTACATTCCCACACAATCTATTGCAGAGAAACATTTTACACGTCAGAAAAGAAGTGCCCTGACTTGACTTCCCCTTCAACGGGCGGACAGGTGTTTCCCGTGCTCGACCATGAGGGCGTGAAATTCCTGGTAGTCGGGAACGGTCGCGGGGATGGCGGCCTCGCAGATGCGCTTCAACTCGGCATAGGATATGTCCGGGCCGCATAGCCCCAGAGCCCCAAGGGTGCGCCGAGTGTAGGCGTCCACGACCATCTCCGGGCAATGGAAGGCGTAGAGACGAATGCTGTCGGCGGTCTCGGGGCCGACTCCCCAGACGCCGAGCAGGGCATCCCGGTCGGGAGAAACGCCGCCGTGCGAGGTCCGACGCGCCAGGATGAACTCGGCCAGACAGCGCAGCTTCCTTGCCTTGACATTGTAGTACCCCGCCGGGCGAATCGCCCGGCGCAGCGCGTCCTCGTCCGCGGCAAGAACCGCCTCCGGCGACAGGGCGCCCAGCGCCGCGAGCCCCGCCAGGGCCTTTTCAACATTGGGCCACGCGGTGTTTTGCGTCAGCACCGCGCCGACGGCAACTTCGAAGCGTCCGGCATTCGTCTCCGGCAGTCCGTACTGTCCCGGATGATATCCGCGGTGGGTGCCGGTCTTGGTGGGATTCGCCCCGCTGCACGAGAGCAAGGGCCACCAGCCCTGCGGACCGTAGCGCTCCAGCAACTGGTGATACAGTGTTGTCAACGGATGCGTCACCATGGGGCTACATGCGGCGGCAGCGGCGGATTGTACGCGTGCCAGCCATCAGGATGGTAGAAGACTTTGGCCAGGAACAGCCCCGTCGGCGGGGCGGTCTCGGCGGCGACGCTGCGGTCGCGGGCCCGCAGCACCTCTCGAGTGCGCTCCGCCGCCGTCCGGGGAGCGGCGACGCCGACGCCGATGTCCACAAGAAAACCGACGAGGCTGCGCACCATCTTGTACAGAAACCGGTCGCCGACAATGACCACATGCACATACGGATCATTTTCGATGACAGCCACCCGGTGCAGACTGCATACTGTCGATTCCACCTCCCGCCGGGGATTGACGCCGAAGGAGGCGAAATCGTGTGTGCCGACCAACTCCGCGGCGGCGGCGGCCATCACCGCCAGATCCGGGGCGTAGTCGCAGTCCCACACATATCGGCTCTCGAAGGGCGGACATGGTCGGCTTCGCCGGATCGTGTAGACATAGGCCTTGGCCAGGGCGCTGTGGCGAACATGGAACTCGGCTTCGCGCCGCTCGGAATGCAGAATCCGCACATCGCCCGGCAGGCGGCGATTGAGGATGGTCGCGATTCGGTCGGGGGGAAGAGTGCCGGGGGGAGCGGCCCGAAAGGAGACATGCTGATCCAGCGCATGCACGCCCGTATCGGTGCGGCTGGTCCCGGTCAGACTCTGAGGCGGATCATGAAAAAGGGTTCGCAGAGCGGCCATGAGCACACCCTGGACGGTGGGGATGGGAGGCAGTTGCAGCTGCCAGCCGCGGTATGCGGCACCGTCGTACGCCACGGTGAGATGCCAGTTGGCCAGGGAAGGCGCGCCGTTCGTCATTGGCCTGCTCAGTTTTCCGCGTAGAGCAACGAACCGCAGTGGTCGCAGGCGATCAGCTGGCCCTTGTTCACGTTGACGCGAATCTGCGCGGTCACCTTCATGTTGCAATGCCCGCAGGTTTCCCCCCGCATGGGCACCAGGACTTCGCCGCCGGCCTGCCCGCGCTTGCTCTTGCGGATGCGCTCGTACATGCGCAAAGCGGTTTGCGGAACCTGCTCGCGGAGTTGCTTTCGTTCCGCCTGCGTGCGCTCGAGCTGAGCGCCCGCGTTGGTGGCCCGCGTTTCAAGGTCCGCCTGCATGTCCTCGATCCGCTTGCGGGTCGCCTCATGCGCCTTTTTCGCCTTTTCGTGAGCCCTGCGCGCCTGCTCCAGCTTCTCCATGAGTTCGAGTTCCTTGTCCTCGAATCCCTGCACCTGCTTTTTGCAGTGATCGATCTGCGCCAGCGCCTTGCGGTACTCGTCGTTGTCCTTGATCATGGTGGACTTCGTCTGGAAGTCCCGCATGCGCTCCCGGACCGACTCCACCTGGTTTTCCAGGTCACGGATGGCGCTCTGCACGTGCTGGACGTTCTTGTGCGCCTGCTCCAGCTGGGTTTCGGCCTCGCGAATCTCCGCTTCCGCACGCTGCTTTTCGCGGGGAACGGAGTCCACTTGAGCCTGAAGTTTCTGAATTCTCAGGTCCTTGTCCTGCAGTTCCAGCAGCGCTTCGGTCCAATCAGCCATAATCACCAGATCCTCGGTTGCACAGTTAGTTCGCCGATGTCGCGCGCCCGAAATCTACCACGCAAACAAGCAATTGCAACGCTCCTGTAAGACTTAAGCCGGTTTCAGTGCTCGGATGTCAGGGTTTTACAGGACTACAGGCATCCCTGAATGGCTGCTAAACTGTGGATTCGCAAAACTTCAATTATTCTCGGTCGTTGTCAGAATCCGGAACTTCATGGGCTTCCACGTCGATGACATCGGGATCGGCGCTTCGGCGGCTATTCGATGAACGGTACTGTTCTGCGCGGGTGTGGACGTTTACCTGGCAGACGGCATGCTTCTTCAGTTGACTCACCAGCAGAGCACGAACGGCCGCGCGCGTTGGTGGGATCAGCAGAAGAAAGCCGGCAACATCAGTGAGAAAGCCGGGCGTGATGAGAACCAATCCTGCAGCGAAGATCAGCATCGCGTCGACGATGGCGGCGCCAGGCACCTCGCCGCGCGCGGTGGCGCCGCGAATCTTGCCCAGAGCTCGCGCTCCCTCCACACGAGTCAGAGAAGCTCCGATGACACCGGTCAGGATGATCATGCCGATCGTCGCTCCCGCCCCGATCATCGCGCCGATCCGCAAAAGCAGCCACAGCTCAAGCCACGGCAAACCGATAAACAGAATGAACAGCCAAAACATCATCCCCATACTGTAGCGCGAAAAATCAGTGCCGCGAGGAACACAGGGCGGTCTTATTCCAAATGAGGAGATGAGTGAACGGTCCGAGGTGGACACGGCGGACCGTGTGATCGCGCTTTTCGGGGGTGGCGAGTGGCTCCCCCCGACCGAATTGGGAGCGAGTTGGCCGTGGCGAGGCGCTGCGGACGCTTAGCGGGCACAGTGATCCCGGCGGATTCCGGTCGGGGGTGCGATGTCGCTGGGATTTCAGGCCGGCTTGTAGGGCTTGGCGCGTTTCTTCCAGCCGGGGGGGCTGGGGCTTTTCACCTGGGCCAGCGGCTGATGCGGTTTCCCGGAGAGACGGCGCTGCAGGACTCGGGCGGATTCATTCCGCGGAACGGCCCCCTCCCCGCTTGGTCATTCCGCGGGCAGGGAAGTTCCATTGGCGGTGCGTCGGGCGTCCCATTGCTTTGCCTCTCCCTCGCTGATCGGGCGCAAAACGACATTGTCGAAGTCGTACTGACCGGCCGGCCAGTAGGCGTAAGGCATCATCAGGACGACCTCGGCCCGATAGTTCTTGCGCGTTTTCAGTTTGAGTGTCCGATGGAAGCGGCGCCATTTGCCGTCGCCGGGGAGATGACACACCAGGCGTGCTCTGTAGGTTTGCAGGTAGTCGCCCTCGATGGGTTGGCGCTTTTCGGTGCCGCCAACCAGCAGCGAAAAGGCGGGGCCGTCGGGGTTTCGTCGGAAGAACCGCAAGATGCCGTGCCGCTTCGCATCCTCGGCGCTGAGTTTGCGGAAGCCCTTGAGGTAGACGAAGGGCTTGCCTCCTGGACCCTTCACATCCACCTGCATGAGATAGTGTTGTCCGGGTTCCACGCGGATCGGCTCGCTCCAGGAGCGCACGCCTTCGGTGCCTCCAACGGTGTCATACTTGTTCCCGGAAGTGGGCGTTTTTTGCGCCGGAGCATCGGTTTCCCCGGCGGACTTGCTCACCTCGCGAAGGTAGACATCGGTGTCGAAGCGCAGAAAACGGCCGTCGATTCCGCCGGATTCCCAGGAGTGAGTGAGCGGATTGTCGACAGTCCAGTGGGCGGGCTTGTCGCCCTGCCCCTGCTCGAAGCCGGGATTGGGGACCAAATTGCGGGACTGAGACTGGCCTTGCGCCGCCGCCCAGGAAAACACGGCGAAAACAATCCCTCCCATCAGGATGCAAAACGGCCTTGGGCGCATGATAAGACCTCCATTTTTCAATGAATTCGCGAACAGGGCTTGGAAAACCTTCGGTTTATTGATATATACTATACTGAAACGCAGGCCGAACTGCAACGGCCAACAGCAGACAAGGAGTCGCGATTATGTCCAAACTGATATGCATCAAGGGCGACAACCGTGGCGATGAATTCGCTCTTGCCGAGGGAACCAACGTCATCGGCCGCGCCCCATCCAGCACTGTAACGCTTTTTGACAAAAAATGTTCGCGGGAGCATTGTCACATCCACAAACGGGGGCGGTACTACTCCGTGGAGGACCTCGAGAGCACGAACGGAACCCTCCTCAACGGCAAAAAACTGTCTCCCGGCAAAAACGTGACCATGAAGATGGACGATCAGTTGCGGATCGGCAAAACGGTCCTGCAGCTCAGCGAAAAGGCCGTGGGCAACCTGCTCACGCAAACGGCCGTCGACGTGGCCGCGGACATGCAGAGCAAACAGTACGACAAGTTGCTGTCCAGCGCGGCCAAGGACGCTTCGAAGTGCAGCGAAGGCCGCAATCACCCGGTGAAGACATCGTTCCTCGAACGCGTGAAGTCGTTCTTCGGCAAAAAACGGGCATGAGGAAAGCAAAAGCCAAACAGGC
>CAZSBQ010000042.1:0-21148 GCA_964604795.1 uncultured Victivallales bacterium | reverse complement strand
GCGTCCGACAAGCAGAGAATCTGCGCTCCACCGACGCAAGGTCGGCGGGGGCGTTGGAACTAAAAGGTATGCCCACACCCTTTCCGGACGGGCTCTAGCTACCGAGATTGCCCTCCGAAACAGAGACCGGGCACTGTAGGACTGGGGAACCAAAAGGCAGGGAAGTTTCAACCTGCCTGCCCTTAATTTTCATCGAGAGGGAGTGTCAGGTTCTGGTCCTCTCCTTCATCGGTCCAGTACCAATATGCCTGTCCTCGCCCGATCATCCCGTCTTCGGCAGCCTGGTAAAACTGCCGGAGCGGGTTCCATCCCCACGCGGGACCGGCATCCGCGGGGAAGCGTCCGTATGAGCGGCCGCCGATGCCGCCGACGAAATTCCAGCCCGACCGCACCGGGATGCGCGGATCGGCGTAGCCAAGCGCATCCCCTGCAAACGTCAGAGTCTCCGGATCATCTTCACCGCGGAATATCCAGAACCCGCGCCCAGGCGACAGGCCATCCGGCTTGTCGGCCTTCTTGTAGCAGCCGGCCTCCCACACCCAAATTGCATGCACGAAAGCGTCAAAAACATTGCTTTGCAGCACACTCGCCGAGACTTCGACAGGCAAACTCACCGCATTCCAACCGCGGGAAAGAGGAATCACCAGCGCATCCTCCGACACAATTTCATAATCGAGGGCAGCGGGGGCCGCAACGCTCTCGCCTGCACGGTCGGCAACCACCAGCGTCGTCGGATCGAAATTCGCACCGATCGTCAGCTCTGGCCCGATTTCCACGCCATTCTCGTTGAAGAACGTGAGTTCATCCGGGGCGTCGTCGTACACGTCCGGATCATGCACCCAGTCCCGCAAATCCACGGATTGACCGTCGTAGAGCGTCAGCGTCCTCGGCAGAATCCACTGCGGGGGATCATTGACGGGTTTGACCTGCACGGATACGGTGTTTTGCGCACGGTGCCCGGCCGTATCGGTGACGCTGTAGCTAAAGGTATCGGTACCATTCCAGTCTTGGTCCGGCGCATAGGTCCATAGCGGCCAGTGTTGCGCGAGCTGGGGCGTCAGCGTGCCGTTGACGGGCGGATCGGCAATGCGAAATGCGAGATCGCGGTCATTGGCATCAGGATCGCTTGCCCGCAATTGCAGCGGTAGCTCGAAATCCTCATCAACCTCAAACTCGAGCGATTCCGGCTGGGGGTAAGCGCCCCCTTCAGGCAAGAGCAAATCGACGCGCACCAGCTTGTGCTCCGCCGAGGTGTCGCCATCGAAAAGCGCGGGATCGCCGACGAAAACTGCGCTCTGTCCGTCCGCCGTCAGCAAGCCCGAATGCGTGCTTTCGCTGCTGGGTTGCTCGCTGTCGACCGGACGAGACAGCAACTCGAAGGTTTGATCCTTCAAACTGTAGCGGTACGCCTGTTCATTCTGAATTCGGCGCACGAACAGATGACCGCCACCTCGCGAAAGAGACGGAGAATCATAGCCGTTCAACGTTTGGGTATTCTCCGTATCCACGCCATCGATCACTCGAACCGTTTCTCCCGCCTCGAATGCAAGAAACCGCCCGTTTCCCGAGAGGCTGAGATAGTCGACACCTCCCCCGTACGGACCAAAGCTCGGCCTATCCTGCACGTGCTCTCCGTCGTCCTGTGCGTTCAAGTATGCAACCTCGACAGACTGGCCGTCAGCCGTGATCCACGCAGCCACATCACCGGAGTCACTGATCACGGGATACCCGAGAACAGCGGAAGCCAGCGTCGTCACACGGCACGACCGCAAATCCCACATCTTGACATCCGCGTAAGCCCCCGTAGTCCGATCGAAAATCACCGTTTCGCCCCCGTCGGCCAGGTTCACTTGCTCGCCGCCGCTCACGCTCAGACTTCGCTCAAAGGCGCGCTGCGGCGCGCCATTGCGAATCGGACAATGGACCAGACGCCCGTTCACGCAGTATGCCAGCGCCGATCCGTCCGGGGCAAGAGCCACAGGGATCGTCGTGTCAGGCCGCGCGCCCGACTCATCGGCCATAGCCATTCGCCACGATGTCTGCGTGGCCGTGTCAACCAATTGAAGGGCGCGATGATTCAGCCCATCCTCACCGACATCCAATACCGTGTAAGCCACCCAGCGCCCGGACGCATCCATGGCAAATCGGTCCCGGCGATGCGCAGGCACATCCCTGCCCTGCAAATCAGCACCTTCGCTGCTTCCCCCCGGAGCATCAAGAATCGGATCCGTCACGCGACGGTCGGCATCCAAAACCAGGATGGCAATGGACGTTGTCGCCGGAACCATCGCATCCGATCCCGGAACCGCTTCACGCACTTCGACCAGAAGCTCGGAGCCCCCGACCGTCTCGCCGGTGAAATGCAGCGGAAACACCGTGTCGGGGTCGTGCCAGCCATCGCCGGGATCGTCCTCGAGACGTCCCTTGCCCGGACGCTGAGAAATTCGCACTTCGAGCGGATCGCCCTCCCGATCCCAGGCAGGCAACGGCAGCGCTTTGGTTTCCCCTACCTTGCCAACAGCCTGCAGCGTCTGTGCAATCGCCGCGGTGTTCGCAAATGATTCGCCGCAATCCACGCGCAGGACATGCTGCGTGCCGGCAGAGTCCCCCGTCAAGTTGGTGGCAGTGGTCGAAAAGGTTACATAGCGTCCGTTGCGCGAAATGTCCGGGCCGTCACAACCGACAGATGCAGGATCACCGTTGGCCGTTTCGGAAAGCCGACGAATGACACGCCCCGCCGCTCGGTCGTACAAATACACTTGCCGGGGCACGCTGTCGGCCTCTGTATTCTCGGCAATAAAAACCACGAATCGACCATCGTCCGAGCAACGGGGAAACCACGCCTCCGCATCCTCGGGTAGACCGTCACCGTCACTGATCACGGTTGCGGCGCGCGTTTCCGCATGCACCGCGACAACTTGCTTCCGACCATCCATCGTAAGCGTGATGTAGGCCAAATCGCCACAGCCCGGGACCAGGCAGGTTTCATGGACAGCGCCGGAGAAATCACCAGTCAGCAGAGTCGTCGTGCCCGATTCAGTCCAAAGATAGGCATCCGAATTCTTACCCGAATCCTCATCGGACAGTGCCTCGGAAGTCACAAATGCTACACTTCGACCATCGGCGCTGATGCTTGGGTGCAAGCAATGCTCCTGCGTCTCCGGAAGAATCGGATCGAGCGCACCCGAACGTTCCCACGATTCGTCCTCGGATGCACGCGCAAACGCTTGACGATACAAGCGATACGTTCCCTCGGCTGTGCGCGCACTGAACACCAGCCAGGCCTCCGTATCCGTCCCAGCCACGTTCAGGAACCGAACAACCATGCCCTCCGGCAGAGGGACAGAGGAAGCATAGGCATCCCCCCGGTTGCGCCAAAACACATGCTGCTGCGCAGGCATCCCATCCAAGGGATCGTGCCCTTCCGGATCACGGATTTCCATCAGCAGCCCGCGATGAAACACAAGTTCACGGCATTCCCCCACCTGATCAATGGAACCATTGGCGCCATCGAAATCGAAGGGAGCGCCGCGCGCCAAACTCAATTCGACCGGTGCGGACTCCGCAGGCGCGAAAAACGCGTCCCAGTCTCCGAACTCAGGTCCCCCGGACTCCTGCAGGCCATGAAAAATGTTCCCCTCCCGAGACATGAACGCGACCCCGCCCTGATCCGTCACGGGTGCCGTAGTCCAACTCAGGCTGGGAATGTCAGCCTCAATGCGCGGCGTGATGCTGCCAGACCGCTGACTCGCATAGACATCGGCATTCCTGGAGATGACGACCAACTCCTCAGCCCCTTGCGCCGTCCAGGCATGGAAAGCAATGGCGACCATCGCAACCGACATAAAAAACACCCGCATCGTCAACTCCAGTATCATTTCAAAATTTCAAAATAAACCGGCGTTCCACCGGACAGTCAATACAATACCGCCGAGTTCAACTGCTCGCAACCCGGCAAAAAAGTACTGCGGGCGTCTCGCCTGCAGGAATTCCCTGAACCCAGGCAGCAGAATGATTGATGGCAGAATGATGGGGCAAAGGCAGGTTGGGAATGGTGATTGAATGCAGCCCCCAAGTAAAACAGGCATCCCTGCATGTTCGAAACTTCAGTAGAATAGGTATACCTGCCTATTCAGAATTTCAGTTGAACAGGCATCTCTGCCTGTTCGAAACATCAGTAGAATAGGCATCCCTGCCTGTTCAAAACCAGAGGAAACACAACTCTTGACAATTCGACCAATTCGGATATACAGGCAGGGATGCCTGTAGTACTGTCGGCTTCCCAATTTATCGCTACAGGCAGGGATGCCTGTAGTACTGTCGAATGCAAGCTCGGTTCAAGGAAACGCAGTGTCGCAGACTCAAGAGGACTTTCGCCCACCAAAACTTCCCGCTTGCACTATCGCCATCTTCAGAACTCTTGATCTCTTGTCGCAGTTTGGCCTCGAACGTCATTGACGCTGCGGAAAATGGAGGTGGTACAATTGTGGCCGCCCAGCTTGGTTCTCGGGCCAACGGCCCGGCCCAATTTCAGCCCAGGGTCCGCGACCCTGGGGTAAAAGAAAGCCAGAAGTTGCGGGCTGAAGGTCCGCTCCATTTGGCTGCACTGCAACCAGTTCCATTAGTGCGAGCTTTCAGCCCGCAAATTTCAATGTGCATTCAACCCAGGGCTGCGAGCCCTGGGCTAGTAATAGGGGACCGGGCTTTTAGCCCGAGGGCAATTCTGTACCACCAAATCTTCCGCGAGATCAAGAGTTCTGATCTTCCTGGAGGAGTTTGCCGAGACTACGTCGAGCCAGGCTACGGACACTGGAACCTCGGGTATCCTGAAAACCGCACATCCGTTCGGATAAGCTTTTCGATGTAGGCAAGGCTTGAACCTGAATGCTCCGCCTAAAAGGCACAGCCACGGTTTAATCCCCGACTACAGAAATGATTGACTTCCAAGATGCCAAACGTAGCACTGGCTTTCTAGCCGGCTCTTCGTGGCTCTGCCTTTCAGGCGGAGCTGTGAAGTTCCATACCCGCCAAAGGCGGAAAAACCGAACCACACTTTTCATGCAATGGTCTTCGGCCATATCCCGTGCCTTCCGGTCCTACGACGCCCCCCACCCACCGGCTGGAAAGCCAGTGCCACGTTCGGCCCCAATACCACCGGCTGGAAAGCCGGCCCATCGTGGCTCTGCCTTTCAGGCGGAGCTGTGAAATTTGTTCACGCCAAAGGCGGAAAACCGAACGCTCACTTTTCATGCAATGACTTTCGGGCCATATCACGTGCCTTCCGGTCCACTAACGCCCCACCCACCGGCTGGAAAGCCAGTGCCACGGTTGGTCCCAGTATCGTCGGAACTACCCCCCCCCAAAAAAAAGACGCGGCCAGCAATGCTGGACCGCGTCGGGAAATAGAAAGTTCAACTTTGTCGCTTAGAACTTGAACGTCAGGGCAATGTCGCCGCTCAGGCCGCTCAACTGGAGATCGGCGAAGTCGGTTTCGGCATCCTCCATCCAGTCATACCGAGCGCCAACCTCCACAAAAATGTTCTCCCGCACCTCGTAGCCGGCCGCCACACGACCATACACGCCCAAACTGAATTCAAAATCGTCATCACGTTCCCATCGTTGGCCAAGATCAGCACCAAGATACTCAACTCCCGACCGGCGGGAAATCGTATAATTGACAAGACTCAGCGTAGGCCCAGCACCACCGCTGACATACCAATTATTGCACTCGTACACTTTTCGCGCACCAAGGCCATAGGTAACCAAGGTAAGGTCCAAATCGTAATCGGCAAATCCCAGTTGATTGGTTGTCGGGGCGCCGGGAGCGCCGCCAACACCACCAATCAACGGGCGCTCATCGACATCGATTCCGTCAACTCCCATGTTCATGTCTTGCGAGATGAAAACCATGGACAATTCCATATCGAACCCGCCCATCGAAGACGATGGCTGCTGGGCGGCAATCACCTCGAATCCGCCGGATTCATCCATGTCCGCGTCCGCGCCTGCGAAATCAAAATTGCCATGGACAGTTGGATTGGGTCCCAAGTTCTGAAGGACAGGATCTTCCAAGGCCACTCCATCATAGTTCAGATATTGACCGGGAGCGTCAGCACGCTGGAAGCCATGCAGCTCAATGTCGTCAAAGGTGCGGTATACATAGCCAAAAGAGAAATCCCAGCTGCTTTCCTCGCTTTGCGCCAAGGCTGCTGAACCCAAGCCGCATGCAAGAACGGCCGTGACAACTACGTTCATTCGAATTTGAGTCTTCATCATTCTATCTCCCTTGTCGTGTTGAACCATGGGTTATTAAGTTTTCAAGCAAACGGTGGCTGCTTACTGAACTTCGTTCATCGCTGCCGGCGTCAAGCTCCAATACCGCCAAAAACGGCCATCAAGACTCACGCCAATCAACAAATCGTAGGGTGCGGAAAGTCCCAGATTGACATGCCCAGAATTTCCGACGACATCAAGGGTCAGGGCACCGTTGACGGCGACTTCGAGTCCGTCCCTGAGAAATGCATCTTCAGGTTTGGCGGCAGTCATATCGTACACATAAACGTGCACCGTGTCCTGTGCTGCCGGCAACGTCCAGGTTACGATATCGTCAGCAGTCGGATCATTATCACCTACCACGAGCTCGTTGTAATCGACATCGGCCTCGGCAGCGGGTTCTATGGCAAAATAATGCGGGCGGTCACGGTCACGGTTGGGATCAGGATCACTATTGCTCCATTTGGTTTCACCATTGGCACCAACCGCAAGCACGTGCCATGCGTAACGCCCACTGTATTGCCCCGCAATCTCACGGGTAATGCTTGTACCGTTCACGCGGACATTGCCCAAACCTGCTGGCGTATCGCCCGCCGCATCAAACACAACAATACGATAATGGTCCGCGCCTTGGATCGGATTCCAGGAGAATTCCACGTCGACAGTGCCTTTGCCAACATATTCGGGGTTGTCCGGATCACCAGTCCCTGGGGACATCCCCCACTGGTCTGGAGTCAGCTCGGCGGGCTGGTCCTCGTCTTCTGAGGGCAATACTGTGTCTCTTTCCTGGATTACGACGCCGCCTTCGGCGGACTGCTCGGCGACAGCATCAGGATTGAAGGCCGTGACGTAGACGTTGTACGTTCCGACGGGAGCGTTCAGACGGACTTCCACTTCGGCGTCCGTAGACAAAACCCCGTCGCTATCCGGACGCAGAAGCTTCCGGAACCCAAGTTCGGGTTTGGCCGTTTCTTCGCCATCCTCCCCGACAAGAGCCACGTCGACGATGCAGCCAGCCGCGCTGGTCAGCTCGAAGGTCCCCACCAGCGGGGCAAGATCTTCCTTGTCTGTCTGATCTTCATCCGCAACCTTTGCCGCGGCGGGCGCGTCATACTCGTCAACGCTCAGCGTCTGCGTTTCCAGTTCGGTCCACGAGGTCTCGTTGCGAGCCGCTGCTTCGCCGTATCGATAAATCTTCACCTCATAGTTGCCGGGGCGCAGCCCGAAGACGCGGTCGACACCGGTCGGACGATCAGCCAGATACTCATTATCCCATTTTCCGGCGAAATAGTCGGCCACGTTGACCTGCGGATCGGAGGTGTACATCGTGACGATTGCGGTCTCATGCCCGCCGCGACTGGCGGCACCGGCCATATCGCCGGCAAACACTTCAACTTTGTAGTCGTCGACATCGGGAACATCGGTCCAGGAGATGGCGGGGAACCATCCGGGATTGCCGAGGGTCATTTTTTCCTGCGCTTCGACAGGGTTGTCCACCGCTCCGTCATCCGCTGTGACGAGCAGGACGAACTGGTCATCCTTTTGGAAACCGTTCTGATCGGCCCCCTGATTCGCAAGTTCGGCATTGAGCGCCGCTTCGTCCAGAACCACTTCAAAGGGATCCGGGACGGCGGCAGCCGTGATGGTCGTGCTCGCAACTTGGAAGGGCTCGTCGTTGTTGAAACCTTTGCGGGTCAGCATCCAAGTGAACTCGACTTCGTCGTCGCCCACCGGAAGACCATTCTCGAAATCCTCGGCGTCCAAATCGGAAATGCTCGCCGTGCCGACCAGCTTGGTCACGTCTATCGGCTTGCTGGGGGACACCTCTTCATCGTCTGCATCAACCGCTTGAACCGTAACCGAATCGATACTGGGCGGATTGTTCACGTCATTAACCGTGACGGTCCATTCCTGCCGATTCGTGACCCCTTCTCCGTCCGTGGCTTCGGCGCGAACGACGAAGGTGTTGCTGCCGTCGTGCAGCTGGGTATCCTGGTCGGTGTCGAAGGTGTAGGAGTCGGAGACGGCACCTTCATCGCTGCTCACGCCCTCGTCCTGCACTTGATCGAATCCCTGACCGTTGATGTTGAGATACCAGACAATGCCTGCAATGCCGTCGTCCTGAGGTTGATTGCCCGCGTCACTTGCTGTGATCGCAAATTCCTGGGAGTCGCCTTCGTCGATGGTCGGATCCTGGGCCGGCGTAACCTCGGTGATGGCAGGAGGCTGATTGTTGATCGCGGACAGATAGATGGACTTAGTGGCGCTTGTAGCATCGTGGCTGTCGGTCGCGTTGAAGGTGATTTCGAACTCCACTTCGGCATCGTGTGCCGAAGCGTCAAACGTGATAATCTCGTCGGTGATGCTCGCCGTGATGCCCGCAGGCAAAGCCGCATCGTCAACGATGGCGTATACGAGGTCCGCCGGCGAATCGTCGCTATCGATGTCATCCGCGTAGTTTGTGAGGTCGACGCTGTTGTCGGCCTGCCCGTTGATGACCAGGATTCGGTCATCTGCCGCACCTGCGTCCTGGGCGATTGGCGCATCGTTGACACCGGTGATCGTGACGGTCACCGTAGCGCTGCCCTGCAAACCTTCCGAGTCCTCCATCGTGTAGTCGAACGTGTCGGTGGTGGTTTCACCAGCCGCGAGGTCTTGGAAGGCGGTGCCCACATCGTAGTTGACCTGATTGTCGACGCCATCGCCGTCGATCATTACGGTTCCAACGGTTTCATCGGTGTTCACGGAAACCACCTTTTTGGTGTCGCCCGCATCAGGGTCCGTATCGTTGGCCAGCACATCGATGTCGACCGGCGCGCCGTCCTCCGTCGCATTTGCGGAGTCCGCAACGGCTGTGGGTGACTCGTTGACGTCTGTGAGATTCACAGTGACAGTTCCCTCTCCCGTATTGCCCTCGTCGTCAGTGACCTCTACCGTCAGGTTGTAGGTGGCCGTAGTCTCGAAATCCAGTTGCGCGGAATCCGCAACGGTGATTTGGCCGGCATCGTCTATGGCAAATGCGCCATCCGCGTCGCCCGCCGTGATGGCATAGCCGCCGGTTTCCTTGATGTCGTCCTGCGCATCGGTCGCTTCCACAGCATGGACATCAGTCCCATCCGCCGCATCCTCAGGCAAGTCAACCGCAGCATCGGCAACCACCGGATCAACTCCAAATGCTACCACCTCACCATCCTCACTGTTTTCCAAGTCAAGCGTGCCGTTTGTGAAACTTGCCGAAGAATCATCGCTTATGGTAAGACTATGCGTTCCAACTTCATTGGCGGTGAATGTGAGTTCTGCAAATGTATAATCCTCAACTGGATCAGAGCCCTCGATTCCACTTCCATCAACAAATGTGAAATAAACTTGCACCTTGCCCGGTGTATCCTCTTCCACGCCTTTTAGACCAGCACCACTGGCTTTATTGACAATTTCTCCACTGTCAAACGTAAGAGCATCTGTATCATACTCAACATTGAGAACCGCAGAGATACATTTTTCCCCTATTTCAGGGATAACGGCAGCTGAAGCTGTGCCCGATTGACTTACCACCAAGACTTCGGATTCCGGGATGCCCGTAATTTCAAAAGTTGCCCCAAATGAGTAGCTGGCCGCCAACAAAAATGCTGCAGCTGCAAATTGTCCGATTCCTCGACTTCGAGATTTTTTCACAAATTTCATGACTATTTACCTCTTTTCCTTGGCGTTTGGCGTTTCGTTGCTTGGGATTTGATGGCACTTGCCTTCAAACGTTATAAGATCACGGTTTGATCTCTTCAATGCTGGTTGCGATTTCCGTCGCCGTGGCAGATGGACTGAAACCCTCCGGGATCAAATTTTCAGCCGATTTGCTAAGAACTACCTGCCGATAAATATAGATCACGTCAAACACATCAACAGCGGCATTTCCATCGACATCCAGTAGACTCTGCAGGTCTGAAATGTTGGCAGCGATTTGTTCCGATGTGATTTGCGGGGTAAAGCCTACGGGGACAAGATTCGCAGCAGTTTTGCTTAATACAATCTTGCGATACACGTAAATCACATCAAAAACATCCAGAGTCCCGTTCTCATCCACGTCCAAATCCGCAAGCGTGATTTTGTTGCTGACCGCGACGAGTCCGTCGGTTGCGGCCAAGTCATCGCCGGCTGCTCGGGTTGCAGTGTTGTCATCCCCGGTCCAGGCCAGCTCGTATTGATTGGATTCGTCGGCGGCCGCAGCTTCATGAAAAACAATGGGTTCGCTGACGTCTTCCTCGACAGCAGCGGTATCGACCTCGAACGAAACGGTCAGGATGACATTTTCGCCGGTGTCGATTCCGCTGTTTGGCGGATCGTCATTGTAGAGCGGGTCCAGGTAGAAGGCCGAAAGGATGCCGTCATCCTCGTTGACGCGGTACCCGAAATTCCACCCGGAAGTGGCATCGGTGTTGGTTTCCACGCCGGTGACATTCAGGAAAGAAGGTAGTTCAAGGCTCAGCAATAGACGGGCAAAGCGGATATTGGTATCAAGTGCAATGTCAAAGGCGCCCGATTCCGTTTCGCCGCTGAAATCGACAACGATCAGTTCGGGCTCGACGGCGAGTGTGCCGGCTTCGGGCAGGGGAACCGTCAAGGATGAAAGGGCGATTGCGGCGACCGGCGTGTCATCCCCTCCCTGATCAGTGAAAAGCAGTGCAGCTCGTGTTTGCTCGCCGTCGGCTGCGTCCTTGGCTGTTGCCGTGACTTCCAACTGAACACCTTCGCCTGCGGGAAGCGTGAAGTCGTGGTCTGTTGCTCCTTCAACGGCAAACCCTTCGGAGCGAGCGGGAACAAACACTTCGGCACTGAGTTGCGCTTCGGCAACACCGCCGTTATAAACCGTTAATGTCCGGGTGCGGCTTCCGCCCTCGGGAATCATTCCGAAGGGCAGAGTTTTTCCCGGGATGAACACCAGATCAGCGGTGCGTTCGGCTTCGTCGTCGTCCACATTGACGTATCGCAGCGCGCGAGAGCGCCCGTCGTAGTCGGCGTAGTCCGATTCGGCACGGCAGACAACGCGGTACTGCATGTCGCCATCGGCTTCGGCGTCATCCTGTCCGGTGACGGTGACCAACTGTGGCGCATTCCAATCCGCTGACGTGAAAACAACCGTGTCAGAGTCGGGAATGCCTTCGCTTGAATCGGTGGACGCGATTGTCACGGTGACGTTTTCCGTCGGCTCCGAGCCCAGGACGATGTTGAACTGTGCCGTTCCCCCGGCTTCGGTGGTTTCGACTGCGCCGTCAACGCGGTCAACAACAAGTTCGGGGCGGTCATCGTCGATGGTCACGCCTCTGACCTTGTCTTCGTCCGGAAAATCATTTTCAAACTCGTTGTAGAGACTGTCGTCGGACGTGACTGCAAAATCGAGACGGAAGCTGCGGTCCTGGTCTTGGGCGATGTTGTCGTCCTGACCTTGGATAGTGACGATTTGCGGGGCATCGTAGTTGTCCGGAGTAAAGGTGACCGAGCCGCCGGCAGTGATTTGGGCGGCGTCCGGATGCTCGCCACCGATGGAGAAGACAATATCGACATCCGCCAGCGGTTTTGAGCCGAGAGTCAGATTAACATCGGTTGTCGACCCCGATTCGGAGACGGTCACGCGGGCGGGATTTAATTCGAGGGATGCGGGGACGCGCGAGAAGACGGGAGCGGCGCTCCCGGCGTCGGCATCGGGATAATCGGTTTGCACGCCATCGTTGATTTCGACGTCATCGATGTCGTCCGGCGCCTCATAAGAGGGATGGGTTGATCGGAAAGTGACCTTGTAGGTTCCGACGGGAATATTTTCCAAGGCCGTTGTGCCCAAGCCAATCCAGACGGAAAGATTTGTTTCCCCGTCTGTCCCGATAACATCGGAGCCATCCGTGTTATCGAGTTTCCACTCTCCATCGTAATAGGCATTACCGCCCTCGTCCTCAGCGGCAACTTCAAGACTACCCGCTTGCGGAAGTGGGTCTGGAGTGCCATAGGTAATGTAGAGAGTTGCGGTTTCGGCGATAGCGATCCCCCCGGCCGGGGCGGGTTGCGTCAGATCGTAGTCCTGGTCAAGGATGGCACCGGTCAGGTTCAATTCCGGCAGCGGATCGACACCGGTCCATTCAGCGGCGTCCCAAGTCATGACGATGTTCTGATCCGGATCTTCCTTTACCGCGGAAATCTTCCAGGTTTTTTCCTCGGCGGGCGCACGGATATCGCGAATGAGCTTGGATTCGATGTTTTCGGGAACGAAGGCAATGGTGTTTGAATTCCCAGGCGGAGGAGGTGGAACCACATCTTCGCCGTCGTCAAGGCCGTCCGTGGCGTCCGGATGCATCCCAAATGCAACCACATCGTCCGGCGTGTTGGCGGCCCCGGTGACGTCGAGGGCCTGCTCGAATTCTTGGGCGGAAAGGGACAGGGATGTTAAGAAGAGTATAAGGGCGGAGAGTGCGAGGGCTGGAATCGAGGTTTGCTTGGCAGTCATGTCTGTTCTCCAGTTTGTACGTTGATAATATACTGCTGATGCTGGTTCATTCAAGGCTTTGAATGATTTTTTTTGACCACCCACCGACATTTCCGGTTGGTCGTCCATCGGATACAAAGTCATTGCAAGTGAACAGGTCGCAATGTCTTTCATACCACTGGGGCTTTCGTTCCGCCTGCGTTCTCCTCAACGCCTCTTCTACGGCAACCTCATCGCATATTTCCTGTACTTACTATACACCCTTTCTCTGACTCCGCAAGCCGTCTTGGAAATTTTTTCGTCGTCGGCGGTATCCGTCCGAGGAAGTGAGCAACGTATTCACTCTGACGGAGCTTGCAAACCGGCTAACGAAATTCCAACATTGGGTTCGGTCCAACCGTGGCACTGGCTTTCCATCCGGTGGTATTGGGGCCGGACGTGGCACTGGCTTTCCAGCCGGTGGTATTGGGGCCGAACGTGGCACTGGCTTTCCAGCCGGTGGTATTGGGGCCGAACGTGGCACTGGCTTTCCAGCCGGTGCGTGGGGTCTCGGTGGAGCAAATGGCGTGGGACAAGGAACGAAGATCATTGCATGATAAGAAGGGGACGGGAATTCACTGCTCCGCCTAAAAGGCAGAGCCACGGAAGGCAGAGCCGCTATGGGCGGCTTTCAGCCCGGTCGGGTCGGGAGATCAGCTGTACTTCTTGGATGCTGCCAAATGCGTCCACTTTCCCCTATGCCAATTACCAGGTAAATTGGCACCTTCCGACTCCCTAAGGCTTGGGTATGGAGATAGGGAAACGGGCGAAGATCCAGTGTCCCTTGCTGGTGGAGAGAGTGGCGGTTCGCTGGTATTTTTGGGTGTCGGCGTTCCATGTCCAGGCGGGGCGCACGAGGTCGGTCATGGTGGGCAGCGCTCGGGTGCGGGCGGGGCCGATTAGGTTCCAGCCTGCGGGCAGGTCGAGCGGTTCGCAGACCGGTGGCAAGCCGGGAATGAGCAGGATGGCTGTGCGCTCGGCCCGGACCCAAGCGCCGGTTTTGGCTTGGAGCTGGGAGACGGCTTGGTAGCCTTCGGCGGGATCATAGGCGAGGATGTCGTCTACGTACAGCGTACCGTCGGCGGTATCCAGCGCGTCGTCCCGGACCACGTACTGATCATTGTCGAAGAGAATTTCGACGGCTGGCTCGTGGGGTTGTACGGGCAGTGATATCAGGTTCCAGTTCCGGCGCAATGCGAGGTCCGCAACGATGTCGTCGGCATAGCGGATGACGAAAAATGCGGTTTTTCCGGCGGGGGCGGTGATGCCGGCGTCAACGGCGGTGTTGCGCGCGCTGCCGCCGAGCGGCACGTGTTCGGCATCGACTTGGTAGAGAGTCAAATAGCGATTTTCGGGCAGTTGGTGCGGAAACGACCAAGAGAGTTCGACGGGGGTTTCCGCGTCGGTCTGCACGACGAGAAACCATTCGCCGCGTTCGGCGGTGTCGATTATTTCACGCTCATAGGCTTGGTCTGCGGAACCGTTGTAGAGATAGGCGGCGGTCTCGTCCGAGGCGGGTTGGTCGATGGGCGCGTCCATATCCCGGTCCACGTCGTCGGTGGCGCCGGAAACCATCCCGACGGTCAGGATTTCCGGCTGGGCGCCGGCGATTTCCAGCGTGCACGACCACTGGTAATCCGGGCGATAGGTTGCGGTCAGGGAGAGAGGCTCTGTGACGTTGTCCGGCGGAGTCGGAGACCAGGCGTCAAAGAGCCAGCCGGTGCTGGGAGATACGGTTGGTGGCGCCGGGAAGGGATCGTCGGCGGGCACCTGCATGCTGACCTCGGGGGTTCCCTCATCAAGGCTGCCGTGGTCGCCGGGGGAGAAGGTGACGGTGTATTTGATCTCGGGCACGACTTCCCGAAAGGCCCCCCAGGGGTATTCGTGCGCGAACTCATCCCCATCGGCATTGTTGATCGCACGCGCGCGCAAAAGTACGGCGGTGTCGTCTTCCGGAGTGAAGGAGAACGTTGCAGTGTCGGCGAGTTCACGAACATCCGGCTCGCCAAGCTGGCTGGAGTTCGTGATGGTGATGTCGTCCAAGTAGACTCCGTAGCCCTCCGAAGTGCCCGGGAACCAGTTTGTGCTCCCGTCCGGGTTGGCGTCGGGGTTGTACTCGAGCAGGAAGCGAAAGCGGATTCGCACGCCCTCGCCCGCATACTGCGAGACGGAGGTGCTCACCCCGGAGAATTCGGTTTCCTGGGTTCCCTCGTTGCCCTCGATGAGGCTGCCGAACTGCGACCACAGCGTTTCCCAAGTGAGTCCGTCGTCGGCGGAAATCTGCGCTTCCACCTTTTGGTCCACGTTGGCGACTCCCAATCGCTTGCTGAATTCAAGCCGGCTGGAATCGCTCGGCAACACGGTGCGGTCCAGCGTGACAGTTTGGACATCAACGGGGGCCGTGTCGTGAGCCAAATGCATGGAACGGTCGCCGGTGGCGGATGTTTGCTCTGTGACCAGCTCGTAGCTGTCGTCGGTGCCGTCAATGAGTTTGTCGTCCGTACCCTCCGCATCCTCCTTCCACGCTTCGCTGTCGATGTCGCGAATTTCGACTCGGAGACTGGTTGCGCCGTACACATCAGTTAAGGAATAGCTGTTCGACTCGCCAATGGCGGGATGACGTGGTCCGCTGACCGCAGGCGGCGTATAGCCGGGCGTGAAATCCACTTTGACGTTTTCTTCGGAACTGATTGCAGCAGTAAACTCGGCCCCCTCGAATCCCAATCCGGAAAACGTGACCGTGCGTGTGCCGTTGTCGACGGGGACGGCATAGCCGCCGGACCCCGCAGTGACCGCAAAGAAGTCCGAGCCTTCCACGTCGACGCGGAGACCGCCAATGCCTTCGCCGGGATCATAGAAGCCATCACTGTCAAGGTCGAAGTATGCCACGCCGGTGACGAAGGCTTTGTCCTCCCGAGGATCGGCAAAGTCCTGGGTGATCAGCAGCGGACCGACTTCGGTGTCCCCGTCGGAATTGGTGCCCTCGACAATCCCGACGCCGATTTCCCTGTTCCCGGCACTGTGAATGAGCTGGCGGTGGCCGGGCGGATCCTGCATGCCGCCGGGGCCCTTTCCCCAGTCGACTTCAAACCCGGCGTGTCCGTGGATAACGCTTTTGGCGTAAGCGAAGACGTTTTCGCCGATGGAGCTATACTCATAACCGAGCGCGTCTGCTCGGTCGCCGATGGAGTCGCCGGGATCGAACGGCGCCGGCGGGTTATCGCTGCTGAAATGCCCTTGGAAAACATTGTTCAGCATGTCCTGGCTGTGCAGGCGGGCGGCGGCCATCAGCTCGGCATTGATGGCCAAGGGCGGCAAGGAAGCGGGCAACTCCTTCATGTCCTCGACAAATTGATCCAAATCGACGTCGAAGGACTCGTAGGCGTTCAAGATGTCGGGATCGTCGATGGTGCTCAGGCGCGTGGCCTCGGCTTCAGCATCTGCGCGTGCCCGATTGATCAGCTCGACGGACAGCTGCTCGCTATCAGTGGGCGCACCAATACTGTATTCTATCGGTTCGGCTCGGCTTGATTGAGATTCTGTGGAGAGTTGCCGCGTCGGCGGAGCGATAATCGTCGGCGGATTTGGGGGGGGTGCGTATTGCTGCTCGGCGGGAGCAGTTTCAACGGCGAGAACAGTGGATGCCGCACAGGTGCAAAGCCACGCGAACAAAAATATCCCGCGACCGGTTGGCGGCACATTTTCCCCCGCCAAACGAAGGCAACTGCCAAATTGTCCAAACACGCTGTTCATTCCGCACCTTCATGCAAGCATTGTCCAGCCAAACAGTGAACCAACAATCCGTACCCGCTCTAAAGCCGAGTAAAAAAGTCGTCTTTCACAGTTTGAAAACAAATGGAGAGGAAAGTTTCATGCACTCTCCTATGAGACTTCCACTGGCAGCTGCGTGCTTGAGCCCACGTCGCCGATTCACGCGGCCTAAAGGCCGGTGGTGCCACGTGACACCCGGCGGCATCAGCTAGTACCGACGGTCTTTAGGCCGTCGTCTCTTTGCGGGGGTGTCGGGCTGCGTCCGAGAGGTCGTTCCGTCCGGTTCTACAGGCAGGGATGCCTGTAGTACTGGCGAGGGCCTACAGGCAGGGATGCCTGTAGTACTGGCGGGGCGTACAGGATGTGGTGCTGGTGGTGGGCAGACGAGGCGCCTACGGTGCTGGGGTGTGGTCGCGGAGTTTTTCGCGCACGGCGTTGCGGAGCGATTCGCGCTGCCTGATCTGATCGTCGGCCAAGGCTTCCCTCCAATATGCCTGCGCAAGCGTATCCAATCCGCAAGCCTGGCAGATGTCGCCTGCGTGATCAAGGATGACACCATCATTGAGCCCGCTCTGCGCTCGCAGAGCGTGAAGAATTTTGGTCAGTGCGGCCTGGTGTTTTCCCTGCCGATGCAGAACCCACGCCAGACTATCGAGATAGGCGGCATTTTCAGGGTCCTGGTCAAGCGCCTGACGAATCAGTTTTTTTGCTTCGTCCAACCGGCGGTTGTGATCGGCAAGCACGTACCCCAGGAAGTTTGCGGCAACCGCGCTTTTCGGATCGGCTTCGCGGGCTTTTTCCGCCCACCGGAGTGCTTCCTCGATATGGCCGGTTTCTTCGGCCAGCGTGGCGGCGAAGAGTAGAAACTGCGCGGAGTCCCAGGCAAAATTGGGCTCGCGTTGGCGAAAGGCGAACAGTTTGCGCAAGGTTTCGTAGGCTTCGTCACGGTCGGACTGCTGATGATAGGCTTGCGCCAGCAGAAACAGCTCGTGCACTCCCGGCGAATCCAGGCTTTCGACCAATTCCACCGCATCTTCGGGACGGTCGGCGCGCAGATAAAGGTAGCCGAGACCGCGGGCGATGGACTTCGGCGGCGCCCTCCCCCGCCTGAAGCGCTCGTACATGGTGATGGCGGCATCAATGTCGCCTGCCTCGACGAACAACCTGCCGGCTTCCGCAACTGCCGTGGGCGACAGATTGGCGTCTTTGCGAAGTTCTCGAAGCGTGGTGAGCGCTTCGCCGTGCTGTCCGCTTTTCGCCAGGCTTTCGGCATGAAGCAGGCGCAAAGGAATGGTCGACAGCCTCGGAGAATTCAGTGCCTTGCCCAGCATGGAGGCAAGCGCTTCCCACGCCTCATAGGTTTCGAGCAGGTCCGTCAGCTGCCGGAGATCGCGCTCGCTTTCGAGGTCGCGCACGAGTGCGGCGGCTTGCCTGGCATGGTGAAGCATGCGCTTGCGGTGGCGCTTGCAGCGACGTTCAAGTGCGGAGTCCGCCGTTGATTCGTCGTCCTTGTCCTCGCCCGGCGGCTCTTCCAGCATCGAGCGATAATACATGGCAGCCATGTACTGGAGGTCGAAACTGGCGCGCAAGGAATCTTTTTCGAGCAACCGTTCAAGAAAAGCCTGCATTTTCTCAGGCTGCTCGCTCTGCCAGAGGAGGACAGCGGTTCGGCGAATGAGGTCGGCGTTTTCCCAATCGGTGTGTTTGCCGCAAGCTTCAAGCCGTTCGACGGCCGTCGCGGTTCTATCGACGGCGGCCAAAGCTTCGGCGGCCACCAGATTGAGCTGAACGGCTTGCGGATTATCTTCGGCCAGGGGCGGGAGCGCCTCGGCCACGCCCTCGTATCCCTGGCGCTCCATGGTCGAGGCCACGAAATGCCCGAGGATGAATTCGGATTCGGGAAGCGCGCTCAGCGCCCGCAGCAGATGCTGACGCGCCATCTCGAAGGAATCGTCCGACTGCTGCAGCAGATAGAACCCCCATGCGAACTGCGCGTAGGCATCCGCCCGCCTCCTGGCGTCAGTCCCCAGTTCGAGATCAGGCGGTGTCGCCTGCCCTAGCTGTGCAGACGGTCCCCGCCAAGCGAATCCGGAGGTGTTGGATGCAGGCGGTGCACCGGTTTGCGCACGCGCAGCGTCCAAAGCGGACAGAACCGCTATCAACGCGAAGCAGAACCACGCAAAAGGGCGCGCCACCGCCCCCCTTCCAAGGGGCAGTGCGCGCCTCGTTTGCCGCCGCTCATTGCTGCTCGCGCTCAAAGCGGAAGGAGTCTCCTTGCTACTTGTGTTTGTGACGATTGGCGCGAAGCTGCTTGCTGCGCTTGTGCTTGGCCATTTTACGGCGGCGCTTCTTCTTGATCGAACCCATAAAATTTTTCTCCAAAACTATTTCGGCACTGCTTGCTGTTGAACGGTCCACAGCAACGCGAACCCGTCCCTGACAAGCGGATACTATGGCCGTCCTCGTACCGTTTGCAAGTCGGGGGCTATTTCTGTTTTTTCTCTGCGGACTTGGTGAAAGGGACTTTTGTTTGGTAGAGATTGACGTTTCGTTTGGGATCCCAGACGACCAGCATCAGCATGTTTTCCTTGGCGGGCGAAAAACTTGCCTTTATGCCGGCAGTCTTGTCTGCGCCCACCGGCAGCACCGGGAGATCCTTGTTTTCGCGCAGCAGAATCCCCCCACGCGTCTCATCGCGAAGCACGCACGTCAGATTCACCGTCCGCTCCGTCTCTTGCCCCTTCTCCAAGCCGGGATCCTTAATCTTGAATGCCGCATCGAGTTCTCCACCGCCCAGATCGCCCAAGTGATGCAGCTCGACTGCCGGCACATCCGGCAAGACGTTCAGTTTGGCCATCTCGTCCGGCTTGGAAGCCAGGCCCACATAGCGCTTTTTGTGGGAAGCCCCCCCCCGGCCAACGCCGATTGCCCACTGCCCTTCCGCTTTTGTTCTGTCATCGCCGAACATGGCAACCGGGATGCGGAACTCCATGTGCCACTCATTTTCAGTCACCGACTGCTCGAAGGTCCATTCGCCGTCCCACTCGTCCATGGTGTAAGTTTTAAAGACATCGCTACGGTGTGGATCGCCCTGGTGGTCATAGATATTGCCCGCACTGTTGACAATGAGGTGGAACCAAGGGATGGGGGGAGTCAGCGGGGGCTTGACAACCAATTCGTAGCGGTCGTCGTCGCGGGCCGCGCCAAGGTCATCGCGCTGCCAGTCTCCGGTTTTCAACTCATCGCTCCCCTTTGGGGAGACCAGCCCCACATAGAGCGCGTCCTTGTCCGCGATCATATGCACAGTCATCTGCCGGCCCGCCACTCCATCAACCATCGAGTCCAGCATCCCCGCGTGCAACGTCAGGGCGTTCGCCCACTCGTCCGCCGACACGGTTCCGTCAACGGTCGGCAACTTATCCGCGTCCACCAGCGGAGCGGCAAGCTCCTTTACCCCCGCATGAGCGCCGGTGGCGGCCAGACAAAGGATCAGAACACACGATCGGACAACCTGGGGAGACAAGCAACACTTCATTCGGATCACCGTTTAACCATTTAATTTCGATTGTTTTCAACCTGGCTCAGACCTGATTGGTCAAACATGCGGTTTGACCAGCGCAACAACCAATGACGACGGAGGGGGCCCACAGTTTCGGGACCGACTCACAGGTTGCCTTGCTACCTAAACGCTCCGCCTCCCCGCTTTATTGGTTGGGACCATATTCCGAATCGCACCACAGCACGGATGGCACTTTGCGCGAACAGCGATTAGATTGACGTGTGTGACCGACCAAGGAGAAATCACGCCGATGCTACAACAGTCGCTGCAGCAAATTCAGACCCTCCGGCAGGAACTGGCGCCCCAGCAGCTCCAGTCGCTCGAGATTCTCATGCTGCCGGTCGCCGAGCTTGAACAGAAGATCGAAGAGGAACTGATGGAGAACCCGACCCTGGAGCTGATGCACTCCGGAAACCAGGAGCTGGCGGGCAACCCCGTGGAAGGGGACAGCACGCCGGACAACCAATCCGACCAAGCCGCGGCCGCCGCCGAAAACGACGAAGCCATTGCCACGCTGATCCAGCTCGAGGAATCCTGGAGCGACTACATGCCGACCCGCCACGCCGGCGCCTCGCAGTCCACCAACGAGGACGAGGAACGGCGCAACTACATGTTCAACTCGCTGGTCGACGAACCCTCCCTGCAGGATGAATTGCTGGCCCAGCTCCGCGAGATGGAGTCCATCCCCGACGAGGCGCGCCCCCTCTACGAGGAGATCATCGGCAACATCGAGGAACGCGGATACTTGGGCGCGACCCTCGAGGAAATCGCCGAGACCAGCGGATACGATCGCGAACAGGTCGAGCGCGCGCTGAAAACCGTGCAGAGCTTCGAGCCCGCCGGAATCGCCGCGCGCGACCTGCGCGAATGCCTCCTGCTTCAGCTCGAACGCCTGGGACGCACCGACTCGCTGGCGTACGCGGCGGTGCGCGACCACTTGGAGGAACTCGGCCAAAACCACATCCCCCAAGTCGCGCGCAAGTTGGGCATCTCCACCGGCGAGCTGTACGCCGTGCTCGAGGACATCAAAGGCCTCAACC
>CAZSBQ010000041.1:0-21172 GCA_964604795.1 uncultured Victivallales bacterium | reverse complement strand
ATGGCTTTAGTATCAACGGGCATCCCTGCCTGTTGTGAAGTTCTCTGCACCCAGGGTGGCCGCAGTACGTAAGCCATCCAATGATGTTTGACTTCGCCGCTCGATATCTCGGGTTCAATCGGGGAGGGGACAAAAAAAAACGCGCTCCGCGCTTGCCTTGTTCGAAAAAAACGGTATAATAAACTCAAGGCTGAATCCGGCCGCGCAGAAAAAACGCAGCAGTTTTTTCGCGGATTCAAGTGCAAACACAACAGGAGAGGACCAATGAAAAGAACTATCCGAAAATGCCGAAGCATCCACCACCTTGCCCTGCAGGCTGCCTGCGTTGCGTTTGCCCTGCAGTTGCTGATCGGTGCCGCCGTGCAGGCGGCAACGCTGACGTGGAACGGCGGGGCGACCGGAGACTGGGATACCTTTACAGAAAACTGGTGGGATGATGATGCCGGAACCCCGACGACATGGACCAACGACGCGGATGTTGCCGAGTTCGCTGGCGACTACACCGTGACTCTCACGGAGGCCATTACCGCAGATGGAATCATCATTGTGAACGGTTCCGACGAGGTGACCATTCAAGGTGAACACACCTTGACGCTCTCCGGAGATGCCGGCACCGACTTGGCTGCAACCGTCGGCACCGGCCAGGGGCAGACCATTCATATTGCCTCCGATGTCATTGTCCAGGGGGCCCAGAATTGGGGCATGAGCGCCCGCTCGTCTCTGGTCGACATTGGCGGCGATATCAGCGGGACAAGCAGCATCACTGTGGATAACGGAGGGCAGACTCTCCGACTCAGCGGCGATAATTCCGGTTGGTCAGGCAATCTGAGCACACCGGATGGCGTCACGGTCGAGCTTGGGAGTGATACGGCTTTGGGCACAGCCAATCACAACTTTGGCCAGTTTTCCGACATCGAACTCAAGGCACTCGATGCGCCCAGGACATTGGCAAACGGATTGGCGACGGGCAGCGCTGGTGCCGCGCGGACCTGGACGTTCTCCGGCTCACAGTCCCTCGAGGTCACCGGCAACATTTACTTTGGTCACCGCGACAACATGAATCTCTCCGTCACCAACACGGCGGACACCACACTGTCAGGCGACATCACCGCCGACGGTGGACTGATCGCGGTCGTCAAGCAGGGCGGCGGTCGGCTGATTCTGGGTGGCGACAATACGTATTCTCAGCCCACGACTGTGCAGGACGGCGCCCTGATCATCAACGGCACCACCTCCGGGCAGGCGAACTTCACCGTTGATTCCGCAGCCACGCTGGGTGGCACGGGAACTATCGGTCTGGCCGCAGACCAAGCCGTCACAGTCAACGGCACGCTGGCTCCCGGCGAAGCCATTGGTGCGCTCACAGTCGGCACGGACGGAAACGCAAACAGCGTTATCTTCGGAGACGGCGCCACCTTCGCCGTGGAAATCAACGATAGTGGGCAGTCGGACACCCTCGCCATTCTTGGGGACCTCGACCTCAGCAGCACCAGCGATACGCTCGCCATCACCGGCGCCGCCGACGGCGTCACCGGCTATGCTCTGGCCACCTACACGGGCGAGCTGACCGGACTCTTCGACAGTGTCACCGGAATGCCCGACGGCTACACCATGGATTACAGCGATGGTGCGGTTACCTTGGCCGTCATCCCCGAGCCGGCGACGGCTGCGCTCCTACTGCTGTCCTCCGCAGCCCTTATGCGGCGCCGCAGGTGCACCCCAATCTCATCCAACGGCGCCACCCTTTAGGGGAAAGAACGGCAGCGAGTGTGGCACCATCGCCTCGGATCGCGTTGTGGGATCGACCCGGCGTGATGCTGGGTTGCACCGCCACCGAGCGCAAATCGTCGGTCTGAACCCCTCAAGTTTGAAATGGGTAGAGAACATAACACTTGTGACGGTCTTGACGTGCGTGACTTCGAGCAAGCCCGGTCCAGGAGGAACCTCGACTGATGCGGGGTGAGCACAGGCAGGATGGGTATGGTACTCGCTGTCTCCGGCTTGTCCGCTTAGGTTAAGGACAGTAACGGGGGGCTGGCATTTTCGGCTGGGGCACCGAAGAGGAGGGATTCGAAGTCGTCGTATTCGACGGTTTCGGCGGGGGGCCAGAAGGTGCCGTCGAGGATGGACTGGGCGACTGCGCCGGCGCAGTCTGCGGCGGATTGGAGGTGGGCGGCGGTCAGGTTGTCCCAGAGCTGGATGCCGGTTTGCGTGACGGCTTTGGGAAGGTTGAAGTAGCCGCACTCGGGGACGGCGCCGTCGGAAATCGGGTCGCAGAGCAGGGCGTAGAGGGGCAGTTGGAGGTCGGTCCAGGCGCGGTCTTTTTTGCCGTCGGAGGTGATTGCGAAGTCCGCGGTGGTTTCGCGCACGGGACCCCAGTGGGTGTCGGCGGGCTTGCGGGGGGTGTCGGTGGTTTTGTAGTCGAGCAGCCGGATTCGTCCGTCGGGGTGGCGGTCGATGCGGTCGACGACGCCGCGGATTGGGAGGGGGGAGAAGGAGTTTGCCCGGCTGGGTTCGAGGGGGGCTTCGGCGGCGATGATTTCCCAGCCGTCGGCGCGCAGGCGGGCTTGGATTTCGGCGGCGGCGCGCAGGCGCTGGATGATGGACTCGGTTTGGATGGTGACGGCTGGGGGCGGCTGTTGTCCGTATTGGATTTCGATGGTTCGGCGGGCGGTTTCGATGAGGTAGGCGGCGATGGAGTCGGGATCGGCGGAGTTGCGCAGTTCGCTGTGGCGTCCGAAGGCTTTGAGGGCGCTGTGGCAGATGGTGCCGAAGTCACGGGGATCGAGTTCGCGTTTGCGGTCGTCGACGGCTTCCATGCCGAGGATGCGTTTGAGGTAGAACCGGAAGGGGCATTGCAGATAGTTCCGGAAGTCGGTGACGCGCAGAGTCTCGGGCTGTGCTTCGGCGGTGTACGGTGGCGGCTGCAGTTGCCAGGTGGTGGTTTGTGGCGGAGCCTGGGTGGATTGGTCGACGGTTCCGAACAGGCGCAGGGCGCGCTCCGGAAGGGTTGCGGGCGAGCACTGGAACAGCAGTCGGGAGGGGCGCAGGACATCGCCGTCGGGGTTTTGCTTGCCGAGCACGATGCGCAGGTCGCCTTCGGGGGGCTGCCGCGAGGCCAGCATGGCTTGCAGCAGGTAGGTGTCGCGGGCGAAGCGGCGGTCGTTGTCGGTGATGTTCAGACGCGTGCGCACGCTGTCGGGGAGGAAGGCGTGGCCGACGACGGATTCGGGGACGACGTGGTCGTTGAAGCCGGTGAGGATGAGCTGGGGGGCGTCGTTCCAGTGCAGTTCGAGCCATCCCTGCAGTTCGATGTCGGGGATTTCGTCGCCGGGCTCGGGGAAGTAGTAGCGTCCCGATTCGAGAAGGCGGGAGAGGACGGCGAGCTGATCTTCGGCGGAGTTGAGCAGGCCGTTTTCGGCGGCGTTGTCGAGGGCGTCGAGGTGTTCGACCAGCGCGCGCGCAACGGTCCGGAATTCGTGGTCGCTGGGGGAGTCGCTGGTGAGCGTGCGGCCCTGAAGGAGCAGGGTCAGGGCATTGCGCAGGCCCGCGCAGAAGGAGTCGCCGTCCTCGAGAGTCGCCAGGGTTTCCTTGAGCAGGTTTACGGCTTTGGCCAGATTCGGATGGGTTTCGGGCTTGCCCGCGAACTTCGCAAAGGCGGTGAAGGTGAGGGGCAGGTGGTCGTTTTGAACGCGGTCGGCGTGGCGGAGCATGGTGGGTGTGGAGAACTGGGAGTCGCCGTGCCGGTGTCGGAGGGCGGTCTGGATGTCGGGGTGACGCAGAATGCGGGCGGTTTCCTCGTAGCGGTTCTGGGCGCTGAGGGCTGCGATGTTCTGCACGAGTCGACAGAGGGGATGGCGGAGCAGGGCGATGCCGGCGGGATCGAAGCTGGTCAGCCCGGATTCGGCGAGGGCGTGGCGCAGGGAGGGAATGACGGTTTCGTCCGGTACGCCGACGGCGACGGCGGCCGCGGGTGCCGGAGTGTCGGTGCCGGTCCAGGGGGTCAGCAGCTCGGCGGTCTGCGCGGCCTGGGCGTCCGGATCGGAGACAAGCTCAATGCGGGCATCGTCGAGGGGCAGTTCACGGTGTTGCCAGGCGGGGACGTCGGGGCGTCCGCATTCGTCGAACAGCTCGGCGTGGTCCGGGGGTGCGTGGACGAGAAGCTCCACGGGTGCTTGTTCGGCGATGCGCTCAAGGGCCTGGACGACGAGTGTCGGGAGGTCTGGGACGGCGGCGACGATGACGGTGCGGATACCGGGGGGCAGTTCGGGGGCGGCTGCGGTGCGGATGGCGGATTCAAGGGGATCGACCAGGCGCAGCCTGTCCAGTCGGTCTTGGTAGCGCTGTTCGAGGCGGGCGAGGTCGTTCCAGCGGTCGATGTCCTCGAAGGCTTCGCCGAGACGCTCGTTGACTTCGCGAAAGCGGATGCCGCCCTCGGTGAGCAGGCTGCGGAGTTCGCAGAGCGGCTGGGCGGCCCGATAGGCGAGGTCGAAGCGGTCCTGGCGGTCGCCGTCGCGGAGCAGTCCGGCGGGGAAGAGGGCCGGATATGCGTCGGGATCGGCTTCGGCGAGGATGGCGGTGAAGGCGAGCTGAACCTGCAGGGGGGTGGCGATGGCGGGGTTGTCGGCTTCCAGAATTCGATAGGCGGGCCAGACTCTGGGCGGAAACAGGCCGGTCTCGGCTTGGTTGGCGCGGAAGGCCAGGGCTTCGCGCAGTCGGCGGCCCGCTTCGCGGGTGGGGACGAGCACGAGGGTGTCGCTCAGGTCCCAGAGCCGGTCGCTCGGCACCCGACCTAGCAGCTCGTCGGCCACGGCGGGCAGCAGCGGGCGATGCCAGGAGAGAAAACTGCGTTGAAAAGGGGCGGTGCTCATGCGCTTTCCTGCAGATTCGGGATGTCGTGCCGGAAGGTGATTTTTGGGTTCGGGGTGGTGTTTTCGACAAGGTGGACGGGCAGATTCAGGCGTTCCAGGGCCTGGGCGTCGTCGGTGATGGCGGCGTTGTCGCGGAGCGCTTGTCGGCAGGCGTCGAGGATGTCGGGCATGCGGAACACTTGGGGAGTTTCGGCCGCCCAGAGGCTGGGGCGTGCAGGGGTGGAGCGGACGCGCCCGTCGGGGGCGGCGATTTTGATGGTGTCGGTGACGCGGTGCGCGGCCACGCCTGAGCCGTTCTCGCGGGCGGAGGCGACGCAATCGAGCAGGATGCGCAGGGTGGTGTCGGGGCGTGCCGCATCCTGGATGGCGACGATGCGCGCGGAGGCGGGCAGGGCTTCCAGACCGCGAACGACGGATTCGGTGCGGGTTGCGCCGCCGGTGACGCGGCGGATGACGGCGGGCAGCCCGGCGTTCGCCAAGGCTTGTGCAAACGCAGCATCCTCCTTCGGCGGGGTTACCACGATCACGTGCGCGGGTGCGAGGTGCGGCGCCAGGGTGCTCAGGCAGAGGGTGAACAGCGGACGGGTGCGGAGTTCGCAGAGCAGCTTGTTGCGGTCCGTGCCGAACCGCCGACCGTCACCGGCGGCCGCGACAACCAGGCCGACGTCGAAAAGTTCAGTTTCGGGAAGGGATGAGGGCATGTGTGTGGGTGTGTGGGTTTGTGTGTGTGTGTGTGTGTGTGTGTGTGTGTGTGGTTTCAGGTGTCATGGTTGTTTGATCAGTCTGATCAGTTTGATCGATTACTGGTCACTGATAACTGATCACTGGTAACTGATCACTGGTAACTGCTCACTGATCACTGGTCACTGAGTGTCGAAGTATTAGTTGTCGCCGGAGCCGAAGATGCCTTCCTTCACGGCGTTGAGCAGGCGCCACTCGGGTTGGGTGCGGGTGCCGCGCAGTTCGGCCTCGAAAAGCCAGGATATGGGGGATGTGAGAAAGGGGACGATGATGGTTTTTTTGAGGATTTTGCCGCGCACGACAAGGTTGAGTTCCTGGGTTCGCCAATTGTAGCTGCCGGGCTTGATGCCTTCGAGGCTCATGACGGTTCCGTCGGTGGTGAAGTCGCGGATGAGGACGGTGCCGTCTTTGAATTCCAGGTCCGCGGCGAGGGCGGTGATGTCGCCCAAGCCGATGATTTTGCGCACGAAGGAGACGTTGAGCATGGATGCAAGTTTGCTGAACAAGGGAATTTTCCAGAGGTCGCTTTCTTCCAGTTCGAGTTTTGCGGCACCGTCGAGTTCGAGGTTGTTGTCGTCGCCGGTGTGGCGGATTTCGATGTCGGCGTCTGTGATGTCGAGGCGGCCTTCCTGTTGATCCTGGCCGGTTTCCGCGAATTCGGCTAGCAGGGGCTGGAGCTGCACGTCGGCGGCGGCGAAGGCGAGGGTTCCGTCGCGGGTTACGAAGCAGTATTGGCCGTTTCCGGAGAAGTGTCCGTCGTGGAGGTCGGCGGAGAAACGCTTGATGGTGAGGCACTTGTCGGCCCAACGCCATTGTCCGGAGGCGTTGCGGAAGGGGATGGGTGCGACGGCGATTTTGGCGGCTTTGTCGACAGTGCCGGATAGGGTGAGCGCGTTCGGGTCGCCGAAGGGGATGGTGCCGGTGAACGAGCCGGTGGTCGGAGGTGTGAAGACGATGGGCGGCGGTTCCGATTCGGGCTGGGAGTCGGAGGAGGGCTTCGGCCAGTCTGGGATGAACGAGGCCAGGATGCGGTTGGCTTCCATCGAGCCTTTGATGCTGAATCGGCAGCGCGGATTGTTTTTCAGGTGGAATGTGATGTCGCCCTCGATGTCGCCGTTGTCGGGTGTGTCGGGCGCGGTTGCGGTGAGGTCCTTAAACCGCACCTGGGCGGGGAGGTCGATGAGGATGGTTCCGGCGAGGTTGCGCGCGCGGATTTGTCGATATCGGCATTCCGGGATGGCGGTGTCCGCCTCCAAGCGCAGAAACCAGTGACGGTTCTCCTTGTCGAGGTTGTCGTGGAAGTGCAGGGATTTGAGGTGGGTGCGGGGCGGAGCTTCCTCGTTCCAATGGAAGTCGTTCCAGATTCGATCGTACCGTCGCTGGAAGCGGGGGCCGAAGATGAAGGCGCGGACAAAATCGGGGGTGGCCTGGGCGCGGCCGCTCATGTGAACGGTGATGCCGTCGGCGGCGCCGGCGCGCACGGTGATTTCGGCGTCGCGGAGATGGGAATGCGGCCCCATGTCCACAGTGGGGACGCGGCAGTGAAGCTCGAACCTCTTCTGCGGCGCAACGGTTCTGGTCAGCTCGAAGGAGGTGTCCGAGATGGAGTCGAAGGCAAAGTTTTCAAAGGTGCCTGCATCGGTTGAGAGAGTTCCGGAAAGTGCCCAGTTCGGAGTTTTCAGGGAGACGTTTTCGGCTTTGAGGGTGATGTCCATTGCATCGACATCGAGATTGGCGAGTTTTCCGGAGGCGGCGGGTTCGGGCAGGAGCGAGGTGAGAAAGGCGCTGGACGTTGTGGTTTGCAGCTCGGCGTTCAGCAGAAGGGCAGGGCGGGTGAGGCTGAAGCTGCCGGTTGCGCTCGAGCCGTTTGCAAACTCCGCAGAGAGATCGTTGCCGCGAAGTTCGGTTTCGGAAAACTCGAGGGGAATGCGCACGGTGCCGCCTGCCACTCCGGCCAGCTCGATTTCGGTGGTTTCGAGTTCGGCGGTTCCGGTCCATTTCGTCCATTCGAGCGGGCTTTTGTCCAACTTGAGTTGGTAGCCGAGCCGGCCGCTGCGACCGATGGCGGCCAGGGAGGATTTGGGGAGCAGCGGCCCAAGCAGGTCGTGCAGCCGGGGAGCGGCGATTGCTCCGCTGAGATTGGCGGAGAGGGTTTTGTTTTTCGTGTCAAGCGTGAGGTTTCCGGTCAGGGTGTCGGGTTGCGCGCCGGGGGGGGAGAGGGAGACCGTCGGCAGGTCGACGGTGCCCTTTTCGTACGTGCCGTTGATCTCGAGCGCGCCCAGAGATGTCTCGCGGCAGGTCAGTTGAGGAGCGGAAATCCGGAGCGAGCCGGTGAGGGATTCCAGCTTTGGCGGCGACGGATCAATGGAGATACGGACGGAGGCGGGAGCGGGACAGTTGACGTTTTCGGCCAGCGCGGGCATGGCGCTCATGCTGGTCTGGAGCCGAGTCACTGAGAGGCTGCTGCGGAGCTGCCCGGAGATTTGTCGTTCGCGGCGGTCGAAGTAGAGGGACCCGCGGCCGCTGGTTCCATCGTCGAGGAAGGCCGTCCACGTGGGAATTTTGACGGCCGACGGTGTGATTTTGACCGTTCCCTTGAGTGTGCGAACGGGGGTGTTCAGCAGGAAGAAATGGGTCAGCGAGAGAGTGCCTGCGGCCTTGAATTTTCCGGGGTTGTCGAGGGGGAGATCGAAGGCGATGTCCAGTCCGCTGTCCTCTTCGGAGAACGTGTTGTCGCGCATGTCGGCGAGGATGCGTCGGATCATGGGGGGGGCATCCCCGATCCGCGGCAGGTCGGTGCCGGCCCAACTCCAGTTTGCCGGCAGTTTGTGCCGCGGTGTGGCCGCCGTTTTTGCCGTCATCGCGTCGAGGGCGCGGACAGTGCCCGCGGCGGAGACCGGTAGTTGCCGAAACGTTCCCCGCATCGATTCAATCCGAAGCCGGTCGGAGTAAACGCGTGCCGTCGCGTGCGCGATGCGGGCAATGGGGCGCAAGGCCGGCGTGGACGGATCGGGTGGGGCGAAGATGGAAACGTCCGCAACGCTCACGCTGCGCAACCGCAGGCTACCGCGCAGCAGCGCGCCGTAGTCCACCGATCCCCGTATGCGGGCGGCATGAGCCAGGCGAAGGCCCTTGTCCCCCGCGTCGCGCAGAGTGACGTCGCGCAGACGAATGCCGGCGAATATCCCCACCCGCGCCCGCTCGACGCGAACCCCCAGGCCGTGCTCCGCCAACTCGGATTGCAGCTTGTCCGCAACCCAGGGGGTCAGAGCGCCCAACTCGGCGGCCAGTTCCACCGCAAGTACAACCAGCACAATCGCCAGCAGGCAGCCGCGAAGCAGTTGAATTGTGCGGCGCCGGTTCATAGATAAGTCACCCGTTGTTGGTTGGGCGATCCGGTCAGCGTTTGGAGGTGTACAGGTTGTCGCCCGATTTCTGGTCCTGGATCATGTATTCCTCGAGGTGGAGGGTTTCGTCCGGCCGGAACGCGAGTTCGCCGTTGCATTCCTCCTCGAGTTCGCGCAGCAATGCGGCATCCTCGTTCTTCAGCCGCTCGAGCACCTGGGGATGGACCTTGACCCGCAACTGGGCGTGCCGACGGCGTTTGCGCAACATCTCCAGCAGCGTGCGCTGCAATTCGACGCTCACGGACACCGGCGATTTGACCAACCCCTTGCCGGAACAGTACGGGCAGTCGATGAAAACGCGTCCGCGCAGACTCTCCTGCTGACGCTGCCGGGTCATTTCCACCAGCCCGAGCTGGGAAATGGGCAGAATCTTGGTGCGGGCGCGGTCCACCGCCATGGCCTCGCGGAATGATTGGTAGACGGTTTTCTGGTCCTGCCGCTCGCGCATGTCGATGAAGTCGATGACGACCAGCCCGCCGACGTCGCGCAGGCGAAGTTGGCGGGCGACCTCCTCGGCAGCCTCAAGGTTGGTGTTGAGGATGGTTTCGGGATGGTCCTTGCCGCCGCGGCTTTTGCCGCTGTTGACGTCGATGGCGATGAGCGCCTCGGTTTCGTCGATGCAGATGGCGCCGCCGCTGGGCAGGGGGACAGTCCGGGAAAACAGCGATTCGACTTGGCGGTCGATCTTGTAGCGCCGAAAGATGGGCTGCGCCTGCTGATGGAGGCGGACCTTGACGCGTTCTTCGCGCGAGAGCCGGTGCACGGTTTTCTGGGCGATGTCGAAGTCGGCCTTGTTGTCGGCGACGATCTCGTCGACGTCCTCGGTGAGAAAGTCGCGGAGTGAGCGTTCGAGCAGGGAGGGCTCCTGGTAGACGCAGCAGGGGGCTTTGGCGTGGGCGATCTGCTCCTCGGCTTCTTTCCATTCCTCCAGAAGCATATTCGCGTCCTGTTCGATCAATTCCTCGGATTTGCCCTCGCCGGCGGTGCGGCAGATCAGGCCCATGCCGGCGGGGAGGTTGCATTTTTTGAGAATCTGGCGCAGGCGCTGGCGCTCGGCGTTGTCGTCGATGCGTTTGGAGACGCCGACGTGTGTGGAGTTCGGCAGCAGGACCAGGTATCGTCCGGCGATGCTGAGGTTGGTGGTCACGCGTGCGCCCTTTGTGCCGATCGGACCCTTGGTGACCTGAACGAGAATTTCGGAATTCTCCCGGAAAAGTTCGGGAATATCCTCGATGGGAACGGCCGGCTGCTTCTTTTTGCCGCCCTTGCCGCCTTTGCCGCCGCGTTTTTTGTTGGCTTGAGGCTGTTCGATTTCCTCGCCCTTGAGCTTGCGGGTGATCCGCGAGATCAGTCCGAGCGTGCGGTCCTGCCTGGCGTTGGCGGGGGATTTGGGCTGGCCGGATTCGTTTGTGCCTTGCTGAGCTGCGCTCTGCTTTCGCGGCAGGGCCTGCTCCTCGAGCAAATCCTCGGAGGCCGGGATCATGTCCCAGTAGTGCAGGAAGGCGTTTTTGTCCGCGCCGATGTCGACGAACGCCGCCTGCAGCGACGGTTCCATGTTGCGGATGCGGCTTTTGAAGATGGAGCCGACCAGGTGGTCGACATCGTTTCGCTCGACGAAGTAGTCGCTTAGTTGGCCATCCTTGACCATCGCGATTCGTGTTTCGAGGCTTTCACTGTTGATGAGTAGTTGTTTCATTCCTGGTCTTGGTTTTGGTTGATTTTAAAACAGTTCGGGGCTGTTGCCGTGTGTTGTTGTCATCGGCTACGCGGCCCGCTCTCTTCGGTGTTGTCCGGCGACGGCAGGACCGTGCCGGGATCGATGATGTGGCCGCGGAGAAACTCCCCGGCGGTCATGCGGTTTCGTCCTTCGGGAACCAGGGCTTCGATCCGGAGCGTTCCCTCGCCGCAGGCGATCCGCAGCCCGTCGGAGTCCGCGCCGAGGATTTGCCCCGGCACCGGTGGGGACGTCGGGATCGCAGCTGGTGCGGGCAGCACGGCTGCTTCGAGCACCTGGACTCGGTTTTGGCGCTTTTTCGCGGGCAGCAAAAACCAGGAGCGGGGCCATGGCTTGAAGGCGCGCGTCTCCCGTTCGAGGCGCTCGGCCGGCTTGCGCCAATCAATCCGCGCGTCAGCTTTGCGGAGCTGGCGGGCGTAGGTTGCCCCCTGCTCGGACTGCGGGGTCGGCTGCGCACCGTCTCGGCACACACGCTCCAACACCCCGCAGATGTGCGTCTCCGCAAGCAACCCCAACCGCTCTGTCAGAATGCCGGCCGTTTCCGTGCCGTCCAAGGGGATGCGGGCGCATTCATACACCGGCCCGGTGTCCAAACCCCGCTCCATCCGCATGAAGCAGACCCCCGTTTCGCGGTCCCCTGCGAGCAGGGCGGCGGCGATCGGCGCAGCGCCTCGATGACGCGGCAGCAGCGAGGTGTGGATGTTCAGGCAACCGTAGGGGGGGAGGGTGAGAATCGCCTCCTTCAGAAGCTGTCCAAAGGAGAACACCACGATGATCTCGGGCGCCGACGACCCCAGGGATTCCAGAAACTCGGGATCGTTGACGGAAGCGGGCTTGGCGGCGGCGAGGCCGTGGGCGGCCGCGCACTCCGCAATCGGCGTCGGTGCGGGGGCGCGCCGACGGCCAGCCGGGCGGTCCGGTTGCGTGGCGATTCCGCGCAGATCGACGGAGGGCGTCTTGATCAGGGTCTCCAACACGGGAATTCCAATGCGGCCGGAGCCGATGAAGTACGCGCGAATCGGAGACGTGGGTTGAGCGTCTCTGGCATCCACAATCTGGAGTCCGAAATTGTCTGGCGGATGCGGAAACCCCGCGCCGTGCCGGTCACGAGAACAAATGCGGGCGGTCGCATCCATATCATAAGTGGAGAACGAAAAAATCTTTGTCCAAACTATAGCACGTCATGGGGGGCTTGGAAAGTCGTGCGTTGAACAGTAGCCAGGAGATTTGAATGGGACAAATCGCGAACTATTGTCGTGTGCGAGCACGCTCCATTCCAGGGGCCAGTCAGAATTCGTCCGGCAGGGCGCGACAAAAGGGGAACGCACGTTGAGATTCAAGGGGACAATGTCTCAGACGAGCACGCCGGTCATTCCGTTTCGGCAATGCTGGGCGAAGACCGCCGCGGACGGCAAGCCGGGCATGTCAGTGCTCGACCACTGCCGAATTGTCGGCCATGTCGCCCAAGCTCTGACCGCACGCATTCCGAACACCGTGTTGCGGAGGCTGGGCGACAACCCCGCCCTGGTCGCCGCGCTCCACGACGTCGGCAAGGTCTCTCCCGGATTCCAGCTCAAATACTTCCGTGCGGCCCTGGCACAGAAGGGCCACCCGCTGGGTGCTCATTCTGCGCAGAACTACGAGACGGACCATTCCTGCATCGGCGCCTCCGCAATTTGGCGGTATCTGGGAAGTTCTCAGTATGAAATTCCCGGCGTTGCCAAAATCGCAGCCATGCATCACGGCAGCGTAAGCAAAGCGTCCTTGCCCGATGACGCGGTTGAAGTCTTCGGCGGCTCAGGCTGGAGTGAAGAGCGCGGACGGCTGATCGAGGATTTGGTGAAGATGTTCGGTCCTGTTCCGCAATCCCCTATGGATAACGTGCAGTGCAGTTTGTTGGGCGGCTTGGTGACAGTTGCCGACTGGATAGGATCGGATGAGAATCTTTTCTCTTCGCAAGATATTGAATGCCGACAGGGGTTGAGCGAATTGGCGGCCAAAGCATTGGACCAATGCGGATTCCGCAAACCAAACGTCAAGCAGGACCTGGATTTCGCAGATGTGTTCGAGAATGCTCCCTATCCGCTGCAGCAAACGTTTTATCGAGCAACCGTGGCACCGGGGTTGTACATCCTTGAAGCGCCGATGGGGGCGGGGAAAACGGAAGCGGCCTTGTTTGCCGCCTATGAGCTGATGAAACGAAATGAGAACCGCGGTTTGTTTTTCGGCCTGCCAACACGCTTGACCAGTGACCGCATCCATGAGCGAGTGGAGTCGTTTCTGGCCGGAATCTGCCCGGACTATGCCGATGTCAAGCTGGCTCATGGTCACGCATGGCTTAATGCGTTTCAGGAGGGCGGCGAAGAATTCCGGCCGGGCAATCCGTGGTTCAATCCGCGAAAACGAGCGCTGCTGCATCCGTTTGGCGTCGGCACCATCGATCAGGCATTGATGAGCGTTCTTCGCGTGAAACATCATTTTGTGCGCTCATTTGCCTTGGCCGGCAAGGTCGTTATTCTTGATGAAGTTCATGCGTACGACACATACACGGGAACCTTGCTGAATGAATTGGTGCATGAACTGCGAGGGCTCGGCTGCACTGTCATCATTCTTACTGCAACGTTGACTTGCGAACGGCGTTCGGCCTTTTTCGCCAACCCCATGGAAGCACCGAAAGATACGGGATACCCGCTTGTATCAAAAGAGGTCGACAACCGCAGCTCCAGCCTTGAGGAAAAGTGGGAAACGCACAAAAAGCACAAGGTCAAATGCTGCAACTGGACGGATGAAGACGTAGCCGCTCAAGCAGTTGCAGAGGCTCGACAAGGCCAATGCGTGCTGGCAATTGCAAACACGATTGCGCAAGCTCAGTCCTGGTACGCGGCGGTGGCTGCGGAACGCCGCGAAAATGAATTTCCCATTGGTCTTCTGCATTCCAAATATCCAGCCTTCCAACGGCGAAAAATTGAAGACGATTGGATGACAAGGCTGGGAAAGACCGAGCCGCCCGGCTCGGGCAAGAACGCAAGACCAAAGGGCTGCGTGTTGGTCGCCACCCAGGTCGTGGAGCAGAGCGTGGACATAGACGCTGATTTCTTGATCACCGAACTCGCCCCAACCGACATGCTGCTGCAACGCATGGGGCGACAATGGCGGCATGAACGCAAAAATCGACCGACAGCAGAGCCTGAAACAATTGTCGTAACCGCCGCCTGCGAAGCGAAACCCGAAACAGCCGAGCAAATCATCGAGGCTTTGGGGAAGACCAACTCGCTCGTGTACTCGCCGTATGTGCTCTGGCGTACGCTCAATGTCTGGAAATCAAAATCACAGGTTGTCATTCCTCTGGAAATCCGCGATTTGCTGGAGCAAACGTATTGCGCTCAGGAAAACGAACCTTCCGCCGTTTGCGATCTTCGCAAATTGTTCGAGGAACAACGCGAGAAACTGCGCCGCTTCGCCATCGCCGGCCGGGCCGATGTCACTGGTATGCCGACAAGTGACGATAAGGAAGGAGTCGCCACCCGCTACAGCGATCTGCCCACAATGCAGGCGCTACTTGTCCGACATGTCGAATCCACCGGCAGGCAGGCCGAGATCGAATTGCTGGACGGCCGCATGATAGAGGTCGATGCCTGGACCGCAGACTTGCGCACGACTGCGGCACTGTATGAAAATATGGGGTTTGCAGTCTGCCAAACGGTTCGTGGGGCAGACCCGTTTGGGAGAACTTTCCCAAGGGGCCAACCGATAAAGAAGCCTTGCAAAATGCTGCTGAAACGTACCTGGGTCGCTTGGTGCCATTTTCGCGGCTTGTGAATCTTTCGGCGTTGTCCAATCGCTGCATTTTCGGGCCGCCCCCCAAGGGCTTTCGCATAGAACACTTGCCCGCATTTCGAGAACCAACAACAACAGTCTTGGAGAGTAAAAAAGGCGATCCCTATTACCTGAGCATCTCGTCCGGAAAGCATATTTGGCGCGAACTCGGCGCAATTCTGGCCACTCGAAAATCAGAAAAGGTGAACGGCGCCGTTCAACTCAATGCGATCGAAGCATATTCCAGAGAATTAGATTGCGAAAGCATTGACCTGTGGGTGGGAGGTCTCGAACTCGGAGCGCAGGCGGCTAAGCTCAACGAGTTGGTCGAATGGAATATCTGTATTTCGCCGGACGCGATGCAAACCACCTCGTTGCAGCGGTACGAACAAGGTGTGCACAAAGCGGATGAGGGCGCAACGATAGTGCGCAGCGCAATCTTTGCCTACTACAAGGATCTGCATGAGCAAATGGATAAAAAAGATATACCATTTGCGTCGGCGCAAACAGTTTTTTGGAGCGAGCTGGACAAGCAGTACCGGCGCTTGCTCGAAGTTGCCGAAGACCATTCCCAAGACCCGGATGAACTCTGGTGCCCGATTGTCGTCGACGCCATGGGAAAACGCCTTCGCCCAAACCTGCCCGCATACCACCCCGCGCCAAATCCAGGCCTTTGCCAAGGCACGGCAGAAACTCACACTCAGCAAAGGGAGAACCTGACATGCCCCTCTCTCAACCCAAAGAATTCATCGTCGAGCTGCAAAAGCTTGCGGCCTCCAAAGACCGCGGCGCGCTCGCCGATCTGCGCCATGGCGTGGCCGGTGCCGCCGCCCATCGCGCCTGGCCCCATATCGCGCCGTTCTGCGATCTTCGCAACGAAAAGGCGTTGCCCGCCTATCTTGTTGTCGGCGCGGGCTTCGCCATGCACGAAGCAACCGATCCGGCTGCCGGCAACCTCGGCAAGACCCTGCGCCGCATCGCGGTCGAGGGCAAAAACTCGGACAAGACCGAAGCGCTCAACAGCTTCGCCGCACGCTTTCGCCGCCTGCTGACCTGCAACACGACCGAAGAAGTCTGCAGGCACCTGCCCGGCATCCTTCGCGCCGCTGCGCGCAAGGGGGTACCCGTCAACTACGAACTCCTGCTCGAGGACCTTCTCCAGTGGGACGAACCGGTCAAGCTCCGCTGGGCCTCCGCCTACTGGGGGGCACCGCCCGCGGAATCCGCGAATGGAGGGCATGAGCAATGACAAGTCTCACGCGCATCACCATGGGCAAAAGCCAGGCGGCCTACCTCCGCCTGAGCGACTCCTACGCCTGGCATCGGAAGCTTTGGGAGGCGTTCCCCGACCGCGACGGCGAAAGCCGCGATTTTCTTTTTCGCATCGACGATGCGGGAAAGGATTTCCGGGTGTTTCTGCTGTCCGAATCCGCTCCGGTCCCCCCGACGTGGGGACACTGGGAATCCAAGCCAATCAGTGGTTCCTTCCTGCAGCATCCAGCGTATCGATTCCAGCTTCGCGCCAACCCGACCATGCGCCGCAGCAGCGACCGCCGACGACTCGGCATCTACGCCGAAGACCGACTCCGCGAATGGATAGGCCGCAAAGCAGGCCGGAACGGCTTCGACATCGCCGCCGACTCCCTGGTCGTCGGCGCACCGGTCGATGAGTTCTTCCGCAAAAAAGGCAGCCGCGGCAAACACGTCGCCGTGGATTTTTCCGGAGCGCTTACGGTCACCGACCGCGATGCATTCACGCACGCATTCAACAACGGCATCGGCACCGCCAAGGCCTTCGGCTTCGGCATGCTCATGCTGCAGCCCGTACACTGACAACCATCGCTGAAAAACCCAGGACACGGCATCGACGAGCGATAGCGAGTCAGCCATAAGTATCAAGGAGTACCCTATGAACAGCACCATGGACCGCCAGATGCACCAGCGCTGCCGCCAGCGCGCCGTCGCACTCGGCCGCGGCGCGGACCCCGCGGCGCTGCCGGAGCTGATCGAGCTGCTTGCCATGCCCTCCAACGATGTCCGCCGCCTCGCCGCCTCCGCCATCGGCAAGCTCGCCGACTTCGGCGCCGATCCCCACACCGCCGTCGAAGCCCTCGCACCCGTCGCCCTCCGCGACCGACACCCACAGGTGCGGCAGTACGCCCTGAAAGCCATCAAAAACTACGGCACAGCCGCCGAACACCTCCTCCACGATCTCGACGAACTCGCCGCAAACCCCGACGTGAAGGACTACGTGTCCGTCGCCGCCATATCCGCCGCCGAAGCCGTCCGCGCCGCCGTGCAGCAGGCCGCCGAAGACGCGAACGAGCGCTGCAGCCGCTGCGGCGCCGACGTCGCACCCGACGAAGTCGAACGCTCCCAGCAGGCATTCCACCGCACCTACTGCGACAAATGCTTCGACGAAGTCTTCCTCAAGCGCCGCAACTGGGAAACCCGCGTCGAACTGAAGAAGACCATCGAAGCCAAGGACGGCACGGTCGTGCAGTCCGACGGCGAACGCATCATCGCCGACGAACTCGCCCGCCTCGGCGTCGAGTTCCGCTACGACAACCGATTCCGCATCATCAAAGGCTACGCCATCCGCCCGGACTTCTACCTGCCCGAACTCGACCTCTATATCGAATACTGGGGCATGGAAGACAACCTCGACTACCGCATCGGCATGCTCGAAAAGAAAAAACTCTACCAGCAGGCCGGCAAACGCCTGCTCTCCCTATACGCCCGAGACAAACCAAACCTGCGCGAAAAACTCCACGAAGGCCTGAGCCGACAAACCAATCACATATGAGCAAGACCGCCCACACCCCAGCGTCGACGAGCGCCAGCGAGTCAGCCCGCTATCACCCGGCATCGACGAGCGCGAGCGAGTCAGCCCCAACACCCCCCCCAAAAACACACCCCAAACAAAGGAAACACCCCATGAACCTCATCGAACTCCACATCCTCCAATCCTTCCCCGTAACCTGCCTGAACCGCGACGACGTCGGCGCGCCCAAGTCCGCCCTCTTCGGCGGCACCCAGCGCGCACGCGTCTCCAGCCAGTGCTGGAAGCGCGCGATCCGCATGCAGGCAACCGAACTCGCCCCCGAATCCTTTGCCGGACAGCGCACCCGCTTCGTAGTGCGCGAACTGAAGAACGCCTTCCTGGAGGCCGCACAAGACGATACGCGCGCCGGACTCCTGGCCACCGCCGCCGCGGATGCCATCGGCACCCTCGACAGCGTCGAAAAAGGCAACGTCAAAACCCTCCTTTTCTTTTCCCCCGACGAACTCACCGGCGTCGTCCAGGCCATGCTCGAATGCGAATTCGGCGACGAACTCGCCACCGCCTACAATCCGGAAGCCGACAAAAAGGCTCGCGAAAAGGCCCTGAAAAGCGTAAACGACAAAGCGAAAAAAGCGGTCAAAGCCTTCGGCGGCAAAGTCAAGGACGCCGCGGACATCAGCATCTTCGGACGCATGGTCGCCGACGACCACTCCCTCATGGTCGAGGGCGCCGGACTCTTCAGTCATGCCCTCTCCACCCACTCCACCGCCAACGAAATCGACTTTTTCGCTGCCGTGGATGACAAGAACACAATGGGCGACGAGGGTGCCGGCCACATCGGCACGCTCGAATTCAACTCCGCCTGCTACTACCGCTACGTCGGCCTGAACTGCGACCTGCTTGCCGAGCACCTCGAAGCCTGCTCCGACGACGAACGCGCCGCCATCCAGGCCGCCTTCCTCCGCGCCGCCATCCTCGCGGTCCCAGCCGCCCGCAAAAACTCGATGTTCGGACAAAACCCGCCCGAATACGTCCTCGGCCTTCGCCGCACCGGCCAGCCACTCTCCCTGGTCAACGCCTTCGAAACCCCCGTGCGAAGTTCGCAGGATAAAGGATATGTCAAAGACAGCATCGGCGCCCTCAACGACCACTGGAACAAACTCGCCGACACCTACTGCCTGAAAGACCAGGTGCAGGCCGAGGAAAACATCCCAAAATTGAACCTGAACGACTTCATCGCCAAACTCACGTGAGGCACACCATGCACGAACCAAGCACACACCTGGCGCTCCTCCTGGACGCGCCCCTGCAAAGCTGGGGATACCAGTCCAAATTCGACCGCCGCACGTCCTTCTCCTCGCCCACGCGCAGCGGCATCCTTGGCATGCTCTGCGCCGCCATGGGCGTGGACCGCGCCGACTCCGAAACCCTTGCGGAGTTCGCAGACCTCGAAATCACGGTCTACACCCTCCAAAACAACGGGAGGCTGACCGACTACCATACAGTGGGTGGGGGATATAATCGGAAGACACATCAGCGGAATCTCGTATCGACCGCCGAAGGGAAACCACGGAAGGACCCGGTGCAGACTTATCGCGAATACCTCCAATCCTCCACCTTCGGCGTCGTTCTCCGCGGACCCCGCAACCAGCTCGAACCCATCGGCGAAGCCCTGCAAAACCCACGCTGGGGAATCTGGCTCGGACGAAAAGCCTGCATCCCCGCTTCCCCCGTCATGCAGGGACTCTTCGACACCGAAGAAGCCGCCCTGCAGCACCTCTGCCAACAGGCCGGCACCCCCAACGCATCCCGCGTCTGCCGAGAAGCCGCCTCCTTCGAAGACGGTACAGACACCCTCATGGATACCCCACTCGACTACCAAACCCGACAATTCGCCCCCCGACGAATCGCAGTGGAGTGATGTCGAAGGAGTAGAACCATGCCGATTTTTGAAAAACCGCCGTTGGAGACGCTGACTGCGGCGCAGGAGCGCTGGACGCCGGTCTACTTCGAGCACGGGCGGCTCGAAGTGGATGACTCCAGCGTGAAGTGGATCGGCGCGGACCGAACGGTCATACGTCTCCCCGTCGCCACAGTGAGCGCCCTCATGCTCGGTCCGGGCACCACGGTCACACACGCCGCCATGAAGGCCTGCGCCGACTGCAATACACCCGTCTGCTGGGTCGGGGAGCAGGGCATGCGCTTCTACTCGTTCGGCGTGGCACCCACGCACGACAACGCTCGCGCCCGCCACCACGCCGCCGTCCATGCCTCCACCGCCAAACGTACGGAGGTCGCACGCCGCATGTTCAAAATGCGCTTCGGCGACGAAGTCGATGTCGACGGTCAAACCATTCAGAATCTGCGCGGCATGGAGGGCCGGCGCGTCAAGGCGCTGTACGCCGAGATGGGGGCGGAATACGGAGTCACCTGGAAAGGACGCAACTACAACCCGGATAACTGGCAGTTGGCCGACAACATAAACCGTGCCGTCTCCGCGGCCAACGCTTCGCTCTACGCTCTGACCACCGCCGTGGTCTGCTCGATGGGGTACCTGCCGCAGCTCGGATTCATCCATGCCGCGGGCACGCTCCCGTTTGTGTTCGACATCGCCGACATCTACAAGCCGGAGACGACGCTGGTCGCCGCGTTTCACACGCTCAGCATCAAACCGGATGCCGACGAAAAGGATGTGCTGACCCGCCTCAAGGCGGTCATCGAGGAGCGCAAGCTGGTGTACCGGCTGCCGCGCGACATCGAAAAGCTGCTGTCCTTCGATTCGGAAAAGAAACGCACCCGTCACGTCCGGAGGCCCTCGCCATGACTGTACTTGTCTGCAACGACACCCCCCCCGCCATCCGAGGCATGCTCAAACGCTGGTTCGTCGAACCCAAACCCAATGTCTTCGTCGGCACGGTCAATCACCGCACCCGCGAGAAAACCCTTGAATACATCCGCCGAAACGCGCCGAATCTCGGCATGCTCGTGCTCGCCACCGAAAAGAACTCGCAAGGCTTCTCCGTCCAACAGTTCGGCGACACCCACCGCCGTCCCGTTCGCGTCAGCGGGCATTTCCTGGTCGCGGAGAAGTGGGAGGAGGACGACACCCCCGCATGATCACCTCCACCTTCCAATGCTTCGACGGCGTCGGTCCCGGCGGCGAATCCCGCCTCTGGGAAACCGGATGCCTGGGATGGAACGATTTCCTGCGCGGCGCCGGTACCTGCCTCTCCCCGGCCAAGCAAAAAAGCGTGGCCGCCCAAATCCGCGCGGCGCAATCCGCCCGCCAAGCACGCCTGGCCGACTGGTTTCTCCTGCGACTCAAAGGCCGCGCACGACTGCGTGTGCTCCACGAATTCCTCGCCGAAGCGCTCTTCCTCGACATCGAAACCACCGGCCTGGGACCGCGCGACACCATCACCTCCATCGGTGTCTGCAAAAACGGGGAAACCCGGGTCTACGTCGACGGCTTCAACCTGCATCGATTCACCGAAACGCTCCGCGACACCCGCCTGCTGATCACCTACAACGGCAACCGCTTCGATCTCCCCGTCATTCGCCGTTGCCTCGGACTCGAACTGGGGATACCCCACCTCGACCTCATGCCGCCCCTTCGCGCCCTCGGATACAGCGGCGGCCTCAAGCGATGCGAAACACTCGCCGGGCTCGTCCGTCCCACAGAAACCGCCGGCGTCGACGGTGCCGAAGCCGTCCAACTGTGGCACCGCTGGCAAAACCACAACGACCGTGACGCGCTCCGAACCCTGGTGCTCTACAATGCCGAAGACGCCCGAAACCTCGCCGTCCTCGCCGCGCG
>CAZSBQ010000040.1:0-21435 GCA_964604795.1 uncultured Victivallales bacterium | reverse complement strand
TAAAGCCATTGCGAACTCAACTGACCGGATCCAACCAAATTCTGTGGACATAGCTCTGGAGGGGGAGCCTTCAGCCCACGCTTTCCAGCAGGAAGTACTGATGGAAGATGTAGAAGTTCAAGGGGGTTACGGGTTCGTAGGTGAGCACGTAGTCCCAGGTGCCGTCAGCGTTCTGGGATGCCCGGTACAGTTCCGCGCGGCAGTAGGCGCGCCTGCGCTTGGTGCCGGGGCGACCGGTTTTGTGCACCTGCGTCTCCAGTAATGAGTTGGTCGGAAGGCAAGCGCGAAGGTCGTGGCGGCTGCGCAGCAGGAACGCTTCGACGTTGATGTCGATTATTTCGCCGACGTATTCGTAGGCGTTGTTTTCGCCGGAATTGCGCAGAAAGACCTTCACCGGCTTTTTGGCGCGCACTCGGTCGTATCGTCGCTTCTCTTCGTTGTATTGGCGCAGAATCAGCCTGCGGAAGCGCTTTTTGATGCTTTGTCCGCTTTTTGCGCATATCGAGCGCGCCATCAGGTAGGCCGTCAGTATCAGGGTGCCGATGTTCCAGGTGACTTTCTCCTTTTTGGCCAGCAGTCGGTTGTCGATGAGCGACCGAATGGCTTTCGGTGCCGAATGGGGGGTGAAGAGCTGGGAGAAGCCGATGACTCCGGGGCGCACGGTGAAGCGTCTGTCGTAGTTCGGGATTTGGCGGCAGATTTTGTCGTACACTGCAGGGCGCACCGGGCGGGGGCCGACCAGGTCCATGTCCCGGCGCAGCACGTTCCATAGCTGCGGCAGCTCATCCAGCCTCGTGTCGCGCAGGAATTTGCCGGTGGCAGTGACCAGGTCATGCCGGCTGCCGAGCAGCTGGGACTGCAGTTGCTCTTCGGCATCCTTGACCAGTGTGCGGAATTTGTACATCCTGAAGAGCTGCTTGCCGCGTCCCATGCGGTCGCCGCTGTAAAAGATGGGCCGTCCCTCGCGCAGCCAGATGACGGGAATGAGAACGAGCCAGGCCGGAATCGAGAGGATCAGCAGAACGAGGGCGCCCAGGATGTTGAATGCTTCGGTCAGGCAGCGGCAGCGACGTTGGTATCCGCCAACCCCTGCCAAGGTGCTCAAGTGGTGTGCGGTTGCCGATTTGCCGTGATTGCGTTTCATGAGGTGGAGGGTCGTCCTTGATGGCGGTTCGACGCTGCTCGGTTGCTTGCTCATCCCTGATTATACGAATGTTCGGGCAAAACACAAGCCGAATGCGGCCGGAAGTGCAAATGCTGTCGATATGCGTTATCGGCTGGTGGGCAAATCATTTTTTTTTGGGACTGCGGCGCCACCCGCCCGTGTCGTGCTCATTTCCGTTCCAAACGTGGGAGCAGGGCCTTGAAATAGCGGTCGAGCATGTCCGCGGGGATGTTCGGGGGCAGATGGTTGCCGACTGCGAGAATGGCGCCGCGGCTGTGCTGAAGCCGCTCGAAGGTGCGTTCGATGTCGGTCTCCACCTTGTCCCAATGCCCGAAGGTCAGGTCGCGGCAGTCCACGTAGGAGCCAATGAGGCAGCAGCGGTCGCCGACGCGCTCGTGCATGAGGCCGTAGTCGCAGCACGGCTCGAAGATGAGGGCGTCCGCGCCCGCGTCCGCAATGTCGTCGGCGAATTCGGTGAAGTCGCCGTCGGAGCAGAAGACGACGAGTTTGCCGGCCTTGTGGATTTCGGCCCAGAGGGCTTTGTAGCGTGGGATGATGACTTCGCGGTAGAAGTCGGGGTGCAGGAACGGTCCGGAGGTCCATACGAAGTCGTCGTGGGTGAGTACGACATCGGTCGAGGTTTGGGCCATGCAGCGGTAGAGGAACAGGGAGCGGCGGAAGAAGCTGTCGAGGACGGAGGACATTTTGTCGGGATCGCTGGCGGCGAGCAGGAGCATGTCCCAGCCGAATGCGGCGATGGCGCCGGACATGAGGGTCTTGTAGGTTCCCAGGGGGCGGACCACGTCCGGCGCTTGTTCGCGGGCGCTGACGGCCATCTGCTCGTAGGCGGCGATTTGGTCCTTTTCCTCGGGCAGCCCGTACTCGGTTACGGCGTCGAACTCCCAGACGTTCTCGGGAGTTTCGAACGGCGATGGAGTTGGTTCCCGCTGGTCTGTGCCGTCGGCTGCGTAGACGGCGTGTCCCATGTCGCTGACGCGTCCGGCCTCGGCCCACTCGATCAGCCCGTCCTGGGTGCGGAACTCGAAGTTGATTTGGAAGGTTTTCCGGAAGGCGGCGGGGAAGTTCGGGTCGTCGGTTTTCAGTCCGGTACGCTTTTCCAGGTACTGGGGGTGGTAGTTCAGCGAGTATTCGGAATGCCCCCAGCGGTCGGGGTTAGCGAGAGTGAGGTTGTCGATGGCGTTTTGACGGCTCATGGCTGCATTCCTGTCTGTGGTCATAGGAGTAGTTCGGGTTGCTGTTTCGAGTGTTCGGGGATTTGCCAGACTTCCGATTCGGGTTCCTCGGGCTGGACTTGGCGGCTCCAGCGGGCAAGGTACCCGTGGTGTTTGCATTTTTCTTCGAACCATACAGCGGTCTGCTTGGGATTCCAATCAGTTTGCAGCTGCTGCAGCAGGGTTTGGTGGATGTCGGGTTGTTCGGGTGCGCAATCGTGCAACTCGTCGGGATCGCTTTCGATGTCGAAAAGCTGGTCCGGAATTTCGGGGTGCGCGTAGTGCATGAGTTTCCACCTTCCCTGGCGGACCATGCGTGCGGCCACGGCTTGCTGCTGATGGTTTTGCACCCATTCGCTGATCACCGGCCGCGCGCACGGCTGTGCCTCGGAGTTGCGGAGACTTTCGGCCAGGCTTGCCCCATCCTGAGAGGGCGGGGCAGTCGCTTGGGCGAAGTCGCACAGGGTGGGGCCGATGTCCAGGATCGAGACCGAAGCGGAGATGCGTTTTCCCTCCTGCACGCCCGCGCCCTCGAAGAGCAGCGGAATGCGCACCGAGCCCTCGTAGAACGTTTGCTTGCCGAAGACCCCGTGCTCGCCGCAGGTGTCGCCGTGGTCCGAGGAATACACAAACAGGCCGGGGCGTCCGCTTCGGTCCAAGTGCGCACGCCAGGCGTCGCGCACCGCTCCCGCATGTCGGTCCTGCTCGGTGATCATGCCGAAATACGCTGCGCGAATGGCGTGCAGAATCTCATCGGTGACCGGAGTTGGTTCATCCGCGAGAGGGGATTTTCGGGTGCGCTGGCGTTTGGCGTCCACGATGGGGTTGGGATCGTGTCCCTCGGGGTTCCAGGATGCCGGGATGTCGGTGCGTCCGTGGTACATTTCGAAGAGTTCCGGCGGAGCGATGTAGGGAAAATGCGGACCGTAGGTGCCCACCACGATGCACTGAGGCTTGTCGTGGTCCTGCTGAAGGTAGTCAAGCGCCGCCGCGATTACGGTGCGGTCATACTCCAGGACCGGGGATGTGCCCGCGCCCGCCAAGTCGGCGCAGCCGCCCATTCCAAAGGATGCGCCGAAGGTTTCGCCGCCTTCCAATCCTCCGACATGCATGTGCGTGATGTCGGGCGCAATCCGCTTGGTGAAGCCGTGTCGCTGGTCCGCTCCCTTGAAGTGCATCCGTCCGCAGAAGACGGTTTCGTAGCCCTGCGCCGCAATGCCGTGGAGGAAGGTTCCCTGGTCGCTTGGGACCATGTCGCTGTTGCCGAAAACGCCGGTGCGCGAGGGCAGTTGTCCGGTCAGCATAGCGCTGCGGGAGGGCACGCACAGCGGGCAGGCGGTGTAGACGGTCTCGCATGCGGTTCCGGCCGCGGCAATCCGGTCCAGATTCGGCGTCCGCACCAAAGGATGCCCGGCATAGCCGGAGTACAGACCGTGATGCTGGTCGGAAAAGAAGAACAGGATATCGTGGGTGGGGGATGAGGATGGCATGGGATTCACCTATGAGACTGGGGGAGCTGTCAGGTTTAAGTGTTCAGATTTCAGGCGCGACCCCTGACAGCGGATTCACACGGCAATGTAGTGTGTCGCGCGCCAAAATGCCTGCCCTCGGCGCTGCGGCTTGTTTTCGCGGCATCGACGCATTAAGGTGGGGTCGGCCTGAAACGCCAAGACAAACCCATCAATTGTTTAAGGAAGGAACGATGTCAAAACACCGTCGACTACTGACAGTGGCTGCAAGTGTGCTGGCCGGATTGAGTGCCGCCAGCGGAGCGGACGAATCCCTGGAATTGGGCCTCCCCTTCCGGGACAACATGGTCTTGCAGCACGGCAAACCGCTGTCCATATGGGGCAAGGCCGAGCCGGGGACGGCCATCACAGTCGAGTTCGACAACGTCGAACAGCAATCCACAGCCGACAAGCGAGGCGCTTGGCGAGTTCAGCTGCCCCCTCTGGAAGCATCGAACCAGGGGCGAACACTCACCGTCTCCGCGGACGGAACTCCGCCCGTCAAACTGGAAAACGTGCTGGTCGGCGAGGTCTGGCTGTTCTCCGGGCAATCCAATATGGCGATGGGCGTCAAAGGGACAGCCCAAGGCAAACTGAACGGCCCCGAAAACGCGATCGCCTCCGCAGACTACCCCAATATCCGCTTTTTCACTTCCCCGCCCCGCTCGGAAAATGGATTCCAATGGCAGTCGGCGACCCCGGAGACGGCGGGAGACTTCTCCGCCGTCTCCTATTATTTCGCGCGGGCACTGCACCGCGACACGAAAATGCCCGTGGGCATGATGGTCTGCGCCCGCGGCGGAACCATGCTGCAAACATGGGTCAGCAAGCAGGCGCTGACCACCCATCCCGAATTCAAGGAATCCATCATGGAGGCATGGAATCGAACGGCGAATGCCGAAGCTCTCGCCGAACTCATGGGCGAAGACTGGGATCAAAAACTGGACGAGGCCGACGGCGACCCGGACAAAGCAGTCCGCTCGATCATGGGATTCAACGGCCAAAAGCCCTCCATCAACTTCGAGCGCAGCCGAATGGCGGAGATTGCACCCTACGCCATCCGCGGCTTTGGCTGGTACCAAGGCGAATCCAACGCCTGGGGATTCGACATTGCACAGCGCTACCGCGGGGAACTGAAGATGCTCGTGGACGACTGGCGCCGCCACTGGCAGGATGAGGCGCTGCCTTTTCTGATGGTTCAACTGCCTCACTATCCTGTCGAGGAGAAACCCGAAAAACCGGGAGAGATCATCCCCTGGAGCCTCGTCATGGAGGCGCAGTGGAACATCCAAAAGGACTGTCCTGCCGTGCACACCGCCGTGACGGCCGACCTCGGCACGCCCGGCGACATTCACCCAAAACGGAAAGCCCCCGTCGGCGAACGCTTGAGCCGATTGGCCCGGGAGCGCATCCTGGGCGAGGATGCCGCAGGAAGCAGCCCGGCAATGGAAAGCATGACCGTGAAGGACGAAACCATTGAAATCGCATTCAAGCACGCACCCGACGGACTGGCAATGCGCAAGGTCGCACATACACCCGCCGCCGAGGACGAATTGGAGGGCTTTCTGATTGCCGGCCCCGACCGGTACTTCGTCCGGGCGGACGCACGGATTCGCGGCAAAAACACCGTGGTCTGCCACAGTGCGGACATTCCGAATCCTGTGGCGGTCCGCTACGCGATGCACGCCGACATGCTCTTCAATCTCTATAACGCCGCCGGCCTGTCGGCAACACCGTTCCGCACCGACGACTGGGACGTGGATACCCCGCCGCACAAACATCGCAAAATTCGGGCGGCAAAGGCGGAAGCTCCCCCCGTGATCGACGGCACAATGGCGAAGAACGAAATCTGGAAGTCCGCCGACTCCCTCGGCGGACTGGAGTTGTTCCACACCTACCACCCGGCAGAACCCCGGACGCGCGCGCGCTTCGCCTGGACCGCGGACGGCCTGCACGTCCTCATGGAATGCCCGCAGCCCATGGACGAGGTGAGTGCCGACGCAGAAAAGCGCGACGACGAATCGATATGGCAGGACGACAACGTCCAACTGCTGCTGGACGCCAACCACGACAAGCGAACCTATGTCAGGATCGCGGTCAATCCCGCCGGAACGGTGGCGGACGGCAAGGGATTCAACGACTGGCGGGCCGAGGGCCGACTGCGCCACCAGGGACTGCTGCCCTACTACCGACACTTCGATCTTGGTGCGGACTTGGACTTCGAGAGCGCAGTGAGCAGGGGCGACAACGGCTGGACGGTCGAGCTGACCATCCCATGGAGCACTCTCGACATCCAAAAACCACCACGGGGCGAACAAACCATGGGCGTCCAGATCACTCGAACCCATGCCGCAACCGGCCAACGCAGCGAGTGGGCGACAACCGGAAGAGACTACAACACCGGCGCCATGATGCCGCTCTCCTGGGTGAAGGGGCAGCGCCTGCATCACGGTGTCGGCCGCTTCGGCACGCTGACAATCAGTGAATAATCCCGCCGCATCCGTCGCGTTGACAGACGGCCTGATTCGGCACTTTCGCGGGCTATAGTACCGGTTTGACAAAATCCTGAATCCGCGAAAGGAGACCGAACCATGCTCACCATCCTCATTGCCGTTCTGGCCGGCGTTGCCGGCTGGCTGGCCGGCGAAATCCTTCTGCAGTCCATCGGCTGGGCCACATTCCTGGGCGCCGTCGGCTTCATTATCCCCACCATTCTGCTCAACCTGTGGAACCGAAAACGCCTGGAGAAGGCCTTCCAGTCCGTCCAGGAGGAGATCCAGGGCGATCAGGAAGCCCTGCGCAAGCAACTCAACCAGATGCAGAACCGCATGGGCGGCGCTACCAAGGGGCTGCAGAAGCAGATCGAGAAAAAGCAGCAGGCCGGCATCCGCCGCGCCCTCGAGAAGCTGGAGGATATACAACCGCTCTACAAATGGAATGTCCTCGCCGAACGCCAAGTCAACACCATGCGCGCCCAGCTGCACTACCAGATCGGCGAATTCGAGGAAGCCGACAAGTACCTGGCCAAAAGCTTCGCTATGGATCCCTTCACCCTGGCCATGAAAATGGCCCGAGCCTACAAAAACGGCGACGCCAAAAAGGTCGACAAGCTGTTCAAAAAGGGCCGAAAACGCTTCAAATCCGAAAAAGGCGAGCTGATCTGGGCGCTCTATACCTGGATTCTGGTCAAGCAGGACCGGCTGGACGAAGCCGTCAAAGTCCTTGCCGACGCGCGCGACAAAATGGACAGTGAGGTCCTCGAAGCCAACTGGAATCACGTGGTCAACGGCAACCTCAAGCAATTCAGCAATGCCGGACTCGGCGACCAATGGTACGCCCTGCAACTGGAAACACCCAAGCAAAAACGCATCAAACAGAGTCGCAGTGGCACCGGCAAAAAACGCTTCCGCTGACGAAGCGGATCAGCCGCCCCCACGCGGTGGCCTCTCTGTCATGAACCTGACCATCCATCCATCTCACCTCCAAGGCCGGATTTCCATCCCGCCGTCGAAATCGCACACCATCCGTGCGGTCTTTCTCGGCCTGCTGTCCGATGGCGAATCGACGATCAAAAATCCGCTGAACTCGGAGGACACCCGTGCCGCCTTGCGGGCCGCGCGCGCCCTGGGCGCCGGGGTCTCATGCACGCCGCAGCTGTGGCGCATCCGCGGCACCGGTCCGGCGCCCCGAGTTGCCGAGCCGGAATTGGACCTGGCCAACTCGGGCACCTCCATGCGGATTCTCCTGGGAGTGGCGGGTCTGCTGCAGCACGGCGAACTGCACGTCACCGGCGACGCCCAACTCCGTCGCCGCCCGGCCGCTCCGCTGCTCGCCTCCCTGCGCGAACTCGGCGCGGACATCCGCTCGACAGGCGGCGAAGAATGTCCGCCTTTTCTCGTGCGCGGCGGACTGCGCGGCGGCGCCACCACCATCGAGGCCAAAACCAGTCAGTACGTCACCAGCCTGCTCATGGCCTGCCCCTTTGCGGAGCACGACAGCGAGGTCCACGTCACGAATCTCAATGAAGCCCCGTATCTCGACATCACCCTGGACTGGCTGAACACCGTCGGCATTCGCATCGAACACGACGGATACCTGCACTACCGCATCCCCGGTGGGCAAAGCGCAACCCCCTTCTCCCGCCGCATTCCCGCCGACTTCTCCAGCGCCACATTCTTCCTCGGCGCCGGCGCATTGGCCGACAACGACATCGACTGCATCGGCCTCGATCCGAAGGACCCCCAGCCGGACAAAAAGGTCGCCGAGCACCTGAAGGCCATGGGTGCGGACATCCGCGCAGCCGACGACGGCATCCGCGCCCGCGCATGCCCTCTCCAAGGCTGTGAAATCGACATGAACGAAACCCCCGACGCCCTTCCCATGATGGCCGTCATGGGGTGCTTCGCCGGCGGCGAAACACGCCTCCACAACGTCGAGCACGCCCGCATCAAGGAAACCGACCGCATCGCCGCCATGACCTGCGAACTCCGCAAAATGGGCGCGGACATCGACGAGTTGAAGGACGGCATGGTCATCCGCCAAAGCCCCCTGCACGGCGCACGTCTCGACGGACACGCGGACCACCGCATCGTCATGGCGCTCGCCGTGGCCGCCATGGCAGCCGAACACGGATCCACCACAATCTCCACCGCCGAAGCCATGAACGTGACCTTCCCCGCATTCACCGACCTGGCCCGCTCTCTCGGCGGAATTCTCGAGCTGTCCGACGCCTGAACGCGGGCAAGCAAAAAACAGTGCCGGGCGCGGCCCCCGCACCCAGGCACCCCCCGCGGGCCTTCGGGGCGCCGGCCCTTACCCAGTACCGGGCGCGGCCTCCGCGCCCAGTCACCCCCCGCGGGCCGTCGGGGCGCCGGCCCTTACCCAGTACCGGGCGCGGCCTCCGCGCCCAGTCACCCCCCGCGGGCCGTCGGGGCGCCGGCACCTACAAAGTACCGGGCGCGGCCTCCGCGCCCAGTCCCAACACAACCGCATCACCGCGGGTCCAGAACGCGCCCCATAAACAGGATGGCGTCGGTTTTTCGGTCGGTCAGCAGATACAGAAATGGACGGTCCACATTCAGTTCGACGGGTTCCTCCGCAGGGGCGGCGCGCGTGGCCATGATCAACCCGGTGGCCGCCGCCGCTTCCGTGCCCGTTTCGGTGACGTCAATCACCGCCTTGTGCAGAACGTCGTGAATCCAGATCACCCCGGGGGCTTCCTCCTTGCCCAGCATGCCGGCGAAATCGGCCTGCTTGGCCGAAAACGCCCGCTTCATGCCCAGCCCCTTGAACGGATCGGCGAGGGAGGCTTTGCTCTCGACCTTGAATTTGGGCAGACGCAAACGAACCCGTTGCATCTCCGCATCCGCGATCTTCGCAACCACGTCCGCGTACAGTTGGTGGTCCAACCTGCGCTCGATGGCTGCCAAGCCCTCGACATCACGCGGCACGAGCAGCAGCAGCCGCAAGTCCCTGTGCTTGTAAGGCAAAGCCAGCACATCCATGTCATCGACTTCAGCCAAGCGAAACCGCTCGGTCTGCTGCATGGTGGGAACCTTCTCGGATTTATCGCGGGAGAGATGAAACGGCCGAGGGCGGGTGGAGTCCTCGTCGAACGCATGCCGCCAGGCGCCATTGAAGTAGACCGCATTGAGGATCACGCAGACCGCATTGGGCGGAAACGCGTTGATCAGACGTTTGATCATGTCGTGCGTCTTTTCAGCAACCCAACGGTTGATGGGGTCCACATCGGCGGCTTTGAACAACTCTGCATCGTAGTTTTTTTGCAGGAGAGTTTTGTAGCTGTCGTGAATCAAGTCCCCGCGTTCGGCCAGCGCCAGAGCATTGGCGACATTCAAAACCATACCCTCACTGCTGTTGAGATCGGCCAGGCGCTGCATCAGCCGGGAATTTCCCGCCGTGGTTTTGTCGACCTCCGATGAGAGGTGAAGCACGCGGGCCATTTCGGCGGCGGTCTCCCCGCTCGCCCCCGCCTGGGTCATGGCCAGCGCCATGCCGATGCTGAACGGCGACAGAACCAAATCCTCGCCTTCCTGCGACAGGGCCGGGTAGAGACTTAAGGCCGTTCTGTTGTACGCTTCAACGACACTCATGGCTTCCTCTTCAGCGGGGGCTAGACGGGCTCGGACACTCGGCGATCCGGCAAGACACAGAACCGAGGCGAAAACCCCGACACTTGTGAGCAAACTCGCTCGACGACAACGTGGTTGAACTTGCAGCATAATCAAACCTCTTTTGATACTGGAGTTGGTTTCAGGGTTCAAGTTTTCAGTACTACAGGCATCCCTGCCTGTAGCGAACACCGAACAAAGTACTACAGGCATCCCTGCCTGTAGCGAACACCGAACAAAGTACTACAGGCATCCCTGCCTGTAGCGAACATTCCGTTTCGAACAGGCAGGGATGCCTGTTTTACTTTGTACGGCCGCAGAGTCTCGCACCTGGGTGTCGGCTTTGCAGAAGGTGTGACCTTCTAAAACAGAACGTTTGAACCAGGCATTTTTTCAATCGCCGGCCGGCAAATGACTTTCGCCGTCGGGCGGCACGACACAGCGCCACAGCTGCCACCCGCCGGGCCATGTCCGTTCGAGCAGTACATACTGTCCCCCGCCGCGTCGCATCTCGGCGGGGGAGTCGAGCCCGCGTTCGGGCTGCCTCCAGTCGGGCGGCGGCAACAGGACGTGCATCTGCTCGGCCCGTGCCTGCTCAAGCAGAATGCTCTGATGAAAATCCACCGAGGGGACAAACCGTTCGTGGTTCGGATCGGGAAAGGCCGCAGGCGCACGGATGCCGTACACCCGGATTCGCGATCCCGACCAATGCTCGTCCACCGCATTGATGACCGCTTCGGGCGTCGGTGCCCCCTGGAGCGCTTGGTCCATCTCCGATGCGGGCTCCGCAGGTGCCGCAACCGCCAGAACCGCCGCCGCCAGAACACAAAGCCCAATCGCGGTGTCGCGGTGTCGGCGCCGCGGCAGCCCGCGCGCCGCCACGAACACCGTACTCAGGCTCATAACGCCCAGCACGGCCAAGGCAATTCGCACACCGGAGGGAAACACGCCGCCCGCAGCCACAGCCGCACCCGTCAGCGGAACCGCCGCCAATGAGAGCAGCAAACAGGACGGCAGCCCGAACCGCTGCCGCCGCCCCACCAACATCAATCCCAGGACCAACGGCACAATCCACAACGGATACCGACCGAGCGCATCCGCAAACGCCCCCGCGCTCCAGCGGCTCGCGTCCCCGCCTGCGAGCATCCGCAGCGGAGCGAGGGGATCGGACATGATCAGCCAGTTGAACAGCAGCATCAACACCAGGCAGTAAACGACCGGGGCCCCCAGCAGCCACATGGTCCCGTGACGGTCCGAAGTGGTCAGATTCGGATGCGTGGCGACTTCGGCCAGGGCCGCAGTCGTCAGAATGACCGCAAGACTCACTCCCGCAATGCCGCAAAAAACCAATAAACCCAAACAAACCGACATCACCACGATGTCCCGCAGCGGTGCCTGCCGCTCCCACTGCGACAAATGAAACAGAAACGCGGCCAACGGAACCGCCATCACCCAGTTGGGGTCCGGGCGCGCCACAACGCCGGCCAGGTAGGGGACCAATAAAGCCGCGCCAACCACTGCCACCTGCAACAGCCGGTCGCGGTGATTGTCCGGTATTCGAACCAGATACAAAAGCGCCCACGCCTGACAGAAGGCCGCCAGCAAATGGCCGCCCTGAACCCCAACCCACGCGCCCGCCGTTTCAGCCGCCAGCATCCCCAGCATGGCCAGGGGAGGAAACTCAAGCGAGGCGAACAGAGCCTGTCGCCCCCAGTTCTGCCCTGCGGCAAGAGACTCCATGGCCGCCTGATGAATGCTCATCAAATCGCTCTCCAGCCAGGGAAGCGATAGCCGGACGGCAGTCAGGCCGACCACGGCCGCCACCCAAACCAGGGCCGGCGGCCCGTTGTGGCGGGGGCCGCCGTCCCGGCGACGGCGCTCCTCCGCGCCGTACCAGCTCGGTCCGCTATGTTCTTCGCTCATTGACGACAGTTCCATATTGTTGAGCGGATCGCCGCAACGGCGCACCGCCATTTTCAAACATAAGTACCGGGCGCGGCCTCCGCGCCCCGTCCTCCCCGCGTGCCGTCGGGGCGCCGGCCCCTACCTTGCCCCCTGCCCCCATCAAACCAGATCGCAGGCCTCGGGGGGCATCCAGTGGGCATCTTTGCCGACCCATTTCACATTGCACCCGATGGGGTTGGTCACAGGCACGCTGACGGGATTTCCGCTGGTGACCTCCGCAAGAGCGCGGTCCAGATCATTGACCGTGGACCGCTCGGCATCCCGCGGGTTGTCGACGCCGCGACCGGTGTACACCAGCGTCCGGTCTTTGTCGAAAACGAAGAAATGCGGAGTCCGCAGAGCGCCATAGGCTCGCGCGACGTCCTGAGACTCGTCACGCAAGTACACCCAGGGGAACTGATGCTGGTTCATGCGCTCGACCATGTGGTCGAACGAATCTTCGGCATAGGTGTTCTTGCTGTTTGAATTGATGCCGACAAAGCGGACGCTCTTGGGCGCGTATTTTTCGGCAGTTTGGCGGGTCATCTCATCCGATCCGGTCACAAACGGACAATGATTGCAGGTGAAGAAAACCACAAGGGGCCCGGCATCGCCGAAATCCTTGAGGCTGTAGGTCTTGCCGTCTGTGGCGGGCAGCTTGAAATCCGGCGCTTTGTCGCCGATGTCGAGTGTGAAAGCCATTTTTCGTTCTCCTGTTGCTATGGGTTGGGGTGTTCGGTGTTCGGCCAGATCAGCCCGATCAGCCCGATCAGTCTGATCACTGATTACTGATCACCGATAACCGATCCGGGGTGGAAGCTCTCGCGTTTGACGCTACGGTGATGTCTGAGCACAACCACACCGTAGCCGATTTTGGAGAAACTGCCATGTCTTTCCGCATCGATTGTCTTGAAGTTGGTCTTTTGGAGGTCAACTGCTACATCGTATTCGACCGCAAAGGCGGCACTGGTCTGGTTATTGATCCCGGCGACGAAGCCGACCGCATCGCCATGCAATGTCGGGACCTGGACATCACTGTGCGGGCGATCCTGCTCACGCACGGCCACGTGGATCACATCACCGGCATCGGCCCCCTGGCGCAAACGCTCCAGGCGCCAGTCGTCATGCACCCGGACGAAATCCCGCTCTACCGCAGCCCGGCCAACACGGTGCCTCCATGGTTGCCGCCCTGCGAAAACCTCCCCGACACGACCGGAAACCTCCCCGACGACCTGCCCTGGCACATTCGCGTTTTGCCCTGTCCCGGCCATTCGCCCGGCGGCGCATGCTACCACTTCGAGGACGAAAACGCGCTTTTCAGCGGCGACACCCTGTTCCGGGGCTCGGTGGGACGCGCCGATCTGCCCGGTGCAGACTTCAATCAACTCATAAACTCCATCCAAACTCAACTGCTGACTCTGCCCGCCGCGACCACCGTGTATCCGGGACACGGACCCCAAACCACCATCGGACAGGAACGCGAAACCAATCCCTACCTGACCTGAAAATGCGAGGAGGAAACCATGATTCGAAACGACGGAACCTATCCCCGGGAAACGCGGGAAAACATGCGCGGCGGACACGGCAGCGTGCTGATCGAGTACCTTTGCACAAAAGAGGAGTTGAAAAGCGCGACGCGATTGTGCGCGCGCCTGACCCTGGACCCAGGTTGCAGCATCGGATTCCATGTGCATGACGAGGAGGAGGAAATCTTCCACATCATCAGCGGCGAGGGCACAGTCAACGATGCCGGCACCGACCGGCCAATCCAAGCCGGCGACACCATCCTCACCGGCAACGGCGCAGGACACGCCATCGCCGCCAACGAGGACTCAACCCTCGTGCTCCTGGCCCTGATCGTCCAATTACAATAAGGGCAGACAGGTGCCCGGCATCTCACCCGCAGATCTCGGGTCTTTTGTGGAATTGTGCCTGTAGCATACGTATCGTATCAAGCGGACATAGGCCTTGCCCGAGCACAAAGTTTTCAGCCACGGTGCAGGCTGCGAACCCGATGCCTCCCCAACATCCTCCTGCCGGATGTCGCTCGACTACTGACCGGCGACAATGCGGAAGATGATGTAGGCGGCGGGGACTGCAAGGATCAAGCTGTCGACCACATCCAGAAGACCGCCGAGGCCGGGGATGTCGCCCGAGTCCTTCGCCTCGCCGGCGCGCTTGAACATGGATTCGCAGATGTCGCCCACAAACCCGAGCACCCCGGCAATGGCGCCGAATACGCAGGCGCTCGTCAAGGTCATGGCCGGTACGCCGTTGAGCGTCAAGTGCGACTTCAGCACAAGATAAGCTGTGGTTGCCGCCACGATCCCGGCGACGATCCCGCCCGCAAAGCCTTCCCAGCTCTTGTTGGGGCTGACGTGGGGAATGATCTTCTGATTGCCCTGCGGCAATCGCGAGGTGAGAGAGCCCACAGTGTAGGCGCCGACGTCGGTGCACTTGGTCACCACGACGGCAAACAGGGCCAGAAACCGCCCCGAATACTCGACACCCGAGGAGAAAAACAGCCGCGGAATGAAGCTGAGCGGCCAAATCAGACAAATCAGGCAGGCCAGCGAAAGAAACAGGCGCCGCACTTTTTCCTTGAAGTCTCGCCGGGACAGCAGGGTGCGCACAAATCCCAGCAGCAGAAACCCGAGAATGCCGGCCACGTCGGCGGATACCACGTGCAGGTTGCCGGGAATCTCCACGAGCTGAGGCAGGGCGATGGCGACCACCCACAGAAATGCATAGGCGGCGGTGAAGCGCCGGTATCCGGTGCCGGCGAACGGCTCGACCAGGGTGAAGAACTCGTCGACCATGGTCACGATCGCCCACGCGCAGATGGCGAGAAACAACACGCCGCCCGGCCACCCCGGCACCAGGAAGGCGAACACGGCCGGGATCGACAGGCGAACCGCGCTGATCACTCGGTGTTCAAGCATGGGCGTCCTCCGAACCGGCGCTGGCGGCTACTGTAGTCCCGGAGCGCCTGCTGGAACTCCTCCTTGGAAAAGTCGGGCCACAGCGTGGGGGTGATCCAGAATTCGGCATAGGAAAGCTGCCAGAGAAGAAAGTTGCTCAAGCGATATTCTCCGGCCGTGCGGATGAGCAGATCGGGGTCCGGAAGATCGGCGGTGTAGAGATGGTTGGCAACCGTTTCTTCGGAGATCGCGTCCGGCTCGAGGCTGCCGTTCCGGGCCTCTTCGGCAATGGCTCGCACGGCCTTGGTGATTTCGTCGCGCGCGCCATAGCTGAGGGCAAGCGTCAGTGTTCCCCGCCGATGCTCGCGCGTGTCCGCCATGACTCGGTCGAGAGTGCCTCGCACATCGGCGGGAAGCCGTTCGAGATCACCGATCATGTTCAGCCGGATTTCATTCTTGTGCAGGTCGGCGGCCCGTTGGCGCAGAAACTCGTCGAGCAACGCCATCAATCCGTTGACTTCCGCAGGTGGACGAGACCAATTTTCGGTGCTGAACGCGTAAAGGGTCAGATAGTCAATGTCGCTGTTGCCGCAGACCTCCACGAGCCGACGCACGGTTTCCGCCCCTGCCCGGTGCCCCGCCAGATGCGACTTGCCGTGTTGGCGAGCCCAGCGGCCATTGCCGTCCATGATGACCGCCACATGCCGCGGGACCTTCGATTCTGCGGGGGGGGCGGACTTCATCAGCGGGTGCCATCCTAGTTGTCGAGGGAAAATGTCTGCGAACGGGCGGGGCCAACGGAAATGATCTGCATCTCCGCGCCGACCAGCTCCTGCAGACGCAGAAGGTACGTTTGAGCGGCTTGTGGAAGGTCTTCCCAGCAGCGCGCTTCGGTGGTGGGCGACATCCAGCCCGGATGGTCCTCGTAGACGGGGACAACGCGGCTGAGGTCATCGCTGTCCGACGGCATATGCTCGAGGGTCTTGCCGTCCAGCGTGTAGGCGGTGCAGATTCGGACGGTCTCGAACTGATCGAGGACATCCAGCTTGGTCACGGCCAAGCCGCGTCCGACGCCGTTGAGCATTGCGGCGTAGCGGGTGGCGACCGCATCGAACCAGCCGCAACGGCGGGGGCGGCCCGTGGTCGCACCGAATTCGCCGCCCTTTTCACGGATGCGCTCGCCGTCCTCGTCATCCAACTCGGTGGGAAAGGGGCCTGCGCCGACGCGGGTGGTATATGCCTTCATCACTCCGACGACATGATCGATGCGCTGCGGCGGCACGCCGGTGCCGGCGCATGCGCCGCCGGTGGTGGTATTGCTGCTGGTCACAAAAGGGTAGGTGCCGAAATCCACGTCCAGCCATGTGCCCTGCGCCCCCTCGAAAAGAATGCTCTTGCCATGGGCGACCGCTTCATTGAGCGTGACCACCGTGTCCGTCACCATCGGTGCCAGGCGCTGCGCCACGTCCCGCAAAATCTCCCATTCCGCATCAATGTCCAGGGGTTCCTCCCTGCCTGCGTCCTGAAGAATGTGGTTGTGGAACTCGGCGCGGCTGCGAAAACTCTTCTCCAGCCGGTCCAGATGCTTGAGCTGCGAGGCGCGAATGCCGACGCGGTTGACCTTGTCGGCATAGGCCGGTCCGATGCCGCGCTTGGTGGTGCCGATTTTGCTGTCCCCCAGCTCCCGCTCCATCAAACCGTCAAGTTTGGAGTGGTACGAGAAAACCATCTGACAGCGGTCGCTGATCTGCAGGCGCTCCTGGAAGCGAACTCCCTCCTGCTCGGCAAGCTCGCGCATCGACTTGTCCAGCGCGACGGGGTTGACCACCACCCCGTTGCCGATCACGCACAGGGCATTTTTCCTCAAAATGCCGGACGGAATCAGATGCAGAACATACTGCTTGTCGTCAATCTTCACGGTGTGGCCGGCGTTGTTGCCGCCCTGAAAGCGCACCACGACCTCCGCATGTTCGGTAAGAACATCGATAATCTTCCCCTTGCCTTCGTCCCCCCATTGCAGTCCAACAAGTACTGTGTTCGGCATCATCGGTTCCTCGCCGCTGGGCGGCTCTCCCCTCGGAGCGCCGCGTTAATACTGCTCGCAAAAAGCGGTACTTTACTATGCTGGAATCGAATGTCCAACATACCCGCGCTTGTCCGCAGCGCTGAGCTGCGCCTGTTTGTGCTTGACGAGGCGCGCGGCGCGGTGTATATTGACATATTCTCTTTAGCAAGCATCATTACTCAACATCGGACATCCCCCCATGAAACGCACTGACCCCATTCACTGCCTGCAACTCGGCCCCAAGGAGCGCAAAGCCCTGGAGTGTTTCCAACTGCAAACCGTCGACCAATTCCTCAAGGCGGATTTGAGCTCCATCCGGGATATGCGGGGCTGTGCACTGCAAACCGAAAAGCGGATTCGAGAACTTCAGAAACACTTTGAAAAAGCTGTGACACAGTCCGAGAATCACCCCGAAGACCACCCTGTCATCGACGAAACAATCGATATCCGCTCCATTCAGATGGGCAGTCGCGAACGCCGCGTGCTGGAGCATTTTTCCGTTCAAAACGTCGGCGACCTGCTCGCGTTCAATCCCCATCGCGCAAAGAAGGTCCCCGGTGCGGGAATTACCACAATCAACAAACTGTTGGACATGCAGACGGCAATACGCACCGAGGGAACGGAGAATCTGTGGCGCATTCCGCTGCCGTCCGTTTCCGCCTCGGGCGAAACTGAAACCATGCCGCAGCCCGACTATGCCGAGGTCCACACCATTCTCGACAGTTTGCTCGTCACCTTTGCCCCCTGTGAACGCAATCGTCGAATTTTTCTGCGGCGCATCGGCCTGGACACCAAAAACGGAGAAAAACGACCCATTTTGGAGAAACTGGCCGGCGAGTTCGGGCTGACGCGGGAACGGATCCGCCAGATTTGCAAGGAAACGCAAACCGGTTTGCAGCAGATGAATGCCGTGCGCTATCTTATGCCCTTCTGGCAGTCGGTTGACCGGTGCCTGGAGGCGCACAACGGGTTTCACTTCATCGAGCTCCTTTTCGAGGACATGAAAGCCGAATTCAACTGGCAGGACAGCTCTTTGCAAACATTCGGCATCCTGCTGGGGTTTCATCCCGCTCTGGTCGTGGACACCAAATCCGGCACTGTGTCCCGCTTCAAGTGTCCGTGCCTGAGCTGCGAGGAAGCGCAAACATTTGTCGCCGGAATTCTCGGCACGGGCCCCGACAACGAGAAAATGGACATTGCCGAGGTCGCCCGAGCGCTGACGGAGCACTGTCGGAAACACTGCCCAAAACAGCGCCCGCCGCAGGCACCGATCCATCCGCTCTTTATTCGGCATCTCGCCGCCAACGTCCGTTCCGTTGACGTGCTGGGCAACTGCCTGGTCACACGATACCGTTGCCTGTGCGAACAAGGCGGCAATGTTCGGGAACTGGCGTATGAGGTCCTGAAGAGCATCGGCCACCCGCTTCACTTCCGCGAAGTGGCCGAAATTATGCGCTCGCAGTCAAGTTCGGATCGCATGCGCACCCTCAAGGACAACTGCGTGCACGGCACCCTGGTGCGTTCCGATGAATTCTGCTGCACAGGCCGAGGCACCTATGGACTCTCCTCCTGGAACACGAAAAGATACATCAGTCACGGACAGGCGATCATCCGTATGCTCGAGCGAACCGGACGAGTCATGACCACGCGCGAAATTATCGCGGAACTGACCAGAAATCCGGAATTCACCGCCCCCAACATCCGTGCCGCCCTGCGCAACCATTCCCGCATCAAACGCGTGTCGTACGGCCTCTACAGTCTGGCGGACTAACCCGTGCCCTCCAGCATGCGGCCTTCGCACACAGAAATATCTCGCCGCCGTTTCGAGGAAACACCACATGGGCAAGTGGAACCGGAGGCAGCCACGTTTTGGGATGTCGATGTGCCGAATCGGAAACGCGACCGAAAAAGTGGCGCGCGAAAAAGAAAACAGATGGATACTGAAGAAGTTCGCCTGTCGGCGGAAGGATTCTAGATGACAACATCAAAAAACTCAAACTGCTATGCCGCCATCATCGAAAAAAGGAGCGATTCCAGCGGAAAAATAGCGATGGTGCAATTTGAGAACTCTTGATTTCGCGGAAGATTAGGTGGTACCGAATTGCCTTCGGGCTAAAAGCCCGGTCCAAACCCACCCCAGGGCTCGCAGCCCTGGGCAGAAAATACACCAGCAATTGCGGGCTGAAGACCCGCCACAATGGAAACACATGCGGCGCAAGACATTGGAGCGGACCTTCAGCCCGCCGTTCGTTTTGCGATTGCAAACCCAGGGTCGCGGACCCTGGGCTATAATTGGGCCGGGCCGTTGGCCCGAGAACCAATGCGTCGAGCCCGGCGGAGGCATTGGAACTCGGAACAACGGGAAAAAACTGACAACGGACTCATGCTTGGGCTAGCCCCGCTAAGTCCGAAAAGAAATCGTCCGGTTCCATCAGACAAACTTTTCGACTCGATGCAAATGCTCTTTTAGGTCGATTTTTTCGCGGGCGTCTCCCAGGGTTCCGTCGAACAGGTGCAGTGCGCCGCGCTGCTCCAGTGATCGGATCAGGCGCATAAATTTATTCTTTGAACGGTTTTGGCGTGTCAGCAGAATCTCGACGGCGGCCGAGCCGAAGCAGACGGCCTCGCTGATCATCGAGGCGGAGTCGCTGGTCACAAACAGTCGGTCGCACGCACCCACAAACGCGGGCGTCGGATTGTAGTCGGGATTTCGACTGTACACCAGGCGATAGTCAAACGGCAATTGGTCGATGACCGTGTCCGCGGCGGTCGGGGTGCGGCGCGACGTGGTCACCCAAAACTCATGGTCGGGCAGGAGGTGTCTGGCTTGACGAATCTGGGTGTCCAACTCGTCGGGCTCAAGCGTGGAGACTGCATTGTCGCCGCCGACGATGAAGCCGGCGGCCGGGCGTTCCCGCCGATGATGCGTTGCGAACTCCGCAACTTCGCGGGTATAGCGGTCCGGATCCACACTGCACAGGTTCACCGGCACGGTCACCAGATTGGACCGGGACGGCGGGCGGTCGTATTCGGGAGCGACGATGCAGTCGAAGTTCAACCGATATCCGCGCGGCGTGAGGATGGCGACGCTCGGACAGCGCAGGCGCGCCGCCAGGCATTTGACCGGGTAGTATGCGGTTGAGCCCGTCCCCGCCACAAGCCGGCAGGTCGACGGCGGTCCCGCAGCCGGCCATTCGGCGCGAAACAGGCTGCGGCATCGAATTCCCAGCCAATCCAGCGGATACGAGAGAGCCTTTCCGCCGGGGCGGTAGTCGACGCGCACGAACGCCGTCTCCAATCCCAGCGCCTCGCACAGAGCGCGGGACTGGTTCTCGTGTCCGGGTTTGCCGTCGGTAACAATCAGTGCCGTTTGCGCCATCGGTCATGCATCCAAAACCACTGCTCGGGGTATTCCCGGATGATGGTTTCGATCTCCTGCTGGTGGTTTTGGGTCAACTGGCGAATGCGCTCCTCCTCGTTTGCCGCAGTATCCGGAGTCGGCACGGGGTCCCCCACCTCCAAGCGATAGGCCTGGGTGCCGGTTCGAATCAGAAAGGCGGGCACCACGGTCACTCCGTAGCGCAACTGCAGCACGGCCGGCGCGGCCGGCGCCAGCAGCTGCTCACCGAAAAACGATACGAGTACGCCGTCCCTGCTGTTGGACTTCTGATCGACGAGCATGCCGACATGCTCGCCTCGCCTCAAAGAGCGGACACAACGCATCAGCGCGCGCTTCTTGTGGATCAGCTGCGTCCCGAAACGCTCGCGCAACGGTTGCACTATATTCTTTTCTAGCAAGGGGTTGCTGGTCTTGCGCCCGACCACATTCCCCTTCCTGCTCGAGCACAGCCCAATGCAGTGCGACAGCATCTCCCAGTTCCCGAAATGCGCGGTGATGATCAGCAAACCGGCCTCAGACTCATCCTCCAGTTTCCGAAGGCGCTCCCATTGTTCGAGATCGATCATGCGCAGCACCTGGTCCCGGTCGTACTTGTTGGTGAGAACCAGCATGGACTCGGCCAGCGTCATGGCCGCGCTGGCGTAGCAAGCGCGGGCAATGCGGCGACGCTCGCCGGCCGGCCGCTCCGGAAAGGCCAGCGCCAAGTTCTCCAGGGCAATCCGCCGCCGACCAATCCCCATCCGATAATACACCGCCGCCAGCGCGCACGCCAACCGGTAGGCGCACGACACAGGGAGCACCCTCACCAGCCACAGCAGGCACCGCACCGCCCAATATTCCAGTCTGTTTCGCAACCAAGTCATAAGGGCAGCACTATACTATCTCCGCAAGATTTGGCCGGACGACTTTTGTTCTGAGCCCGCCCGCCTGTCGCGATGCTACCTGTCCGTCAGACTCAGCTTATGTTGAGCTCAACATAAGCTGATGTCTGGCCCCTGGGCTTGACGCCGGTCCCCTCGTGGCTCTGCCTTTCAGGCGGAGCTGTGAAATTCGGTCCATCGTGGCTCTG
>CAZSBQ010000039.1:0-21829 GCA_964604795.1 uncultured Victivallales bacterium | reverse complement strand
CCGCATCGCCGCCTGAAGCCACATGGGGCGCTGCCCCATACCCCGGCAGGGGAAATGTGATTCCCCCTGCACCCCCCATGGATCGTTCTTTGCGCAGAGCCGCAAACAACGATCCGCTGTGCCTCAAGACGGGTCAACTGCGAATCGGGCGAATCCACGCGAATGGCCCCCTGCGTTCCAGCCACGGCGGGTCCAGGGAGGGGCTCCCTCACTGGCGGGTTTGGGCAGAGCCCAAGAACACACAACTGGTTGGCTTCACGCCGACCGCAACGACCCGACTGGGCTGCTGGTCCGGGTCTTCCGGCGGTAGAGTTCGCCGACTGATTCGTTGATGAGCGCCCTTGATTGCCGGACCGTTCCGGTATTCGCGCTTCACCCCACATGCCCCGTGGCCGGGAAACCGGTCGCGGGGATTTTCCGTGTTTTTTTTTGCTGCCATACGGGACGTGCGGAGCAGAAGCTTTTTTCAGGTGCGCGTTTGTTCTGAGTCTCTTGACTCGGCAGGCAAGTGTCATATATATCGACAGGCTGGACACGAATTGAAAATTCGTTGGGACGTGGCAAATTTGCCTTTCGTGACGTTAACGCAATATTTATTCTTGTGTTTGGAGTTTTCCACGGGCGAAGAGCTGTGGCATAGGCGGATATAGTATGGCGGATACGCAGCGCAAGCTTCAGGTCAGCAATGGCCACTATATTGAGTTCGATCAGCTGGCCCGGCTTCTTCACGCGCTCGACACTCGAGCATGTGCGCGGACCTCGGTGTTGGTGCGGGAGCTTGAGGAAGAGACGGGGTTGCCGTTTCGTCAGGTTCGGAACCGGATCAGCATCGGCAGGGCGATGGGGCTTTTCGAGCTTGACCGGGTTGCTCTTTCGCCGTTCGGATGCCTGGTTGCGGAACACGACCCGTTTTTCGAAAGCATCCCGACGCTGGAGTATTGTCACTGCCTGGCGGCGGGAGGGTATCGTAACCTGGTTTGGTATGACACATTCAACGAGCTGCTTTGGGAACTGTCCGCGGCGGCACCTGCTGAGTGGCTGGCGTTTTTCCGTAGAAAGTACGCGGACGAGTTCTCTCCGAGTTCGACCAAGAAACACATGGCAGAGGAGGTGCGCTTCGTCATCGACGCCTACACGCGCAAGAACCTGAAACGCCTGGAGCTGGTGGTCGAGAAACCGGGCGGTGTGCTGCAACCTCGGCGGTATGCGTCGCCGACCCCGTTGATATTGGCTGCCGTGATTTATGACTTCGCTCAAAGGGAGAAGCGTGCCACCTGGTCCGTTTCGGAGTTGACGGAAGCTGCAGCCAGTCCGGCACGACTCTTTCGCATGGACCGCGCAACGTTCCGCGGCAACCTGGAAAGACTGCACGACGGCGGATATCTTCGGATGGAGACGCGCCACAACTTGGATCAGGTTCGGCTGCTGGCGGAGTTTTCGTCGCGGTCGTTTCTGGCGGCGCACTATGAAGGACTTGCACCAAAACCGGCGGATGCCGATGAGGATGTTCTGAAACAAGGGCGGCTGCTGTGAACGAGCTGGTTGACATCGTGGATTTCGTGACATCGGATCTTGCGCGTCGCCCGCGCAGAGCACGTGCGTGTTTCGTACTGACCGAGAAGTACGGCGACCAGTCGGAATGGGCGGCTAAGCTCGCCGGTCTGACAAGGATGCAGCACCTTGATGTGCTGAACCATTTCGAGGAGCACAACGATCTGGCGGAGCGGGTGAGTTCCTTCGGCGTCGAGGACCTGTTTCGCCTGTTTCGCAGCATTGGGGGCGAGACCGAGGTGCTGGTTGCAAGTGACTTCGAGTTTCTGCTCTCGGCGTGGTGCCATCAACCGTCGTTTCTCGGTCAACTCACTCAGCGGGCGGAATTCTGGAGTCACCGTCCGGCCCTGCTGCTGGTGACCCAGCGGCGCCGCTCGCTTGCGGACCTCGCATACAAGCGGCATCCCCATCGGGCTGTCATAGAGCGCACGGATACAATCAGTCTCGACGGAACACACGGCAAAGCATGATCAACAACGGACTGTTCAGCAAATTGTTCCTTGACGAAGTTCGCGGGGATGTGTCCCTGGGCGACTCGGCAGAGGGGCGGATGGCGACCTTGGCGCACCGCTGGGGGCAGCGGGACGATACGTCGACCGCAACGCTCTGGGACTCCTTCTGCAAGCAGGCTCTGAGCGGTCTTGAATTCATTCCGGGCAATCAGCCGGACGCCAACGGCATCTATCCGCTGCACGAGGATTACACGTTTTCCTCCTCGCGTTCGCTCGCCCTGGTACTGGGCAGCGATGCCGACCTGGACGAGACCTCTGCCGGTCGATTCTGGCCGGTGAAGCTGGTGAAGGCACTGCGGGAGCGACAGCTCACCTGGGGCATTCTCACCAACGGGCGGCAGTGGCGCCTGTATTCGACCAAGACGGGCAAGCCGTACGAGGATTACGTCGAACTGCCGCTGGGCGACGCTCTGGAGGCAGACGAGCGGAGCGAATACGCCCTGTTCGAGCGCTTCTTCCACGCGGACGCCTTCGAGCCGGAGGAGGACGGGGCGGCGGGTGAAGAGCGCACCGAGTCCGTTCGTCTCTACACCTGCCGGTTGGACCGGGACGCGCAGGCTTCGGAGAAGGTGCTCGAGGACAAGGTGAAAAAGCCGCTGCTCGACCAAGTGGACGAAGCGCTGCAGTTTATCTGCAACGGCTTCATCGCGGACCGCGACACGCCGGAGGCCGACTGCACCGAGGGGGAGCGCCGGCAGATCTTCGAAAGCGCGGTCAAGCTGCTCTACCGCTGCATGTTCCTTTTCTATGCCGAATCCCGCAAGCTGCTGCCCTCCGAGGCGGACAAGCGCGCGGAGTACGAAGCGGAATTCTCGATTCATCAGCTTTGCTGCGAAGCCCGCAAGTTTGTCTGGCACGAGCGCGACGACAACCGGGGGTACGACCTCTGGCAGCATCTCAAGGGGCTGGTTCGCGCAGTCAACGAAGGCGACGCCCAATACGGCATCATGGGCTACAACGGCGGGTTGTTCGACGACGACGAGCAGACCTTTTTGGGGCGGCACAGACTGCGGAACGATTTCTTTGCCCGCGCGCTGTATCTGATCTCGCACGTTCAGCCGCCGGTCGGCCAGGGGACCGAGGCGGAGTACGAGATTCCGTTCCGGGACCTGCAGGTGCGGCATCTCGGCGAACTCTACGAGAGCATTCTCGAATTCAACGTACTGCTGGCGGATGTGCCCCGGATTCGACGTCGGACGCGCAAGGGGGTGGCCATCCTGCCGGCGTCCTCGACCCGCTTCGATTCCGACACGGACACCCGGATTGAGGCGGGGCAGGTGTATTTTGCCCAGACCGCGCTGGAGCGCAAGCAGAGCGGGTCGTACTACACGCCTGAGTCACTGGTCGGCTTCCTGGTGGACAAGGGCGTCGTCCGCCCGCTGCGTGAGCGCTTCGAGCGGGATGTCCGCGCGCGACTGGATGAATACATCGAACAGGCGCGGAACGGATTCGACGAGGCCACGCGGCGCGGAGCGGCGCGGGAGGCGGAGTCGCTGGTCCTGCACTTCGCGGAAGAGCGCGTACTGAACTTCAAAGTCTGCGACCCGGCCATGGGCAGCGGCCATTTCCTGGTCAGCGCGGCCAACCGGCTCACCGACCTGATTGTGGAATGGCTGGACCGGATTCCGACAGTGAGCGGCGCTGCGGTTTCCGCGGCGGACTCGCAGCCGAACAGCTGGCGTCGGCGCGTCACGCGCCACTGCCTCTACGGCGTCGACTTCAACCCGCTGGCCGTGGACCTGGCCAAACTCTCGCTGTGGCTGAACTGCTTCGCCACCGAGCACAAGCTGACCTTTCTGGACCACCGCCTCAAGCACGGCAACAGCCTGATGGGCGTCCGCGACATCGCGGCTCTGCAAATCATCCCCGAACGCCGTAAGCGGAACCCGAAGAAGAAGAGCGAGTGGCGGATTGGCACCCTGTTCTCCCGGAAAGTTCTGACCGACGCCGCCGGCTGCCTGCAACAGATCGACCGCGTGCGCGAGGACGACACCGAAGAACAGCGAAATCTCTACAAAAGCGCCATGGACAAGCTCAGGGGAACGCCCGCCAGGATTGCCGACGCCTACACCAGCTATCTCGCCCTGCCGGACGTGCAGCCCGACGCCTACCGGGTCATTATCGACTCGCTGGCCACCGGCCAGGCAGGGGAGCTGTTCGACAACGAGACGCACGATGAAACGCATCGGCACATGGGGGAACTCGCGCGGCGGCATCGCTACTTCCACTGGCCCCTCGAATTTCCGGACGTCTTCGGCGGGCGCGAGCATCCCGGCTTCGACGCCACCGTCGGCAACCCGCCGTGGGACATTGTCAAACCGAATTCCCAGGAATTCTTCTCGAATTTCGACCCGGCCTTCCGCAGCTACGGCAAGCAGGAAGCCGAGCGCAAGGCCGAGGAGTTGATGAACCGGCATCCCGTGGTGCGAGAAAAGTGGGATGCGCACAGCGAACTCATTCGCGAGCAGAGCGTCTACGTCCGGCAGCCGGCCGCATACTCATCGCTCGGCAGCGGCGACATCAACACCTTCAAGCTCTTCCTCGAGCAGTTCTTTCGGATACTGAAGCAGGACGGGAGCCTGGGCATCGTCGTCCCGAGCGGACTGTACACCGACAAGGGCTGCCAGCCGCTGCGCGAGCTGTTCTTCGATACCAGCCGCATCGACTGCCTCTACTGTTTCGAGAATCGCTGGCCAACGGTCTTCACCGCCGTTGACGGACGCTTCAAGTTCGTCGTCTTCAGCGCGCGCAAGGGCGGCGAAACCGAGTCGTTCAAGTGCGCCTTCATGGAGCACGATCCCGAGCGGCTGCCGGCGATCGATGCCGAGGCGCTTCGGATGAAGGCCGAGGACGTGCAGCGCTTTTCCCCCGGCACGCTGAGCATCATGGAGTTCAAAAACCAGCGCGACATCGACATCGCCGCGAAAATCTACGACGGGCACCCCCTCCTAGGCGAGCAACTCCCGGACACGTGGAACGTCAAGTTCACCCGCGAATTCGACATGACCAACGACAGCCATCTGTTCCACACGCGCGAACAACTTGAGGACATGGGGGCACGTGAGGTAGCCGGGCATGCATGGGCCATTCCCGCCAAAGACGGGCCTACTTGGCAGGAACTGAGAGCGGCATCCCTATCTGAGTTGCGCAGCTACGATGAGAATGATCTTGCGAGGTTATACCTACCGCTTTATGAGGGCAAGCAAATCTGGCAGTTTGACTCGGAGTACGATAAGATTAGATACTGGGTGAGATGGCATTCCGCCATTGGGTTCAAGCGGAGTTGCAGGATAGACGCAACCAAATACAGAGTTGGCTACCGAGATATCGCGGCAAGCACGAATGAGCGAACCCTGGTGTCAGCGGTTATCCCTCCTGCCGTCCACGGAAACAAGATACCTACTGCAAGGGCTCCCGTTGGCGAGAGTGATTGGTCTGGAGTAGGTGAAAAAGACTGCCTTCTGCTTGGAAGCTTGCTCAATAGTTTCTTGCTTGATTTCCTTATCAGGAATAAGATTACAACCACACTGAATTTCTTTTATGTGTATTCATTGCCAGTACTTCGGACTGGCCTGGCCGACACCGTTGAAGGAGACTTGTTGCTCAACGCACTCAGGTTGACATGCGAACGCCCCCTCTTTCGCGACCTATGGAGCGAGGTGTTTCCCTACACTGAGTCGGCAGCCAGAGGGAGACGTTATGAAGCCTACGGTCCTCAGGATGAGCAACAAATCCGACAGCGCCTTGCGGAATCCGCCCAGGAACTGACTGCCGAATGGGGCACCCACTGCGGCGTCCACGACCGCACGCCGAACCGTCGGGACACGGGGGACCGGGCGCAGCTTCGCGCGGAGATCGACGCGTACGTGGCGCATCTCTACGGCCTCAGCCGGGAGGAGTTCGCGTACATTCTGGACACGTTCCCGGTCCTGCGGCGGAACGAGGAAAAGGCCTTCGGCGAGTTCATGAGCAAGCGCAAATGCCTCGAAGAATACGAGCGGCTGGGGCCGGTCATTACCGCACAAAGCTAATGCATTGACTACTTCCGATTTATCAGGAGCCGAGCATGCCGGGTTCACTACAACTGAAAAGCATTGACCTGCACGGGTTCACATCCGTGGACTCCCAAGGGCAGACGATCGAGCTGAGCCCCGTCACCGTCCTGCTTGGCGCGAACGGAGCGGGCAAGAGCAATCTGGTTTCGTTTCTGCAGTTGCTCAACTACATGATGTCGGGGGGGCTGCAGACCTTCGTTGCCGAACATGGATTTGCAAACTCGCTTTTGCATTACGGCGCAAAGCGCACACCGGAAATCTGCGCACGCTTGCGATTCGAGGATGACCGCGCACGTGACGAGTATGGCTTCTGCCTTCGCCCTGATGCCCGGGACCAACTCTACTTCCACGACGAAAGTGTGACGTACCACAGCGCCGGGCACCGGAATCCGAAGGAGATTCAACTCGGCGGAGGCGCCAAGGAATCGCAGCTCCGGGATCGGGCCGACGAGGGGGACCGGACGTGCCAAGTGGTTTTAGCTCTGCTGTCCCGATGTTGCGTTTTTCAGTTTCACGACACGTCGAGAAACGCCAAGATTCGAACCCCGGGCTACATTGACGACGCAAAGTACCTGCGCAGCGACGCGGGCAACCTGGCGGCATTCCTGCGTGCAATGAAGAACCGCAAGGGTGGCAAACGCTACTACGAACGCATTGTCCGGCATATCCGCATGATGGTGCCGCAGTTCAACGATTTCGACCTTGAGGCGTCGCCGGACAACGAAAACTGCGTCCGGCTGAACTGGCGGGGGCAAGGTTCCGATTACCTCTTTGGTCCGCACCAGTTGTCGGACGGCTCCCTGCGTTTCATGGCCCTGACAACGTTGTTCCTGCAGCCGCCGGAGCAGCGCCCGCAGGTGATCGTCGTGGACGAACCGGAACTTGGGCTGCACCCGGCTGCGGTCTCCACATTGGCGGGAATGGTCAAGGCTGCTCCCCCGGATACGCAGGTGCTGCTGGCCACGCAGAGCCCGCGCCTGGTCGACGAGTTCGAGGCAGACCAGGTGATGGTCGTCGAGCGCGATGAAGAGCGCTCCACCAGCGTATTCAACCGACTGAATGAAGAGAAGTTGCGCGAGTGGCTTGAACAGTACTGCCTGAGCGAACTGTGGGAGAAGAACGTGCTGGGAGGGCGGCCGTGATGGGAGTGCGACTGCACATCACCGGTGAGGGACCGTCCGAGGAGCGGTTTGTCAAGGATGTCCTGGCACCGCACCTGGGTGCATGCCAAGTGTGGGCGGACGCACGCAGCGTGCTGACAAGCAAGGACAAATGGACAAACTACGAGTATCGGGGCGGCATCACGTCATACCGGAAGGCAAAACGAGACATCCGCAACTGGATGAAGGAGGACCGCAACCCCGATGCGCGGTTCACTACCATGTTCGATCTGTATGCGCTGCCCAACGATTTTCCCGGGTTTGCGGATGCCGCAAGAGCCGCCGATCCATATGATCGCGTCGAGGCTCTGGAAAAGACGCTCCACGATGACATTGCCGGGGAACTGGGCGACCACCGTTTCGTGCCCTACATCCAACTGCATGAATTTGAGGCACTGATCCTGTCTGACCCGCAGCATCTGGATTGGGAATTCCTCGAACACGACACACCAATCCGGCGGCTTGGCGATATGGTGCGTGCCCAAGGGGGGAACCCAGAATTGATCAACGACGGGGTGGAAACAGCCCCCTCGAAACGTATCATCGCGGAAATCCCCGAATACAAGGGCAGCAAGGCCACGGCGGGGCCGCTGGTCGCCGGAAAGATCGGTATGAATACGCTTCTGGACCGCTGCCGCCATTTCCGCCAATGGGTGGACAAGCTCAGCAGTCTGAGCGAGGAGACGTCGGCGTGACCCTGGAAGAGATCAAATCCGAAGTTCGCTTGGGCGAAGACAGCCGGCGGCAGTTCAAGGCGGACGTGCGCAACGCTGACTCGCTCGCCGCGGACCTGGTGGCGTTCTCGAACAGCGCCGGGGGAACGATCCTTATCGGGGTGGGGGACGGCGACGATATTCCCGGCCTCGTTTCGGCGGATGTGCGGCGGGTCAACCAGCTCATCGGCAACGCGGCGACGCAGCACATGCGCAGCCCGATCTCCCCGGTCACCGAGAATGTCGAGGTGGCGGCGGGCCGGATCGTCATCGTGGCAAGGGTCCCCGAAGGACTGGACAAGCCCTACTTCGACCGGCAGGGGGTGATCTGGATCAAGGCGGGCAGCGACAAACGTCGGATACAGTCCAAGGAGGAACTGCGGCGTCTGTTCCAATTCACCGATCAGTTTCATGCGGACGAAGTGCCCACGAAAGCGGGGTTGGAAGAGCTCGACAAACTGCGTTTCCGGGAGTTTCTGCAAGACGTGCACGGGATGGAGCTGCCGGAAGCGGGCGACGCGCAACTGCGCCTGTTGCAGAATCTAAGTCTGGCTAGCGATGAGGGGAAGCTGAACCTGGCAGGGGTCCTGTTGTTCGCCGAGCGTCCCCAGCGGTTCAAGCCGCAGTTCACGCTCAAAGCGATCCGCTACCCGGGGGCCACGATTCACGAAACCAGCTATCTCGACACGGAGGACTGCGAGGGGACCTTGTCGGACATTTTTGAGGATGGGCTGGGATTCGTCATGCGCAATCTCCACAAGATTCAGGCGGGGCGCGGGGTGAATGCACCGGGAACACCGGAAGTCCCGCGCAGCGTTTTCGAGGAGTTGCTCGTGAATGCCCTGGTCCATCGCGATTACCTGGTCAGTGCGCCCATCAGGCTCTTCATCTTTGATGACCGCATCGAGATCATCAGTCCCGGCCACCTGCCGAACAACCTGACCGTGGACAGGATTCGGGCGGGTACGTCCATCATCCGCAACCCCATACTGGTTTCCTTTGCGGCCAAGGGGATGTTGCCGTATCATGGCCTGGGGTCCGGCATCAAGCGCGCATTATCGGCCTGGTCCGAGATCGATTTCCGGGATGATCGCGACGGGAACCAGTTTGTTGCGACCGTCGGGAGGCCGCCGGTTTCCGAGCTGACACTCGCTCAGCCGTCGAGCCAGGGGGATAAAACTGTCGGGAAAGGAGGGAAAACGTCGGGAAAAACCGGGCCGGATGTCGGGAAAGGCCCGGAATTGTCTGGAAAGACGGACGAGTCTGTCGGGAAAGACAGAAGCATATCTCGTCGGATTCTTGAGATTGTAGGGGCAGATGGTTCCGTCACCATTCCCCAGCTTTCCGAGCAACTTGGCATAACAGAGCGCTCCGTCCAGCGACACATTCAGAAGTTACAGCGTTCAGGTGCTTTGCGGCGCATCGGCGGGCGCAAGAAGGGTCGATGGGAGGTTCTGCAATGACGTGGATATTCCGTGAGTGCCACCCCGACGCCGTTTTCCGCGAGCATCGGAGGAATCCGCGTTTCCGTCGGGAAACATCCGTCGGAGAAACGATGGAATGTCGGGAAAGACGACTGCGGGCATTTGGATTATGCGCTGTGCATCTCGACGATGACGGGGCAAGACAAACAGGTTTTTGAACGATGAACAAAATTGCCGATATTGTCCAACTGAAAACGGGCTACGCGAATTTCGTGGAGTTGAAGAGCGCGTTCGATGAGGCGCAGGAAAACAGCGCCCGAATGGCGATGTATCGGCCGACGAAGGCTCACCGGCGGGCGTTCAAGCGCATCTGCCAGGGCTTGCACATGCCGAACGACAAGAAGTTCTACCTGCTCTCCGGCTCGTACGGAACGGGCAAGTCGCACCTCTCGCTGATGCTGGCCAACGTCCTCAGCCGTTCCAGCGGCGATCCCGACATCCGCGGATTCTACGAAAACTACGAGAAGCTTGAGCCGGATACGGCGCAGACACTCAGGAATGTGCGCAAGAACGGCCAGTACCTGGTGGCGATCTGCGACTACTATTCCGGGATGCGCTTCGAAGACGTGGTTCTGAAGGCGATCTTCGAAGCCTGCGAGCGCATGGGGTTGGAAACCGGTGTGCAGACGGCCTTCGACGAGGCCGAGCGCTTGCTGACCAAGTGGGAGGAGGACTCCAGAGACGGCAGCGCCTTCCGAAATTTCTATGCGGACTTCGCAGATGCGCTGGAACAGATTGCCCCCGGCATGCCGATCGACCAGTTGCGCGCTTGTCTGCGCGACTACAATTCCGAGGCACTGGACCAGTTCCGCAGCGCCTACAGACTGGCGCAGGGCGGGGCCGAATTTCAGGCGCAGTCGGGCAACCTGGTGCCGATTGTGCAGAAGCTGGTCCGCAGTCGCGAATTCCGCGACCGGTTCGTGGGTCTGGCCATCTTCTTCGACGAATTCGGGTTCACCCTGGAGAAGGCAGCGTATTCCAAGGATGTCCTGCAGGGGTTTATGGAAACCATCTGCAAGAACGAGCCGAACGTGCTGTTCGTTGGCTGCATTCACAAGGACTTTCGACACTATGCCGACCGGCTGAGCCAGGCGGACGCCGAAGTGATGAGCGCCCGTCTGACTCAGGTGGAACTGCTCAACGAGGGGATCGAGGAAATCATCGGGGCCATCGTGGAGGTCGACAAGAACTGCGATGCCTGGGAGAACCAAGTAGCGCCTAAGCTTGGCGTGCTCGACACACTGCTGCCGCAGTGTCAGACGCTGAATTTGTTCCCGTGGATCGAGGACATCGACCGAATTCGTGAACGGGTGCTGGAGGACATCTACGGCGTTCATCCGATGGCGCTGGCCTGTCTCCTGCGGCTGTCCTCGGAGCTGGGGTCGGACGTGCGGAGCACCTTCACGTTTTTCTCGGGCGAGGTCGGAGGTGATACCGGCTCCTACGCGGAGTTCATTGAGAACGCCGATATCACTGTCGACGGGGGACCGTTGCGGCTGTACAGAACGCCCTTGTTGTACGACTTCTTCAAGAGCGAGCTGTCACCGAAGAACCCGCAGCTCCGCGATCGCCAGCGGCAGCTTGTCAACGGCTACATCAGCAGCGTGGAAGCGGTGAGGAAGATATCGCAGGGCGAACTGCTGCAAGAGGAGGAGGACTTCCGGATCGAGCTGATCAGGACCATTCTGTTGTACGAGCTGTGCCAGGTCCCCACCACGCTCGAGAACATCCAGTTCGGCATGTACTGCCTGTCGAAGCCGGAGAACCGGCGGGTGGAAAGCGAGCTGAAAAAGCTGGAGCAAGCGGGCGCGCTGTACCTGCGCAGACAGTCAAATACCTACGAACTGGCGACGTCGGACTCCGTGGACCCGAACGACCTGATCGAACGCTACCTGCAAAAGACGTCAATCGACACCTCGGTTGACGCGCTGGTGGCGGAGGCTGCCGCGCAGGAGGACGTGACGTATCTGGAGGCGAAGCAGTACAACCTGGCTTTCAACGAGGATAAGCGGCTGTTTCGGCGCTTTGTGCGGGCGAGGGACTTGGGACCTGAACTGTGGAAGGCGCTCGGCGAGGAGCTGGAGCAGGCGGCGAAAAGCGACGCGAAGAGCGCGGAGGGGATCGCCGTCTACGTCATCTGCGAGGACGAACCGGAAGTTCACCAGGCACGGGACAATATCGACTCCATTGACCGAGCGGACGTGATTGCAGGTGTGCCGAACGAACCTTTCGCCTACGGCGATCTTCTGCGCCGGGTGAAGGCATGCAGGCACTATCTGTCTCCGGAGGAAGCGAACAAACTGACGGCCCAGACGGTTGCCCGGCTGCGCGACATGCTTGACAATCCGGGGGACGGCTTCTACAGCCAGTTGAAGCGGCAGTTCCAAGGCGTCCTGAGCGGGGAGTCGGCCTGCTGGCACGGACGCGGCGGACGGGTACTGGTGGACCGTCCTCAACAGTCGCACCGACCTGCTGATACGATGATGGAGGGGCTGTACACCCGGAGGTGCCGGATCAAGAATCCCGACCTGAATCTGATTCACGACGACAAATGGCTGAAGGGGAGAAACAGCGCGCTGAAGCAGGCGGCGGACATCTTTCTGGACACCGAGAATCCGGTCCATATCGACAACGGTCATCCAGCGAACCACGGGCAGAAACGGTATTTGCAGTCTGTGTTCCTGTCCGGTGCGGGCGCGCTGAAGCAGACGGTCCAGGAGGGCACGGTCACCTTCTTCCAATGCGAGACCGACACCTCGGCACTTTCCGACGATTTCCCCGTGCTGAAGGAGCTGTGCAGCCGACTTTCGGCGGGTGGAACACTCTCAATCCGGCGGTTTGTCGAGGAGAGCAAGAGCAGCCCCTTCGGCGCGGGCGGAACCATGCTGGTGCTGGCCCTGGCCTACGCGATTCGGGCGTTCGAAGAGGGGCTTCGCATCTACGCCGATTCCACCGGGACCAAGCCGGTCAGCCGAAGCGAAATCGACTGCAACCGCCTTGTGACTATGGTGAGCAGCCCGACCGACGACACGCATTTTGACGTTTCCGAGATTTCGCAGGCTCACCGCCTCCTAGTCCGGAGAATTGCCGATGCGGCGGGAGCGGCACCGCTTGCGCACGGCACGAACCGGAAGGTGACGGACGCGCATACGGCATTGAGAGACTGGTGGTTGTCCTTGCCGAATGCGGCAACCAACCCGGACATCCACGACACATCAAGATCGGGCCGCCTGGCGCAGCTTGTGCAGACGCTTCAATCCATCGACACAACCGATCCCTTCGAGCTGATGTTCTCGCTGATCCCGCAAGTGTACAGCGATCATCCCCTGTCTTCAAAGACGGCGAACAAGGAGATCGAGCAGATTTGCAGCGATTTCGCAGCGGATGTCGAATGCCTGAATACGGGGTATCAGCAGGTTGCCAACGCTGTCAGCGATGCCGTTTGTCGTTTGTTTGGCGGAGAGGGAGATGTCGTGGAATGCGAAAAACAGGTGCAGACCTGGTTCAAGAACCTGAACCCAACGCAGCGCCAGTCCCATCGCTTCGAGGACGATGCGCGGGAGCTTGTGGCCGTGCTGAATGACGGAGCGACATCCTTTGAGGAGAAGCTGCTGACGGCGATCCCGACCCGGTTTGGCTTGGGCGCCGTTCGGGAGTGGACAACACTCAAGGTTGACGACTATGCGGGCAAATGGCGGCAGGCCAAGAGGGCCATTGACGAGGCCAAACCGGTGTTGCCTCTCCCGGACATTCAAACCTTCGGCGCCATTCACGAAGAGGCCGACAGTGTTTGGAACGTGGACACCGATGGAAAGTTGGAAATCAAGGTGCCCGGCGGCGCGACGGGGCTGATCTACACGACGAACAACGAGGACCCCAAGCAGGCATCGAACGCGCAGAAGGTTGAGGGAACGCTTTTGATCGGACAGGAGACGATCGGCACGGCCACGGCGACGTTCTGCATGCGAACAATCGACGAACAGGGGAACATGAGCGACCTGGTGAGGCTCCAGGTGGTGAACAAGGCACGGGAATACGATGTTGAAACGCAGGATGATCTCTATCTGCCGAAGGGAGCGTTCAAGATGCCGGAAACGGCGGGGGACTTTCTGGCCGTGCTGCGGTCCATGGTCAATCTTGGACGAAAGCGGGCCTTGCTGACGGACCAGCAGGCGGAAACGTTGTTGACATGCATTGACAACCTCAAGAAGTAGTGCGTTGCGGAGCACGCAGTAACTGACAATGACAAAAGGTGCCTACATCGGAGATTTGCAGGGGAGCGTGCCCAACGGGACTCTTCTCGTTGAAAACGACAGTGGATATGTCAAGGCCTGCTGCACTCTGCGTGACGTGTTGAGAAGAGGAGGGGACGAGACGGTCTGGGTTCGCAACCGTCACCATTTTGCATGGCTGTCCAGTTTCGTTGAGCAGACAGGATTGGAAGACTGCTGCGAGATAGAGGAGATGACCCCGTGCCGGATGCTTGCCGAAACGTGGAACGTCGTCCTGCCTGAGTGGTTGGACGATGACACCGTCGTCGACCAAAAGCTACGCGACATCGCAATTCCTGATGTACATCACACCGATTTCAGTGACTGTATACTTTCTGCTTTGGTGTCGCCCGCTTATGCCGCTCCGCACCTGGAGATGGCGGAGCTCGGGACACTGATTCAATCGTGGCTTCGCGCTGAAAGCGACGGCAGGGTCAAGGCATACACGGTGCTGCGGAAGGCACGGGAAGAAAAATGCGCACGATGGCAACGGGCTGCGGAGGCGTTGTGGAAGAAATACGTGTGCGGACGGTTGTCGGAAGCTCCTGAATCATTATGGGAGGATTTGACGGCCTGGGCTCTGCTGAACGCGTACCCGCCGCAAGCGCTGGAGTTTGTCCTGGAACCCCAGCGGGCGCAGGCTGTTCGGAAGGTGCCGCCCAGAACTGTGCGTGACCTTCCTCTGCATCCCGAGACCCGCGCCAAATGCATCGAACAGGTTCGAATGGTGTTCAACGACATCGGCTCGGACGTCACCTCGTCGGAGGAGTACCGCAAACTTCTGACCTGCTGCTCCGGTAGAGTCGGCGAGGAATTCGACCTGCTCAGAGACATTCTCGCCGGCAGTCGCTTTTTTCCCTCAAGGGACGATGTGACCGAGACGCTCCAAACGTTTGAAAACTGCGAGGCAGTGGGCAAAGCGAAGCGGCGAAAGCTGGAATTGCTCGTGGCGCCTCCAAGGCCCGAAGCACCGGGAGACGGCAATGCGCTGACTGCGGACGACTGGGTGCGCTGGTGTACCGAGAACTACGCGGCCTATCGGCTATGGCAGCAGGACAGCGGACACTACGACGAGGAGCTGGAAAGCTGGGTCGCGGCGTTCACTGATTGGTATGTCGAAAAGTACGTGGAGGTTCAGAAGGATCCGCGGCAAGGACTAATTCATCTTCTCAACGGTTGGTCGGAACGGATTGAAAGCGATGATGTCGCCGTGTTGGCGATTGTGGACTGTGTCCCCCTGTGCCATTGGCATGCTTTGGCCGCTTGCCTTGGGTATGCCGGCTTCAACGAGCACGAACATGAACACAGGTTTGCCCCCCTTCCTTCCCATACCGCAGCCAGCAAGCCGTGTCTCATTTCAGGTACTTGGGACATGGAAACGAACGGATATCCGGCCTTGGTGAAAGAGCGGGTAAATCGGGATTGGCCGGAACGCCAAGCCCTCTACGTGTCGAGTCTCAAAGAATTGGACGATGTTTCTGTGCCGAGCACTCGTTGCCTGATTGTTCTGAACTACACGTTTTCCGACAAGGCCCTTCACGGAGCGCCCGAGAAGATGGGGAGCACGCATGAAGAGGAACTGGATCGGCTTTTCGAGCGTCTGGCCGGCGCACTGGCAGACTTCCGCGATAGCCTGGGAGCACATCGAAAGATGACGCTGTACGTGGGGACCGACCACGGCGCCACCAGGCCACTGAAGGAGGAATGGCATGCCGTGGGGAGTGCGGCGGTCAGAAAGGTGTTTGCAGATCCCTCGCATCGCTTCGCCTGTATGAGCTCGAAGCAGGCCGAGACCATACCGGAGAATCTTTGGCGTCTGGGATACCGCTTCAAGCCGCCGTTCGGCAACGGCGACGAGATTTACTTCGTTCCGCGGGGACACAACACCGTAAAACTCGGAGGAGCGGAAGGCTATGTCCACGGCGGTGCAGCGCCGGAGGAAGTGATTGTCCCCGCCGCCGTCTACAGTGCAGAAAAGGCGGCGCTCAAGGCGGTTTCCATGCGACTGCTCAATCTCCGGTACGAAGGCGCTGAACCGCATGCTGTCTTCTACGTGCGCAGACGTATTCCGGTCGAGCTGGAGATTCAGAACCTCAACTCCGGACCCGCCAAGATTGAGGCAGTGGAAGTGGATGGCGTTGAGGTGGATGCAAAGCCGCCTGACACGAGCGTGGTGGAGGGCAAGGCCACGGCCACGATGCTTGTTCACTGCTACTTCAAAGCGAGTGCATCGGAGACTCCCGTGCCGGTAACTTTCAGGCTTCGCTTGACTGTGGCCGGGCAAACTCTGATATCCGAGCAGACGCTTCCAGTCGAATTCCGCTCCGCAATGAAACGGAAAACGTTCGATCTCACGGATTTGACCCAGTAAAGGTGCCCCCCCATGAAGCCATTTGAACAAAAAGCGAAAGACTATTACGGCGAGGTCGTCATTGACAAGGGGCTGATGCACAAGGCGGGCTTCGGTTCTCGGGCAGTGCCCGTCTATGTGGCCGAGTGGATTATCAGCCAGTTTGTCGAAGATGGCAGCCTCAGGGCGGACGGGCGGGAGCAGATCGTAAAGATCGTCTCCGAATATCTGCCGCAGAAAGCCGACAAGAATGTCCTGATGAGCCGCCTGAAAAACCAGGAGCGCGTCCAGATTCTCGATGATTTCCGCGTGTCCGTGAATCTGGAAAAAAACTCGCTTGAACTCAATATACCGGTCCTCGACATCAACACGGCAATGATTCAGAAACCGCTTGTCGACGACAATCCGATGCTTCTGAAGACCGGCATGTGGGGACTGGGTACGCTGCAGTATGTGCCGCCGGATGGCGAGGAGGTCAAGAAAGGGCAGGTCTGGATGGTCGATTTCAAACCTTTTCAGACGCCCGGCGTCGATCTGGACTACTTCCGAGAATGCCGGAGGCACTTCGAACTCGAAGAGTGGGTGGACCTGCTTGTTTCAAGCTGCCAGTTCAATCCGGACATTATAAGCTTTCCCCAGAAGATGCTGCTTCTCAGCCGGATCATCGGGCTGGTGCAGCCGCGAGTGAACCTGACCGAATTAGCCCCCAAGGGAACGGGCAAAAGCTTCGTCTTCGACAACATCAGCCGCTATGCGGCCGTAATTCCCGGGGGAAAGCTGTCTCCCGCAGCGCTCTTCTTCAACAGGAACAGTAGGCAGATCGGTTTGATCCCGCGATATGACGTCGTGGTTATAGACGAGATTCAGAAGGTGCGCACGGACCAGTCCGGGGAAACGATGGCCGGGCTCAAGATGTACTTGGAGAGCGGGCGATATCGACGCTCGACAGGAGATATGGGAACCGCAGAGGCCGGCTTCGCAATGCTGGGCAATATTACGCTCGGAGCCGATAAAATGCCCCTTTTCACGTCCGAAGGCCTCTTCACCGAACTGCCGGGAGCACTGCAGGAATCGGCATTCATTGACCGCATCCACGGGCTTATCGAAGGCTGGTACCTGCCGCGCATCACTAAGGACTCGCCGTCGAAGGTCCTTGGTTTCAAGGGCGATTTCTTCAGCGAAGTACTTCATGAACTCAGAAGCGACCTGCAATATGCTGATTATGTGTCACACAGTCTCAGGCTGCCGGAATGCGACGATATGCGGGACGGCAAGGCGATCAAGCGTATCGCCGAGGGATACCTCAAACTCTTGTTCCCCGACCTGAACGTGAACGAAGATGAATTCGTCGAATTTTGCGTCAATCCAGCCGTGCGCATGCGCCAACAAATTCGCGACGAACTGTCCAAAGTCGATCAGGAATATGTCTGGGTCACCATCAAGAGCGAACGCCCGGACGAATTCCAGCTCGCGCACCCAGATACAGGTCCCAATGAGCAAGAGGATGAAGCGGACCCCCTGTCGCCCACCCGATTCCCGGAGCCTGACCAGATTGACATCGAAGAGCATCAGAAAGGCATTTCGTACGAGAAACTCTTCGCCCCCTATCTGAAGAATGCATCCGATGTGCGTGTCGTGGATCCCTACATCCGATTCAACTACCAGATCGAGAACCTCGTCAAGTTCTGCGAACTCTTCACACCGACTAAGAGTGAAGTCAAAATCCATTTGGTCACTGCCAGCCATTCCATCCAGGAAAGAGAAGAACAGGCGGAGAAACTAGACGAGCTCGGCAGCAGCCTCAAGGCCGAGAATATTACCTTCACCTACGAATTCGACCCGAATCAGCATGACCGTTGGATCGAAACCGACACTGGTTGGCGCATTAACCTCGGGCGGGGGCTGGACATCTACCACAAAGCCGAAGGCCGCTTCGCATTGGGCTTTGTCGACCAAACTCGAAGACGATGCAAAACCACCACAATCACGTACGTGCGAAAGCAGAAGCCTTGACCGACTCATGGAGGGTATGCACCAATTGCCTTCGATAAACATGATATAGACAGAGAGTCCGTTACAACGCACGATGGAACATAGCAATCATGTATAAACAGCTCACGTTAGCCCCCATCATTGAAGATGCAGGTTCAAAATGGCTCGACTCACCGGTTCGCTTCTTCGAAGGTTCGCTGAACGACATATCCGGACACATCCCTGCGTTCGAGAGACACGAATTTTCTCTGCCTGATTCCCAAGGCCGATCATTTCGTCCCCATGCTAAGCTGGACACCGTTGTTCGCTTGCCCGTGGAGGGAGATTGCACCTGTGTGCCCGTCGGTGTAGTCTCCAAGGATTACACACTCGTCCAGCACACCCGCGTCGTGGAAGTGGCCTCCAAGGCCTTGAAGGAAGCGGACATCAGTCCGGATGCGGTGAAGTGTATGCTTGAGATCACCGAGTACGGAGAGCGCATGGCACTTAGCTTGTTCCTGCCCGAGAAGTACCGCTTCGATCCCGGAGACGGACACTCCATGGCCCTGCGGCTGGAATGCACCAACTCAGTTGACGGAAGCACCCGGTTTCGGGCTTTGATGGGCTGGTATCGCTTCGTGTGCAGCAATGGACTCATCATCGGTGTAACGCGGACCGATATGCGCCGCCGGCATTCCGGGAACTTGGACCTTTCCGACATGAGCAAGGTGCTGTCGTCCGGCATCGCCGAATCAGAAAAAGAAATAGCCAGATTCAGAGAGTGGCGAAAGCGCCCTGTTTCTCTGGAGCGGATAGCAGCGTGGGCCGACGAGGATGTTCGAAAGGGCTGGGGTTTCAAAGCCGCAACCAGGGCCTATCATATCGCTTGCACTGGCACGGATATCGCCATCGCCGGGCAGTACAAGGACAACAAACCGACAACCATTCCGATTCGCAGGGGGAGAGTCGTTCCAGGAACGGCGGAGAGATGTTCGAACCTTTATGACGTAAGTCAAACGCTGGCCTGGCTCGCCAAGGAACGAAGGGACGTACAGGAGCAACTCGAGTGGCGGGAACAGATACCCGAGTTGATGAAACCTCTGATGAACTGAAACGCGGAGTACTTCGACATATGCCCATTCCCAGCTTTCAGGACGTGATGCTTCCGCTGTTGAAGAAACTCGCCGACGGCGAAGCTCATTCCAACGCGGAGATTCTCGAATCGCTTGCTCAGCATTTCGACCTGACCGACGAGGAGCGCCGGGAAATGCTGCCCAGCGGTCAGGACTACGTGTTCCGCAACCGCCTGGGCTGGGCGCGGACACACATGAAGGCAGCCGGGCTGATCGACAATCCGAAACGGGGACGGTATGTGATCACCAGCAGAGGCAAGGAGCTTCTCGCCTCGAATCCGGAAAGGGTCGATCTGAGACTGCTGAAAACCTACAACGCGTACCAGCACTTCCAGGGACACCGCAAGCCGGCATCGGAACAGACCCCGGACGAGTCCGACGAGCAACAGGCCCGGACTCCGGAGGAGCGGATCGAGGAAGCCCACGAACTGCTGCGCAACGAACTGGCCCGGCAGATTCTCGAGCAACTGAAGGGCGGATCCGCCGACTTCTTCGAGAAGGTCGTGGTCGAAGTGCTGGTCAACATGGGCTACGGCGGTTCGCGCAAGGATGCAGGACAGGCCATCGGCAAGTCCGGCGACGAAGGCATCGACGGCATCATCAAGGAGGACCGCCTGGGACTGGACATCATCTACATCCAAGCCAAGAAATGGGCGGGAAGCGTGTCCAGACCGGAGGTGCAGAAGTTCGCGGGAGCCTTGCAGGGAAAGCGCGCCCGCAAAGGCATCTTCATCACCACGAGCGAGTTCTCCAAGGGCGCTCATGGCTATGTGTCGGCCATCGACAGCAAAATCATCCTGGTTGACGGACAGCGGCTTGCTCAGATGATGATCGACTTCAACGTCGGCGTCTCAACCGAGGCCGTCTACGAACTCAAACGCATCGATTCGGACTACTTCGCGGAGGGGTGATTGAGAATGACAAGGCAGGCAGACATGGAGCGAACATCTGACAACTCGAAACGATCCAAGTTTTTCGCGCAGGTATTCGCTCAAACAGGCGTATGCTGCGAGTGGCAGTCCGATGGCAAGCAGATATACAGCGGCAAAGCTCTTAGATGCGCCTCGACAAAGGCATCGCTACGACTCTACTTCGTGGATGCCACCTCCAACCATCAAGCGTACTTTGCCGCAAAGACAAGCTGCTACGATCCCAACGCACTGACCCATTGGCAACGAGTGAGATTCGAAGATCCCAGGTTTCACGAGTATATGGACACGCAGGACTGCGAAGCCATTATTCCGGTGCCGGGGCAGGAAGAAGAAGCCATGCGCGAGGCTGTCCGCGTAGCGAGTGGTTGAGTCCCGCCCCTTCACCATGAGGCGCGCTCTATTGGTGAAAGGTCATGTCGCGCTCGTTAGACGCTCCGAGCCGCCATGTTTGGGGCCACTGAATGCAACAGGAGGTGTTCGCGTGATCACCAAAGAATTCATCCGAGAATGGGAGCCGAAATACGACGAAAGCGAGTCGGACGAGTCTGAGTACCAGCGGCTGGTCGATGCGGTTGAGGCGGAAGCCGAACGCGATCAGGTGCTCACGCATGAGACCTTCATCGACATTCTGGACTGGAAGGCGGCGAGAGTGAAGGGGAAGATCGACAAGCAACATCCCGAACGGTATCGAGACGCTTTTCGCCGTGTGCTTACTGTGGAGATGTCGGCGGATGAGAAGATGGAGATGCTGTGGTCTCTGCCCGGAATCGGCGCGCCGGTCGCCTCGACGATTCTCCACTTTATGTTTCCCGACGACATGCCGATCTACGACCGGCGGACGGTGGAGGCTCTCAACCGGTTTAGCTGCATCGAGCAGAGCAAGACAAGTGAGTCAGGATACTCGGAATTCAGGTCCGCGCTTCTGCAAATCCGCGATGACCTGGGAGAGTTCACGCTCCGGCAAATCGACCGCGCACTGTTCGCATACCACAAGGTTGAAATGGAGAAGAAAGGACAGGCCCGAAACAATCTTCGCCACCGAAACAGGAAGTCAGACGTGTCGTTTCCCGCAAGGAGCGGCGATACAGCCGACGTAGACAGGACCATCGAAGCAAAAATCACGAACATCGCAACTCATGCGGACAGAAAACGGAGCGGACCACGCCTCGAGCTCTGCTTCTCATGGGAGTACGAGGATCTGTTCCCAGACCACAAAGAGTCGTTCACCATGCTCGTTGGCGGCACGAATTATCGCATGACTATAGGTAAACCGGCTCGGTCACCCCACATGTATGTCCACACTTGGTGCCATGACACCGGCGAAAATGCGAAGAAGATCACTGAGCTGCTTCAGTCTGTCGGTCTGGGCGAAGGTGACCGCCCGAGAATTCGGGTTCTTGGCCGCTACCAGTTCGAGCTGATTCAATAGAAGTGCCCATTCATGCCCGTCGTATTCAGCCACATCATCCAGCAACGTCTTTCCTGGATGAGCGAGCATATCGTGCGGACCATCAGGCCTTCATCCTTGTATACAGCAAGGCGGTGCGCCACGAAGCTGGACAACGGGAAAATAGCTCGCGAGGATGCTCGCGCTCCAGCCTGAATAGCCCGACCGAAGCCGTGCACCGGGCCTGCCTGGGCTGGCTGAAGACGCAGGGCCAAGGAAGAACAAGCGCATGAAGCTGCACCCGACATCC
>CAZSBQ010000038.1:0-22190 GCA_964604795.1 uncultured Victivallales bacterium | reverse complement strand
TCAGCAGCGAGTCGACCAGTTCATCCTGGCCGACCAGGACGCTCCCGACCTCTTCCTTCAGGGGTTGCACAAACGCGGCCGCCTCCCGGATCGACTCCTGCAGTTGCTCCATCTCGTTTGTTTCCATGGCCACCTCTGGGGTTGAACTGAGTTGCATGCGAGTCAATCTCGCCGGCGAATGGGGTTGCCAATCCGGCTGCAAGATAACCGCTCCACACGGATTCGGCCAGCCGGAATGGCGGCGGCGATGCAATGGTCGCAACGAACAACGACGGATTTTTCACAAATGCCGGGCAAATAACCGGTAACGATTGGACGTTCAATTAAGAACGCATACAGTTGGTTTGTGTTCCGTGCCCGGCTTTCACGAGGTCATTTTTCCCGAGTTCGGGAACGAGCAAAGCTCGAATAGTCACAATTGTTTGCGGTGGCGACTGCTCTACGGTCGTTCACCGAACAACCTGAGGCAAAACGGACAATCGGGCCGGACGCATTCGCTGAATCGCAAAAAACGCTGTCGTGACAACGAGAGATTTTTCTCGGATTCGGGACATAACTCAAGGAGCCCAGATGATCCGAACCAGCAGCCCTACCCTGGCATCCGCACGGATGGTTACAGCTTCAGTTGCCGCGCTCTTTTTGGCCGGAAGCTTTTTTCTCTCGCCATCTTCAGCGGAAGTGCCGTCCGTGACGTTCGATGTAAACGGCCCGGTCGCCTTGAAATGGGGCGGTCGCCAGTTCCTCGGTCCGCAGGGGTTTGCCGTGCGGACCGTGGTTTTCGAGGACCGCGGCACCCCGACCGGTCCGCTCTGGGGCTACGAGTATACTGAAGCCCAGACGGACAACCCCAAAGTGGAAGCGGACCCCGGGGAGCGTCGGATCACCCACCGATACGACTGGGGCCGCGCGTCGCTCACCTATCGTACCGAGGAGGACTGCGTCAAGCTGGAGTTGGAGCTGACGAACACCTCGCCGCGGACCATCGCAGACTTCCGCGCCCGGCTGGTGGATATCGACTTCGGAATGAGTCAGCCTCAACTCGGGGATGGACTCGCCTACATGACCCTGGACCGGCCCGTCTCAATCAAGGGCACCCTTCCAAGGGGGTCGGGCAGCCTGTTTGCTCTCTGCGAGACGATTTCACCGCCGGTGCAGTTCGGGTTCAAACCGTTCGCCGGCACTCGCCATGCCACCTACGCCCTGTTTGCGCAGGGCGGCGTGCCCGCACCCGAACCGAACTCGCCGACGATTCCTGTGCACGGAGTGCCCCGCATCCGGCCGGGCGAAACCCTCCGCTTGGCGTTCGCTCTGCGGTTCGCCCCCGCCGAACGCCCCGACTCCGAAGTGCTTCGTCCGTTCCAGCAGACGTTCCTGAAGGCTCAAACCCCGCGGTTGAACTGGCCGGACCGACGCCCGCTGGGAATGTTGGTTCTCCCCGGCAACCCACGCTACATCACCCCGGAGAATCCGCGCGGCTGGTTTGAAGCCCCGCGCATGGACACCTCGACCGAAAAAGGGCGCGCGGAACTGCGCAAGAAACTTGTTGATTTAGCCGACCGCGCCGCAGCCAATCTGGAGAAGGCGGGCGCCCAGGGGGTGATCGTCCACAACATCGAGGGCGGGCACAGCTACCCCGACGTCCCCTACGGCGATCCCCGGCGCCTGGAGGACATCGCACCGGAGATGGACGCCTGCGCGGACGTACTGTTCGAGCGATTCCGGGAGGCGGGCCTGCGCGTGGGCGTGACCATTCGCCCGTCCCTGGTGCACTATTCCGAACGTCGCCAGCGCTGGACGCACAATTCAGGAGAATACATGCCGGACCACGAGGAACTCGCCATCGAGGGTGCGAATCCCGACGATGTCCGAGCAGGCTTGGTCTACCCGGTCGTGGAGCGCATGGACAAAATCATTCAGTATGCCAAAGACCGCTGGGACTGCTCGCTGTTCACCGTGCACGACAACGGTTTCTGGTGGCAGGCGGCCGCGAACCGCCCCGAGGACTGGTTTCTCGTCAGCGCGCGCATCCTCGGCGAACTGCGCGAGAGACACCCAGACGTGCTGCTGATCCCCCGCTACGCCGAACGCAACTGGCGCTCGGCGAGGGCTAACGTCATCCGCAACGCCAAGGAAAACTATTTGCTCTACAACGACAGTCTGCGCGGCATCGACGAGCACAGAGTCGGCGATGTCGGCACTCCGGAATGGGTGCTCGGCAACGCGTACCGCTACCGGCACGCACGCGGAATGCGCGGCAACGTGATACCTCGGCCCAATCATGTTCTCCACGAAGCCTATTGGGCCCACTCCGCCCCCTACGTGGAGCTCAAACTGAAGCGCGAAATCCGCGACTACGTTCTCACACTCGAACAGCATATGGAATACTCCCGCGGACAAGCCGAGGAAATGGCGGAGAGGGAGGTCGCCTTCGAAACCACCCCGCCCAACGTCCGCGAATGGATCCCGGATGCCTTCTGCGTGACCGATATCCACGGCGCGAAGACCAATCTGCGCCGAGCCGAGCTAGTCCGTGCCGCCGCCTGGGGCGACATCCTGATGTGGCGCGCCGACCAGGATCCAACCACCGTGGCCGAAATCACAGAGGCAGGCCAGGCCAAGAAGCAGCGGATGGCGGCTCTCGCCGAGTATGTTGGCTCCAACAACTCGGAAGCCGACGGCTCGCCACCCGCTCTGTCGCTGATTTGGCGGCAGGGGACCCCGGTGGATGTCGGCGCGCTCGTCGCGGACCGCCCCGTGCCCGCCAATCTGCGTGCGCGCGTTGCTTATTCACCCGACCGCAAACGCGCGCTGCTGATGCTGGCTTGGCGGGGAGAAACCGCCCACACCGTCCAGCTGAACCCGAATTTGCCCGGCATCGAAATCGATGCGCCGCACCGGGACGTCTGGCTGATGCCCGCCGGCAATCGAGCCTCTGCGGACCGCACCATTTCCGTCGAAGCCGATGCCTTTGCAGGCCTCAATGCGCTGCTTGTCCAAGGCGCGACGGTGCAGGGCGCATCCCCGCCGCCGGGCGTCCTTTTCGCGGCATCCTTCGACGAGAGGGTAGAACCAGACCTGGGCGCCGGCGTGCCGCGTGACGGCAAGTATCGGAAATGCGCGCTCGTCGACGGCCGGGCAGGCAAAGCAGCCCAACTCGGCGACGACGGCGAAGTTCACTTCAATGTGGTTCCTCAGTGGTACGCGGGCGGCATCGAATTCGACCTGAAATCACAGCAAATCGGCGCCGAGCCGCTGCCCGTGCTCCGCCTCCGGCATCATCTGGACCTCGATCTCACGCTTGAAAAACGCAACGGCAGAGTCGGCATCGCCCTCGAAGCCCGTGAACGTGAGCTGAAGGGGGACCAACCCCCCGATGCCGTGGGCGGCGAAACTGACCGGCAAACCGCGTTCGCTCACCTACCGGCAGGCACGGACAAATGGTCTCACGTTCTTTTGACCTGGGAGTTGGGGCAGTATGTGATCTACCTTGACGGCAAACGTGCCGCCGAGGCGTTCGCTCCGGTCCGGCCTGCCCGGCGGGGTGCCGCCGTCCTCGAACCAGGCGTCATCCTGGGCGGCAAGGCCGCCAAGGGGAAGGCGTTGGTCGACTCGCTGATCGCCTACGATTGGCATATTCCCGAAGAAAAGGCGGCGCGCCGACGGGTTCAATCCGAGCTGGACCCGATCCCGCTCGACGCAAAGCGGCGCATGAATGTCTGGCTGTGGGGTTCCTTCCCGGAAAAGGTCCGCGTGGGCATAAACGCCCGAACCGTGCCCGGCTGGAGCAAGGCGAGCGCATTCAGAGTCAGACTCTTCGAAAAACTTGATGCGGGCAAACAGCGCGTGGCCAACCGTGAGTTCGGTGCGTACGGCGGTGTGAGCGTCGGCGAGTTGCCCTTCAAGCGCGACAAGAGCATGGAGGCGTCCAATGAAATGAGCATGGAGGACTCCGCCCCCTCTGCCGGCGACATGGATGGACTCAACGATCTGGATGCGCTCGGTGAGGAACTCGAAGCCGACAAAGCCTACATTCTCGAAGTCACGCCGCTTCCCGAAACGGAGGCGGTCGAGGCACGAACGTTCGATTTCAAAGCGGGTGCCGACGGCATCCCCAACCATCGTTGGTGATTCAGGAGATGCGCTCAATGATTCCGAAAAGTTTCCACATGGATTCAAGGCACGTCAGTCGTGCCGTGCTTATACTAACACAGGCCGCGTTTTTGACGGCGGTCATCGCCCCCGCCTCCCGTGCCCAGGACGGGCAACAGGCGACAATGTCCTTCGGGAACGAGGGCCTCTCCGTGCAGTTCGGCGACACCGAACTGATCGCCGATTCTCTGCCCGTTGTGAACAAGGTTCTGCTTGAAAACCGCTCGGTCAATCCGGAAAACGACTTTTGGAGCTACAGCTACGACGAGGCCGACACCAAGGGCACTCCTGCCGACATCGATCCGGAAGCCCAAACCGTCACGCGCGTCTACGACTGGGGCGAGCTGCGCGTCCGCCACACCCTTGAGGACGATGTCCTTCGCTTGCGCATGTTCGTGGAAAACCGGACCGAACGCCCCATTGCCGATTTTCGAATCAGCCTGCTCGATCTGGCCCTGTCAAAGGTTCCGGAACCGGGCAAGCGCCGCAAGGACAATGTTCGCAGCACCGTGGGAAAACCCGTGGCCATCCGTGCCGAGGCGGGTGCGGCCCAGGTCTACGCCTGTTATGAAAGCATTGCCCCGCCGCTTCGATTCGGCTACGGCGCCGCCCGCGAAGACACCGACGCCGGCGTCTATCCGCTGATCGTCGCCGGCGGCGCCAGAATGCAGCCGCGCGGCAAGTTGACCATCCCCCGGCGCGGTCTGCCCCACATCCCCCCCGGTGAAACCCTGGAAGTGGAGTTCACCCTGCGCATCGCGCCCAGGGAAACCCATCGCCCCATCGTCCTCAAACCGTTCTACAAGAACTACCAGGAATTCTGGTCGCCCACCCTGGACTGGCCGGACCGCCGACCCATCGGCGCAACCTTTCTGATGTCCGAATGGGGCAAGGAAGCCACCCAATTCGGCATTGAGGGAACGAATCCGCGCCGCTATTGGAGCCCGCTCACCGACACCGTCGACGTATTCTCTCCGCACGGCCGGGACATCCTGCGGCGCGCGCTGACCAGCCTGGCCCGCGGCACGGTCGACGCGCTTACCAAAATGGGCGCGCAGGGCGCCATCCTGTGGAACTTGGAGGGTGCGTTTCACGCCACCGGTTTCGTGGGCGATCCGCGCATGCTGCCCATCATCTCGCCCGAACTTGATGACGGCATGGACGACTACTTCCGCATTCTGCGTGAGGCGGGCTTTCGCGTCGGCTGCACGATTCGCCATCCCCAACTGCAATGGCGCGGCAACAAATGGACCCAGGGCGTGGGCAACGCCAATCCCGAACGCGATCCGCTGCACGACAATTTCCACAAGCAAATTCCCGCCCACACCCCCTGGTGGCAGGTCTACCCCATCGCCGAACGACTGTCGCGCAAAATCGGCTACGCCAAAACCCGCTGGGGCGCCACCATCTTCTACTATGACACCAGCGTGGTTCGTCACATGTACGGAGGCACCAATCAAAAGTCATTCATGTCCGAACCCCACGCTCACATCTACCGCAAAATCCGCGAGGACCATCCCGACGTGCTGATCATCCCGGAGATCACCAAGCAGACCGCCTCTCTCAGTCAGGTCGCGCCCTACGGACAAACCGGATTCGGACGCGTCCGTCCCATGAAAGGCGACGACTACACACGCGACATCTTTCCCCACTACTTCGGCTTTCACTACATCCACGACACCGGCGGCGATCCCTGCGTGCCCCGCCTCCAGCGCATCAACGAAATCGTCTGGGGCGAAATCCTCGCCTGCGACGGTTGGTCGTTCGGCCCCAAACAAGCGATGATCGCCGAGTACTATCGCCACGCCGGCGACAAGATGCGCCGCGTGACCGCCTTCGCCCGGCGCTTCGACCTCATTGATGAGTCCCTGGACATGCTGCCGCTGCCCTACGCCATCGAAAACGCCCGCGAACTCCATGTTCCCGATCTGGTAGCCAACCCGCCCGGGCACAAGCAGCTGCGCGCCTACACCGCAACCGCGAAGGACCGCACGGAAGCCACCGTACTCCTGGCCTGGTACGGCTGGCCGTACTCCAACTATACCGACCTTCGCCCCGAACTGCCCGGCGTGGACTTGGACGGGCCCCACCGGCGCGCCTGGGACCTGGAAACCGGCAATCTGCTCAGCTCCAGTGAATCCGTCCACGTTCCCGCCGCACCGGCCACCATGTTCCGCGCACTGCTGGTGCGCTCCGCCGACACGCCGCCACCGCCTCCCCGCCCGAAAGGGGTCGCCATGGGCGCGTCCTTCGACAACTCCCTGGCCCCGGACTTCGGCGGCGGACTGCTGGCCGGAGAGCACGGCAACGCCGCACGGACCAACGGCAGCAACGGCGACGCCATGCACATCACCCGCGGAGGCGGAACCGCTCAATACGGCGTCGTCCCAAGCTGGTACAGCGGCTCGGTCGAATTCGACCTGCAACCCCGCAAAACGGACGCGTCCCCCCTCGTCATCGCCCGCTTTCAGCACCACATGGACACCACTCTCTCGCTCGTGAATCGCGACGGCACACCCACACTGCATCTGCAAACGAACGAACGCCGAGCAGAAAAACTCCACTACTCTTACACCGCCCTGGGCCCCGCCCAGGAGGGCGGCGAGTTCGAACGACGCGAAACCCACGTCCCCCTCGCCGACGAAAACGCCTGGCACCGCATCCTCATCGCCTGGGAAATCGGACAGTATCGAATTTTCGTCGACGGCAAGCTGAGCGGAGTCATCAGCGCTCCGGCCATCACCCGCTGGCGCGACGATTCGGTCCTCGAACCCGGACTCATCCTCGGCGACGACGCCGAAACCGACGGCGACGCATCCGCCGCCCTGGACTCTCTCATCCTCTACGACTGGTCGTTCCGCGACCGCGACGCCGAAACCCGAACCGTCGACGCCGGCTTCGATCCCCCGCCCAAACCCGACGGCCAGAGCCCTTCCGTTTGGATGTGGGGAAACAAGCCCGAAGACGTCAAAACCCTCGTCGTCAACTGCCGCCGAAGCGACAACGGCGAGCGCGCCCGCAAAATCAAGGCAACCCTCTACGAAGTCACCGAACAGGGCCTGCGCAAACTCTCCGCAGGAAGCAACGAGGCCTATCGCGGCGCGCGAACGATCCTCATGGAGTACGATCCCGAAGCCAAAGTCACCGGCCTCGAGTCCATGGACAGCCCCGACGGGGAAGGCGGAGACCTCTTCGAAGGCATGGAAGAGCTGACCCGAGCCACCACCCACTACGTCCTCAGAATTGAAACCAATGCTGCGGGGCAAAATCCGCCAACCCGCGAAATACCACTCGAATTCGGTTTGGACGACGCCGACTTTCGGCACTGGTAGGGAGCCCCTGCCACCAGCTTCCAGTTGTCCAGGCGACAGCCTTTTTGCAGTGCTACAGGCATCCCTGCCTGTAGATTCATTCGACAGCCTTTTTGCAGTACTGCAGGCATCCCTGCCTGTAGATTCATTCGACAGCCTTTTTGCAGTACTGCAGGCAGGGATGCCTGTAGTACTTGCGCGTGCTTGCACCCCGAAGGCTCCGATACCCCGAAGGGGTTTTGTCCCATAGCCCAGGGTCGCCCCGCCAGGGGCTACCCTGGGAATCGGATGTACAATTGAATTTGTACCCCAACGGGGTTCCGTCTCTTCCACAACCTGAACTCGGATGCATGACAATGACCAATGACATTGAATCCCCCACGATTGTTGCGCTCAGCGACGGCGTCTGGTGCCGTCAGGAAATCGACAACATGGGCTGGGCCGATATGGGCGGATACACGCTCGTGATCGACACCCTCGAGCAGCCTTCCGCCAAAAACGAGGTGCTCGAAGCCCTGAAAACCACCTGCGGCGACCAAGCGGTCCGAACCGTCGTCAACACCCATACCCACCCCGACCATGTCGCGCTCAACCCCGTATTCAAACAAATGGGCGCGCAAATCATCAATCTCAAAACCACGGACATTCCGGAGGGGGGGCTTCGCATCGAGGGGCTCTCGCGCACCGCGCACGTTCTGCCCATGACCGGCACGCACACCCGCGAGGACTGCGTGGTCTGGCTGCCCGCGGACCGAGTGCTGTTCGTCGGCGACCTCTTTGGCTGGGGACTGCTGCCGCCGAACACCAACCTGCGCAAGGGCCTGATGGAACGGGTTCTCGAACTCTACGACCGCCTGATTGCCTTCGATGCCGCGCATGTGGTCCCCGGCCATGGCCCTCTATGCACGCCGGCCGAACTGAAACGGTGCCGGGACTATTTTCTTTGGCTCATCGAGCAGGCCCGAACGCTGGTCGCCAACGGTGGCGGCGTCCGGAACAGCACTTCGATCCCCCCGCCCGACGACATGACCGACTGGTGGCGTTTCCTGCAGTGGAAGCACGAGGACAGCTGCCGCAAAATCACCAAAGCCGTCGCCAAAGGTTGGCTCTGAATCCGCCGACGACCGGCAAAACGTGACACTATTAGGGATGCCTGCAGTACTTGATGAGTGCGGGGGTTATTCGTCGCCGCTCCAGTAGCGTTCCTGGCGGGTGACGGCTTGGACGCTTTGCCAGATTTGACCTGTGGGATCGATTCTGCGGCGTTCGCGGGTGGCCAGGGCGATGGGGACGTGGGTGAACTGTCCCTGCCAGTGGCCGACGACCATGTTGGTGCGTCCCGACATGGCGGCATGGACGGCATTTTCGGCCAGGTGCACGCAGAAGACCGCGTCGGTTCCCCGGGCCGGCACGCTGCGCACCAGGTAGCTGGGATCGAAGTACTTGATCGAGTACTCCATGCCGTGTTTGTCAAGGTCTTCGCCGATGCTGTTTTTGAGAAAGATGCCGATGTCCTTATTGAGCAGGTTGCCGGAGGCGTCGCGGATTTCCTTGCCTTCCATGAGTTCCTGTCCGGCGCCTTCGGCGACGACGATGACCATGTGGTCCTTGATGGTCAGCCGGTTGCGCACGGCGGCGAGCAGGCCGTGGTCTCCCGCCATTTCGAAGGGGACTTCGGGGATGAGGCACATGTTGGCTACGCTGTTGGCCAGGCAGGCGTAGGCGGCGAGGAACCCGGAGTCGCGCCCCATCAGTCGGACCAGGCCGATGCCGTTTTGCACAGCTTTGGCCTCGTCGTGTGCGCAGCTGATGACGGGGGAGGCGGCGTAGACCGCGGTTTCAAAGCCGAAGGTGCGCTCCATGAATCCGACGTCGTTGTCGATGGTTTTGGGCACGCCGATGACGCTGATGGGCAGGTCCCACTTCTGCGCGCATTCGGAGATTTCGCGGGCGGCTCGCAGAGTGCCGTCGCCGCCGATGGCGAAGAGAACGTTGATGTTGCGGCGGTGGAGAGTGCGGACGATTTCCTCGGTGTCCTGCTGGCCGCGGGAGGTGCCGAGGATGGAGCCGCCGTTCTCGTGGATGGTGTCGACGATCTCGGGATTGAGGTCGATGGGGTCCAGCCCGGAGCTGGAGACCAGGCCGCGATAGCCGTAGCGGATGCCGAAGATGTTGGTGACTCCATAGCCGAGCCAGAGGGTGTTGACCAGGCCCTTGACCACGTCGTTGAGGCCTGGGCAGAGGCCGCCGCAGGTGACGATGGCCGCGCGCGTCCAGGCCGGATCGTGGCGAATGTGGCGACGCGGGCCGGCGGCCTCGAAATACGGAATTTCCTTGCCCTCCTCGCGGATTTCGCTGACGGTCGAGCGGCGGGAGTAGTAGGCGACGCCCTCCTCGTCGGCGACGTAGCTGACGTGCTTCAGCGGGCTTTCCAGGACGGGGCCGTCGGCGTGATCGATGGTGAAGTCAAGCTCGGAGATGGTTTGCCAATCTTTGATGACCGCCATAATGGTTCTCCTTGGGTTTTAGTGTTTGTCTCGTTAGATTTTCATGATTGTGTTGAGTTCAAACGCCGCCGCCGGGCTTGACCCGGTGGAGCGAACGTTGAGAAAAAAATGGCCAAAACACCCTTTTTTTTCAAACTTCGCACCACTGCCGCAAGGACAGTGGAGGCGGAATCCCTTTCTGAACGGGGTTTAGTTTGCGCGGAGGCCTTCGGCGAGGCTTGGGATAAGAGTCAGGAGTGTCTGCCAGTCGTGCAGCGATGCGGTTTCCGCGGGCGTGTGGTTGCCGGCGGAGGGAATGAGCAGCGCGTAGACTGCGGCAGGCAGTCCGGCTCGCGGGAACGCCCGCGCGTCGGTGCCGCTGAAATTGTACACTTCGGTTTGCAGAGCCGCGCCGGAGTCCGCGGCGATGCTCAGGATTCTGTCCCGCTCGTCCGGGGACAGCAGGACGGATGCGTCGGAGAGGGTGAGGACCGGCCCCTCGCCGATGCGGACGTGTTGCGAATGCGCCTCGTAGGTGGCGTCCACGCAGAATACCATATCCGGCTGCACGGCATGTGCCAGCACAGGGGCGCCGAAACCGCCCATTTCCTCGCAGGCAGTGGCGCCGAGAACCCAGTTGACGGTTTCGGGCAGGGTACCCCTGCGGAGACGTTGTCCCAGCTCGTGAAGCAGGAAGCAGCCGAGGCGGTTGTCGAGGAAGGGGGAGCGGACGATGCCGTCCTCGCCGATGTCGGGATCGGCGGGGAAGCAGGCGCGGTCGCCTGCCGCGGCGCCGTCGACCGCTTCGCAGAGGAACAGGTCGGCGCCCTCGGTGTCCGGTTCGCGGCGCAGGGTGGTGTGGAATTCGCCGGCTCGGGTTTTGAGGACGACGGGGGTTTCGTCGCCGTCGAAATGGGGTCCGCCCAGCGGGATCATCCTGAGTTGGTCGTCGACCGGCGCTTCGACGATGTATCCCGGCGAGTCCATGTGGGCGCAGACCAGGACGGTCGGGCCGTTGGCGGGCGGGGCGTCCGCAGCGGCGTGCGCGGAGACTGCAAACCGACCGCGGCGGCGAACGCGGAGTCCGGCTTGTTCCCAGGACTGCATCAGCAGGTCGGCCACCTGCGCCTCGTCGCCGGGGGTGCTGTGGGCGTGGAGGAGGGGAATGAGAGCGTCGTGCGGCGGGATGCCGGATGGGGCCGTGCTCATAACAGCCCCCGTTCGCGCAGGGTGGTTTTGATGAACTCTACGATGGCCCGGCGTTCGGCGGGCAGGGTGTCGCATCGGGTATCCAAGTCGAAGAGGGTCGAGATGGCGGGATGGTGGGCGACGTTTTTGCCGACGGCGCGCTGAATGGCGTCCTGAAACTTTGCGGGGTGCGCGGTGGCCAGACAGACGGTTGGGCAGTCCGGTTGGGAGTGTGCCTCGGCGACATTCATGCCGACGGCGGTGTGCGGATCGACGAGGTAATTGTGTTCATGGCGGTAGTGTGCAATGGTTTCCAGGGTTTGTTCGTCATCGCACTGTCCGGCAGTGAAGGCCTCGTCGCCGCCGGGCACGGCGAGTTCGCCAGTGCGTTTGAATTCGGCCATTGCGGTGGCGACCCGCACGGGATCCTCCTCCAGCCGGTAGTACAGATAGCGCTCGAAGTTGCTGGCCACTTGGATGTCCATGGAAGGGCTGAGGGTGTTGTGGACATCGCCGAGTTGGTATCGGCCGGTGGCAAAGAAGCGGGCGAGGATGTCGTTGGCGTTGGTGGCCAGGATGAGCCGCCGGATGGGCGCCCCCATGCGCCGGGCTATGTAGCCGGCGAAGATGTCGCCGAAGTTGCCGGTGGGCACCGCCACCTGAATCTGTTTGCAGCCGGTGCGCTCGCGCAGACGGAACGCGGCGTGGAAGTAGTAGACGGTCTGCGCCAGCACGCGCGCCCAGTTCACGGAGTTGACCGCACCCAGGTGAAGGGTTTCGCGCAGCTTCAGGTCGCCAAACAGTTCCTTGAGGATGCGCTGACCGTCGTCGAAGGTTCCCTCGATGGCGATGTTGTGGACGTTGTCGTCCAGGACGGTGGTCATCTGGCGTTCCTGGATGGGGCTGACGCGCCCGCGGGGATGCATGATGAAGATTTCAATGCTGGGTTTTCCGCGCACGCCGGCGATGGCGGCGCTGCCGGTGTCTCCGCTGGTGGCGCCGAGGATGTTCAGGTGGGTCTGGCGTTCCTCGAGGATATGCTCGAACAGGTGGCCGAGAAACTGCAGGGCAATGTCCTTGAAGGCGAGCGTCGGACCGTGGAAAAGCTCCATGACGTGCAGCTCGCCAACCGGAACGATCGGGGCGACATCGGGATGGGTAAAGGCTTTGTAGCTGCGCTGCACCAGCTTGGCCAGGGTCGCGCGCGGCAGGTCGCCCTTGCCGATGAAACAGGCCATGACCTCGGCGGCGAGCCGAGGGTACGGCAGGCCCTGCCAACGGTTGAGCTTGCCGCGCACATCGGGAATCTTTTCCGGCAGCAGGAGGCCGCCGTCGGCGGCGAGACCGGTCATGACGGCGTCGCAGAAGCCGATGGGCTCCTCGCCGCCGCGCGTGCTGATGTATTGGTTGGAGGATGGCATGATGCTTTGGTGTGGTATGCGGTTGTTTCCGAAACACAATGGATATCAATCTCTTGCTCCACCGACGCAAGGTCGGCGGGGGCACAAAACCTTTTCTGGACGGGGTCTAGCTGATCTCGTCCTGGATTCGTCGCGCGGCCTCGCCGGGATCGGCGGCCTGCGTCACAGGTCGTCCCACCACAATATAATTCGCGCCCGCGGCGGCGGCTTCGCCCGGAGTCATAACGCGCTTTTGGTCGTTGGCCTGGCTGCCGGCGGGTCGAATGCCGGGGACCACCAGTTGGAAGTCCTGACCGCACAGGCTGCGGACAAGTTGAATTTCATGGGCGGAGCACACGACGCCGTCCACGCCGGAGTTGCGGGCCAGGCAGGCCAGGCGGCGGACCTGTTCTGTGGGGCCGCCCTCGATGCCGACGGTCTGCAGCTCCTCCTTGTCGAGGCTGGTCAGCACGGTCACCGCAACGGCGAGGATGCCTGCCTGCTCGGCGGCCCGCGCCCCGGCGTGCAGCATGGAGGGCCCCCCCGAGGCATGCATATTGGTCATGCGGGCGCCGGCGGCGGCGGCGGAAAGGACCGCTTGGTGAACCGTGTTCGGGATATCGTGGAACTTCAGATCGAGGAAGACCTTTTTGCCCGCTTCGGTGAACACGGAGACGGCGGCGGGGCCGTGACGGGTGAACAGCTGGTTGCCGACCTTGTACCAATCGGCGGCGGCGCCCACCGCACCGATCAGGCGTTTGGCCGCGTCCGTGTCGTTCACGTCCGCGGCGACAATAAGTTGGGTGGACGGAGATTTTTGCATGTTTGCTCCTTATGGATGCTTCAGTGCAGCTCTTGCCACACCGGATCGGACCAGTGCAGGGCGCGACGCCGAAACGCTCCGATGTAGAGAAAGAACAGCGCGGGCGACAGAGACATGATCCCGACAAACGGCAGCGGCGTGTGAAACCACAGCGAGGCCACGTCATTAAACGAGTAGTGCGGCATGACCAGCGGCCAGATCAGAAAGGCGACGTGCAGGCTGATCAGCGGCGCTACGCCCAGGTAAAGCAGGGCTTGGCGAATCAGGATGGCCCGCTGTTTCAGCTGTGATTCGTTCGCCTTGGCGGCGGCCTTTTCGAGCAGCCCAGCATATTCGCCCAGGTGCCAGAAGAAAAACAGCACGGCGCAAAAGGCGCCGAGCAGCAGGTAGATGCTGGTGCCGACGTTGCGGTACCAATAAATGAACGGCGAGAAGCCCAGAGCCAGAACCGCCGAGGTACGCAGACGCCAGAAAGCGGCGACCAACTCCGCTTTCCGACTGCCGCCGGGAAGCAGCAGCACCGAGCTCAGAAGCGTGGCCGAGGGCACCAGATACCACGGCGTCATGGGTTTGAACCAGCCGCGGCCAAACGACGGCACAAGCAGAAAAAGCCCCAGTACAAACAGGCTGTACTGCAGGGCGTCCAGTGTTCGCACCCAGCGGATGCGGATCAACGGCGGTTGGGGTTGGGTGTCCACGAGCTCAGTGGGAGTCCATGTGGTCGAGATACTGCGAGTACTGCTTCGCTGTCATCATCAGCTCCAGTTCGGTCTCCTCGTCGTACTCCATGCGGAACAGCCAGTTCCTGTAGCCGTCGACATGCAGAATCTCCGGGTAGTCGAGTGCCTCCTTGTTGACCTCGAGGACGCGTCCGGTCAACGGCGAGCGCACGCTTTGAATGCCGGCGGACAGATGCAGGTGCAGGCAATCGGTGTCGATTTCCAGCTCGTCATCGACCAGCGGGGTGTCTATGCTGATGATCGGCGGGGTTACCTCGAGGCGGTCTTCGGTGAGGCCAACCTCGGCGTGGCGGTTCTTTTTGTCGGGGCGGACCCAGACGTGTCGGTGGTTGTACAGAAGCTCTTCGGGATGGTCCATCATGTGGGTTCTCACTAGGTTGTTTTTCCTATGGCGCGTATGGTGGTATGTTACACACTCATTCGGCTCTATGCAAACCGCCATGGAAAGATGGCGGAGCGGCCCCCCCGAAATCGGGGGAAATCCGTAGGATAACCGAAGTCGGCAGGCGCATTCTCGGCGCTCCCGCGCTGAGATTCCGCGGAGTCCGGCTTAAACCACAGCAAGCAGCAGGGCGGGCAGGTGCTTTGACAAACAGTTCTCTCCAATATTTTGTCCGACGGCCCGACAAGACCGAACACGGCCCCTATGATCGCGACAAGCTGGTGCAGCTCTTCAGCGCCGGGGAATTCGACTACCGATGCGAGGTTCGCAACGTCCTGGTCAAGCAATGGAAGGCACCGGAAGAGGTCGCGCCGCTCAAACCCATCGTCTGCACGCAGCGGGAGGCCGACCAGGTGAAGCAGGCGGATAGGGCGGTCAGCAGACTGAAAAAGCGCATTAGCGCCGCCAAACCGCAGCAGCCCCACGCGATGCAGCGGCTGCATGATCGGAATGTTTTCACGTTCACGCCCGCGCCGATCCGTCTGCGGGTGCTGGCCGGTCTCAGTGATCTTTTGCTGGCGCTTCTCTGGGCGTCGGGCGTGTCTTTTCTTGCCGTTCAGGCGGTGCGGGCGGGGATGCAGGCCAACACCGCGTTCTACGGCGGATTCGCCGTGTTTCTGATCGGCGCCGAGATGCTGCTGGCCTGGCCGCTGGGATTCTACGCGCAGACGTTGGGTCAGCGTTTTTGGGGGATCATGGTGGTGCGCATGAAGGGGCAGCCGGCGTTTCTGATGCGGGCCTTTCTCTTTTCGCTGTTTGCCTGCCTGTTCGGCTGGCTAACACCGTTTGTCGCCTTTGTGATGCCGTCGCGTCGAGCGCTGCCGGACATCCTCAGCCGCACCCGCGTGGTTCGAATTCGAGTCGTCAGCTCCGATTCCTGGACGGTGGCCCGATGACTGCTTTCTCGACGCACCGCTACCGCCGTTCCGGCCTGTTGTTTCGGTATGTAAGCCGCGAGCTGATGATTCCCTTCGGGATGTGCGTGGTCGGGTTGCTCGGTTTGTTTATGATCGCCGATGCGCTGGATGCCCAGAAAGCGTTGACGAAAGCGGGGGCCGACTGGCAGTACACGGCCAAGTATCTTCTGTTTCGTCAGCCCTTGAACCTGGTGCATGTGCTGCCCATGTCTGTGATGCTGGGCACCTCTGTCACGGCATCGGTCATGGGCCGGCGGCATGAAATCACGGCGGTCCGCAGCTCCGGCATTTCGCTGATTCAGTGGGGCCGTCCGTTTTGGCTTCTCGGGCTGTTGACGGCGATTTTCACACTGTGCTTGTGCGAGTTTGCCGTTCCGCCTCTTTCCGGGCGTGTTGAACAGTTGCGCGACGGCCCTGCGGCGGCGGAAAGCCGCAAGCCTCAGGCTGCCGCCCGGCGGCTGCTGGCGTTCCGCAACCGGGACGGCAATCGGGACTGGTTCTTCGAGAAGTTTGGCCAAGCCGGCGAGGGCGAGGGTGTTATCGTAAAGCAGTATGGCCCGGAGGGAGGGCTGGTCTGGGAGCTGCAGGCGCGGTCGGCCCATTACAAGGAAGAGAAATGGCAGTTTCAGGACGCAATGCTTACGCGCTATCGGATCCGGGACGGGTTCCCGCAGCCGGTGGAGACATCGGAATTCGAGACCTACACCACTGCCGCTCTGGACGAGCCGCCAACGGCAGTGACCGGCGAGCTGCGCCCCACCGAAGATATGGCCGTGCGCGACATGCTTGCACTGCTGGAGCAGGGCGGGGCGCTGCCCGAGCGGACTCGAAACATTCTGGCAACCACCGTTTGGTATCGCTTTGCGTATCCTTGGACCTGCCTGATGTGCGCGCTGGTGGGGGTGGGGTTGAATACGCGCAGCGAGCGCAAGGGAGCACTTGGCGGCTTTGCCGCCTCGGTGGGCATCATTTTCCTGTTTTACACCGTCAGCGAGTTTTCCGTCCTGTTCGGTCGCACCGGGCGCATTCCGGCAGCGGCAGCCGGGGTGGTTCCCGTGCTCGTCTTTCTGGTCTGGGCGGCTGCGCGGGTCTATAAAAATCGATGACCTGAGTCCGTGAAGAATCCATTGCAGTTCCGCCGAAAGCGTTGCGGCCAGGTGCTTGCGAAAAACCGCAGGCAATTTTATGCGGTCCTGTTGAGGCTTTTTCGCATGGGCGTTCAGCATGATGACTGCAACGGCCGTCGGCGGATTTTTCTGCGGATTCAGGGGTAAGGCACCTCGAGAAATTCTGAACATCAAGGCGAACATTCCCATGAGACATTGGCGCCCGAAGAACCGCACGTTTCACATTCCTGAAAATCGCCGACAGCGTCTGCTCGACAGCGTAAAAAGCAAGCGCAAGCCCTTTTCCCGCATGCGCCTGACGATCTGGCTGGTCGAACTGGTCGCTCTCCTGGCCGTGATGGAGCTTTTCCTGCTGCCCAGCTGCCAGTCTCCCGACACCTCCGCCCCTGCCCTGCACCCTCCCCGCCCGGCACCCCCACCGAAGCCTCTCCCAGACATTGAGCTGGATGTCCGCCTTCCGGACTCTCTGCAACCCGCCGGGAAACCGGTCCTTCCGTCCACCGAGCTGCTTGCGCCCGGCAGCCGCACCGCACAGGAAAAACAAGTGCGCCACGCGCGGCGCAACGGTTTGCCGCTGGAGATCGTCAACAGCCTGGGCATCCGTTTCCGGCTCATTCCACCAGGCACGTACGTGATGGGCAGTCCGCCCAGCGAGCCGGGACGCTGGAAGCACGAAACCGAGCATGTAGTATCCATCTCGCGCGCGTTCTACATGTCGGTGACTGAAATCACGCAGCGGCAGTGGTCGGCCCTCATGCCCACCCGCCCCTTCTGGTTCAAGGGCGCCAAACTGCCGGCCGAGGAGCTCACCTGGTACGACGGCGTGCGCTTCGCCAATGCGCTGTGCGACCATGAGGACGTGCCCCATGCCGTCTACCGTCTGCCCACCGAGGAGGAATGGGAATACGCCTGCCGGGCGGGGACGACCACGACCTACTACTTCGGCGAAAGTGACGAGTATCTGCACGAGTTCGCGGAGTATCGCGAAAACAACAACAACGCTCCCGTTGCGGTTCCCAGCCGCCGAGCCAACGCCTGGGGACTGCACAACATGCTCGGCAACGTCCAGGAGTGGTGCCTCAATAAGTTCCGCATGTATGGAACCGGCGAGCCGCTCAACGCCGAGCGCAAGGATTTCCGCGCTCTTCGTGGCGGACACTGGCGCAGCCCCGCCGACCAGTGCCGGGCTGCGGAACGCGGGTTGCTCTATCCCACCAGTCACGGCAATCTCATCGGCTTCAGACTTATCCGCGAAGCGGTCGACTTCAAGGTCAAGGAAAAAGCTCCTGCGCCTCCACCTGCGAACTCCTCCGACGGTGCCGGGGGCAGCGACAAATAGCTGGACCCTGTCCGGAAAGAGTTTTGTGCCCTATGTCCACAGAATTTGGTTGGATTGCTTACGTACTGCGGCCACCTGCCTGTCGCGATGCGACGCAGACAGGTCCTGAGTGCGGAGAACTTCACAACAGGCAGGGATGCCCGTTGATACTAAAGCCATTGCGAACTCAACTGACCGGATCCAACCAAATTCTGTGGACATAGTTTGTGCCCCCGCCGACCTTGCGTCGGTGGAGCAATAGATTGATATCCAGTGTGTTGCGGAAACAATCCACTTTCCCCCCTCCCCGGCGGCCGCCGGGGAGGGGGGAAAGTGGGCTTGTCGCGTCCGGCAAGCAGAGAGTCTGCGCTCCACCGACGCAAGGTCGGCGGGGGCGTTTGATCTGAAAGGTATGCCCGCACCCTTTCCGGACAGGGTCCAACTGGGTGGCGCTTCGTTTTTTTCGGTTCTCGTTTTCTTTTTGGGCAACCTATTGGGGCAAAGAGGGTTTTGCAGTTCATTGAAGGGTCTTTTTTCGGGATGGCGCCCGTTCGCCCTGTTGTTTTTTTGGTATGCGGGCTTGCATTGAGGCTATATTTTTGGCATAGTGTGGGCAGACATGCTGCGACAATAAGCTGCATGCGCATAGCGGGCGCGGTGCCCGTACGGGAGGTTGCCGATGGCAAAACACGCGCGGAACCCAGCATTCTCCGCAGCTGAGCAGGACGAACCATGGTCCGTCGGGGATATGTCGTCGTCAAGGTATTCCGAGGGGAATCCGGACTGCCCTTTGTGCATGTCCTCGCAGCTCAACGAGCTTCGCCTGCTCAGAAGCGTGCTCAACAACGGCCCCGCCGTGGTGTTAGTGTGGCGTTTTGATGAGAAGTGGCCGATTCATTTCGCCTCGAACAATGTGTCCCAGTTCGGCTATGCGGCCGAGGATTTGCTGTCCGGCCGGCTTTCGTGGTGGAACATCGTGCACCCGGACGACGCTTCTCGACTCCGGACCGATGTGGTCGAACACCGAGACTCCGCCAGCGACGAATTTCATCAAAGCTATCGCCTGGTGACAGCCGAAGGCGTGGTGCGCTGGGTGGAGGACCATACTGCAGTCATCCGCAACCAACAGGGCAAAGCAACCCACTTTCAGAGCATCTTGCTGGATATTACCGAGCGCAAGTTCATGGCGGAAGCCTACGAGAACCTGGTCAATGAGTCTCTGCAGGGACTGCTCATCCTCGAAGGCCGGCACATCGTCTTCGCGAACCCCGCATTCTGCCGGATGACGGGGTATATCCTCGACATCCTGCACGGCATGAGCGAGGAGGACTTGGCCAACGCGATTCACCCCGATTTTCGCGATAAGGTCTGGGGCTCCTTCGAGCGCCGCCTGCGCGGGGAATTGCCGCCGTCCCGCTACGAAGCCAAACTGTTCCGCGCCGACGGCTCGGAAATCTGGGTTGAAGTCTTCGCCAAGCGCATCATGCACCGCGGCTATCCGGCCATTCACGCCACATTGGTGGACATCACCGAACGCAAACGAACCGAGGCAGCACTGCTGCAGTCCCACGAGCGCCTGAGAGTGCTGCGCAGACGCTTGGCAGACACCGAAGAGCGGCAGCGGCGCTTCATCGCCGGAGAACTGCACGACCGCGTCGGCCAGATTCTCACCGTCATGGGCATGAACATCAATACCATGAGCAAGCGCGTGGCCGCCGAATGCCGCAAACCGTTTCTCATCCGCGGCTTGGACCAAGCCCACAAGCAGCTCGAAGAGGTCGCCGATACGGTGCGCGACATCATGGGCGAATTGCGCCCCCCCCTGCTGGACGAATACGGACTGGTCTCCGCGTTGCGCTGGCTGGCCGAACGCACTGCAAGCCGTTGCGCCATCGATATCCGAGTGCGGGAGGACATCAATGACGTCCGGCTGCCCAACAACCACGAGATCGCCCTGTTTCGTGTGGCGCAGGAAAGCTTGACGAATATCTTGAAGCACGCCCAGGCCACGCGTGCCATCATCTCCCTGACACAAGGCTCCGGAACACTGGTCCTCGAGATAGAGGACGACGGCGAGGGCTTCGACTACAAAAATCACAACTCTCCGAATGGCTGGGGGTTGCTGGGCATGGAAGAACGAGTGAAAGGCATCGGCGGGCGCTTCCGCATCCGTTCCCGTCCCGGCGAAGCCACCTGCATAACCGTCGAAATTCCACAGGAGGTGGGACCATGAATATCCGAGCATTGCTGGTCGACGACCACACCATTGTGAGAGAGGGAGTGCGCCTGCTGCTCGAGGCCGAGGAGGATGTCAGCGTCATCGGTCAGGCCGGCGACGGCGAGGAAGCGCTCCGAACCGTGCGAAAAAAGCAGCCCGACGTCGTCGTTATGGACATATCCATGCCTCGTATGAACGGCATCGAAGCCATCCGCGAACTTCGCGCGGGAGCGGCCGAAGTACCCGTGGTGGTGCTGTCCATGTACGCCACGACGGAGCACGTCTACCGCGCCTTCCAAAGCGGCGCGAACGGATATGTGCTCAAGGAATGCGCCGGCCGCGAACTGCTCCAGGCCATCAGAACCGTCACCGAAGGACAGTACTACATCAGCAGCAAAATCAGCGGCACCCTCATCGAGGACTACCTCAAACATCGCGCGGACAGCAAAGGGCCGATTGACCGGCTCACCGCACGGGAACGCGAAGTGCTGCAGCTCGTGGCCGAGGGATGGTCCAGCGTGCGCATCGCCGAAAAGATCGGTCTGACGCGCAAAACCGTCGAGACCTACCGCAGCCGAATCATGCGCAAGCTGGAAATCAAAACCATGCCCGAACTGATCCGCTTCGCCCTCCAGCACGGCCTAACCGTCGAGTGACCAACCGCCGAGTCCCTATCAGAGTTTGTCGAGTATTTCGCGGCCGCCCTCGCTCTATGTCCGCAGAAGTTGGACAGACATCTTGCGTACTGCTAAAGCCTGGCACCTGAAACCAGCCTGGGTCTCATAGGAAGCCACCCTCCGGGAGCACCGGGGACTGCTGGTTTCATGAAAGCCTGCGCGACTTTTGGTTATTTCGGTCCGCGCAGAAAGGGAGGGGGTGGCATGTCCGGAGGGAACGGAGGGCGATGTTCGGGTGGGATATCCGGGTCGCTTTGTTCATGCTGTTCGCCCACGGCAGCTTGTTCGTCCAGGGTGTCTTCGTCGGTTGTGCCGCTGCCCAATGCCTTTTTCATGCGGGCGAAAAGTCCTTTGGGCACCCATTCGCCTTCGTGCTGGACATAGTCGTTTTCCGTGAACACTTCGTGCTCGATGTCGGGGCGGATTTCCTCGGCGAGTTTGCGCCGATGGTATTCAAGCGCCATTTCGAAGAGCTTGTCGGCGGCGATCCAGCGGCCTTTCCAGCGCACGTAGTGGGATTCCTCCATGAGACGTTTGCCGAGGGTTGGGTAGACCTCGTCGTAGAGTCGTTCGCGCTCGACTTCGCGGGTGATGCTCATTTTCCGGACCTGGGCGGCGACCATGGACTTTTGGAGTTCGGGATCAAGGTGCGCCAGCGTTTCCCTGTCGATGTCCTGTCGCGACACCCATCGATTGCCGACCTGAACACGGATGGAACCCACATGCCGGAGGCGCCCTGTGACAGTGGGGGTGCGTCCGCGTCCGCCGCGGATGACGAAGGAGATGTCGTCGCCCTCCTTCCAAAGCGCGTATTTTTCCTCTGCCGCCTGCTGAAATTGCTCGATTTGCTCCGGCGGATACTGCTCGGTCACCTCGGCGCGGGCGGCTTCTTCCGCGGCTTTTTTTATTTCCGCCATCGAGCGCAAGGGTGTCGGAGGTGGGTGGGAGATCCCGAGTCGTTCGGCAATGTCGGGGGGGGTCAGTCGGCGTCCGACCGCCAGTTTGACCTTGTTCTCGATAACGGTTCGCAGGCGGTCGCGGTCCTCTTTCCAGTCGGCGGCCCGCGACGGGGCATACGGCAGGCTGCCGAGCAGCAGGACGAGCAGAGGCAGGACGATTCGAGTCTGTGCGCGCATGGCGTCAATCTCCGGTTGCAAGGTGCGGAACAGGGTGTTACGAGAAATCGCCCAGCTCCTCCTGGAGGCGTTGTTCGGCGTCGATGCCCTGAATTTCCTTGAGGAACTCCTCCAAGTTGCCCTCCATGATGGCGGGCAGGTCATGTCGACTGACGGCGAAACGGTGGTCGGTCAGTCGACTTTGGGGGAAGTTGTAGGTGCGGATGCGTTCGCTGCGGTCGCCGGTGCCCACTTGTCGGCGGCGCGCCTCGGCGTTTT